>USEC01000009.1 GCA_900553595.1 uncultured Prevotella sp. | reverse complement strand
CTCCCGTTTTGTCTGATGAACAGATGAAGGAAACGGTCGCTAAGTTCAAGAAGCTCCTCACCGACAATGGTGCTGAGATTGTGAACGAAGAGGCTTGGGGACTCAAGAAGATGGCTTATGCTATTCAGAAGAAGTCCACAGGATTCTATTGCCTGTTGGAATTCAAGGCTGAGCCAACAGTTATTAAGACTCTCGAAACTGGCTATCGCCGCGACGAGAAAGTTATTCGTTACATGACAGTTAAACTCGACAAGTATGCTGCACAGTATGCTGCGAAGAGACGTAACAAATTCGCTAAAACAGAGGAGGCTTAATTATGGCAGCAGTAGAATCAGAAATTCGCTTTTTGACTCCACCTTCAGTGGACACACGCAAGAAGAAATATTGCCGTTTCAAGAAGAGCGGCATCAAGTACATTGACTACAAGGATCCTGAATTCCTCAAGAAGTTCTTAAACGAGCAGGGTAAAATCCTTCCACGCCGTATCACAGGCACATCTTTGAAGTATCAGCGTCGCGTTGCACAGGCTGTTAAGCGTGCACGTCAGATTGCCTTGCTTCCTTATGTAACAGACTTGATGAAATAATTTAAGGAGGAATCGCAATTATGGAAATTATACTTAAAGAAGATATTATCGGCTTGGGTTACAAGAACGATATTGTGAATGTAAAGAGCGGTTATGGCCGTAACTACCTCATCCCAACGGGTAAAGGTGTTATCGCTTCTGTATCAGCGAAGAAGGTTCTTGCAGAGAATCTGAAGCAGCAGGCACACAAGCTTGCAGCACTCAAGGCTGAAGCAGAGAAGAAGGCAGAATCTCTCAACGGTGTAGAACTTGTTATCGAGGCTAAGGTTAGCGCAACAGGCGTAACATACGGATCTGTAAACGCCAACATCGTAGCTGAAGAACTTCAGAAGAAGGGATTCGAAATCGACCGCAAGATCATCACAATGCACGACATCAAGAAGGTCGGCAACTACGAGGCTACCATCCACTTCCACAAAGAAGTTGAGGTTAAGGTGCCTGTAATTGTTGTAGCTGAAAACGCAGAAGTAGCTGCTCCCGTTGAAGAAGCAACAGAAGCTCCTGTTGAAACAAAGGAAGAAACTGCAACTGCAGAATAATAGAAAGCAACGAATTTAAATAACAAACGAGCCGAGACTGTTCGAAAGAATCTGTCTCGGCTTATTTGTTTCCGCCACAATCATTTCATCGTTACCACCATTCGCTTTCAAAATCAGCTTTTATACAAAGCTATAACCCAATGAAATAAAATAACATCCAACCACGAAAAGATTTTCAGTTTCGGCATAAACGATGTTACATTTTTTCCGTATATTTGCAAATCGTTTTTATAATATTGATAAACATTCGAAAAAATCATGAAGAGAAAACTGCTCCTGTATTATCTGTTGCTCGTGGCTACAATGGCATTCGCTGTGCCGGCAAAACCCGGACTGTGGTCAATAATACGCCTTGACAACGGCAAGGAAGTACGCGTACAACAATGCGGAGACGAACATCTGCGCTATTTCATGGATGAAAAAGGGACTTGCTATATTCAGAATACAGAAGGAACCTATTCTGTCGCCGATATGGAAAAGCTACGTTCATCAGCACGAATCGAACAGAAACGCATGGTGCAAAGCCGTCATAACGCAGCCAGGCTCAACCCTATAAGCAAGAAAGGTGTTGCCGGTGTCGGCAACAGCTACATTGGTGACAAGAAAGGACTCATCATTCTCGTGCAATACCCCGACTGCAAGTTCAATGAAGCATACGACAACGCCTTTTACAATAAGATGGCCAATGCCGAAAACTTCAATGAGGACAAGTTCCGTGGAAGCGTCCACGATTATTTCCGCGACCAAAGCAACGGACTCTTCAATCTCACCTTTGATGTCGTAGGTCCCATAACTCTAAGCAAGAACTACGCCTACTACGGACAAAACATCGTCTATAGCGACGGTTCAAGCGATGACGCCCGTGCCGGAGCGATGATAGCCGAAGCCTGTCTCGCAATCGACGACGAAGTGAATTTCGCCGACTACGACTGGAACGGCGACGGTGAAGTAGATCAGGTATTCGTCATCTATGCAGGCAGAGGCGAATCAAACGGTGGCGGCAGCAACACTATATGGCCGCACATGTTCTTCCTCAGTCTCGGCGATTACGGCAAGTCTCTGGTTCTCGACGGCACAACTATCGACACCTACGCATGTGCATGCGAGCTCAATTCATACGGAACCACAAGCGGTATCGGCACCATCTGCCACGAGTTTTCCCACTGCCTTGGCTTCGCCGACCTGTATGACACGGCATACGGCAATGGCTATGGCATGAAGACATGGGACCTGATGGCGCAAGGAAACTATAACGGAAACTCGTTCTGCCCCGCCGGATATACGGGTTATGAGAAGTGGGTTGCAGGATGGATAGAACCCATCGAACTGCGCAACGACACCATCATTGAGAAGATAAAGCCCCAAAGCACCGGAGGCGAAACCTTCATCATGTATAATGACAATAACCACAATGAATTCTATTTCATCGACAACCGTCAGAAAACGGGATGGGATGATTTCATTCCGAGATCAGGCCTGCTTGTCACACACATCGACTACGACCAGAGCGCATGGAACAAAAACATCGTGAACAACGATGCGAACCATCAGCGTTACTCCCCTATCCACGCCGGAAAAGCCTTTGCCGACGAAAACGGATGGACTTATTACCAGGCGGCATACGATGTATTCCCATACGAGGGCAACGACAGTCTGACCAACACCTCCTACCCGTCAGCCACCCTTTTCAACGACAACACCGACGGAACAAAGTTCATGAACAAGAAACTCCTGGACATACGACACAACGGCGACGGCACAATGTCATTCCGTTTTTGCAAGGAGAGCAACGCATGGCAACCCCCGACGGCAGGAACGGTGCTTCTGAACGAGACATTCGACAACTGCAACGGCACGGGAGGAAACGACGGCAAATGGAACGGCAACATCGCCACCTCCACCTTCAACCCCGACATTACAGGCTGGACAAGCCGCACCTGCAAGGGAGCCGACCGCTGTGCGAAGTTCGGTTCTGCCGGATGGGAAAGCGTAGTCTATTCACCGACATTCCATGCAAACGGCAAGGCACGCCTTACCTTCATGGCTGCGCCATGGATCGGCGACGCAAAAGTGGTAAATGTAATATATGACAACAATTTGCTGAAGTCGTTCACAATGGAGGAAGGCAAGTGGAATACATTCAGCACCGACTTCGAGGGCATCGGAACCGGCCGACTCCAGTTTGTGAGTGCCGGTCGTCTGTTCCTTGATGAAGTCAAGGTCGTTGTCCCAGACGAGACAAACGGCATCAACGACATGCCAAGATGCGACACCAGAAAGAACGACAACCGCATCTACTCCATCAACGGCACCTGCCTCGGAACTACCGACCTAAGTTCCTTGAAGAAAGGTGTTTACATCATAAACGGACGCAAATACATAAAATAAGAAGTCCCGTCAAAGCGAAAGGTTAAAACACGACTATTCACAATAAGCAAAAAACCGGCAAGGAAAAGAAGACTTCCTTGCCGGTTTTTGTTTTTATTCGTTGAGCAACTTTTCAAGATTCTTCACCATTCCAGCTGCCTCGTCACGCTTTTCAGTCACATCGTATGACGGAGCGAATTCTGCAACGACACGGTTCAAACGTTTCAGTTGCGCCGTTTTGCCATTCTTCTTATATTCTTTTCTCAGTTGCGTTATCTTCTCGGCACACTGCAATCCTTCGACCAAACGCTCAAAACGTATGCTCGAACGTGGTCCGGGATATATACTGTAAGTGTCGCCGGCAGCCCAAGTGCGGAAACGTGAGTCGCGCAGAGGGTCTTTCGTCCAGCTGTTCACAGCCCAGCGCAGGTAGCCGTCGTAGTCGGCAGCCACGGCATGAATGCCTATCCATGCTGCCTCGGCGGGGTTGGAGAAAGAGAATGTGCCGGGGAACGGTTCCGTACAGCAAGTGTAGTAGGTGCTTATCTGTCCCTTTGCACGGCGCTGTTTCAGCACATCCGCCGGATACTTGTGTCCGTACGGGATGCAGAGATAATAAATTTCCGACTGGATTTCTTCGTGATAGTTGCCCGAAAAACTTATCTTGAAATCGGGGTCGGCCTTTCTTATGATTTTTATTGCAGCCTGCATCGATTCCATGTCACGTTCGTCCATTGAGATGGCAGTACGGTCGAACCATCCCTTCAGCTTCAGGTGTCGTGCGAAATCCTTGAGGAAATTCAACCAGTAAGTCTCATATTCCACATCGCCCGGCTTTGCCTCGACAAACTGTATGCGGTTGGTGGCCTCGTCGTAGTAGTCGAAGTTGAGAGCCCACGGTATCATTGTGTAGCAACAGATGAGGCGGTCGATGCCTACATCGTCCTTCATGAACTCCACCCAACGGTCGAACACGGCATAGTCGTAGCTCCACGAGCCATCAAGATGCTTTATGCGTGTCACCATACTGTCGTAATGGTCCTCCGTCTGTCCGTTCCACGGCTTGTGCATGATGCTTGCCGTAATGGTCCATTGTCCCGCATCGGCAATCATTTTCATTATCGGGCGCATGGCGTCGAAGTGCTCCTTGCTCCAGAGCGGCACTCCGTAGTAACGTGCCACAGAATAGGGATTCTGCCAGAGATCAACATTCAGATGCCATTTCTGCGGTTCTGGCAGAGTGCGGTCCAGCACCTTCAGCTGCATACGAAGAGTCTGCGGCGCAGCCATACCGTCTGCCGTCACGGTGACGGTTCCGTCATACACGCCCGGTGCGGCATCACGCGGCACGCTGACATTCACCCATATAGGCTGGGCAGAGTTGCGCTTCACGGGCAATGTGGCATTTATGTCGAGCACATCGGCAACGAGCGACGAGTCCCATTCCGCCTTGTTTTCGCGGCATCCGCATCCGCCTTTACCGTCCTTGTTGAGTTCGTCGGTCATCACATAGCGCACGAAGTTGGCTTTGAGAGCCTTTGAAGGTATCACGTTCTTTGCGGAACGCAAGTCGGAAAGCGTCACTTTCACATCCTTCAAATCGGTCTTTGTCCACAGCACAGCCTGTGCATTGACGCGCTCACCACGCCATGCCGCGCCTTTCCACGAGTCTGTCCGCTTCACCTGCGGCACATCGTGCTTGGCATAACGCACGTCTGTCGTACCCCACGGGAGCATCACCGGCGCAGCGATGGCATCCCATTTGGCATCGCTGTCATGCGGCTTGGGGTCTGGAAGTTCGGCATACTGTCCCAAAGGGTGTTTCTCATTTGCTTCTGCCACAGATCCTTGCGCATTGGCACCAAGTGGCAGCACATAAGCGAAAATCAATGATAAATAATAATTTTTCATAGTCTGTAATAGCATTTTTAGGGTAAATCGTTCCACAAAGTTAAGCAAAAAATGCGACAAGTCGGCTATTTGAACAAGGCTTTTTCAGCCCAAGCCCGAATCATCCCGCATTTGCCCGAAAACCATGTCGGACGGTATGCGGAAAAGCCGCAATACAAGCGGTTTTCAAACAAGCCTTGTTTGCCCTCAAAAGAAGTCTTGTTTACAATGCAAAGAAGCCTTGTTTGCAACACAAACAAGGCTTCTTTTAAAACGCATCAAAACGGGCGCCGGCGCCGCTTATCCCACCACCCACTTGCTGCCAGGCAGGAAAGAGATGATTCTGGTGGTAAGATAGCTGCACACAAAGGTGCAGACAGCTATTGAAGGTATCGACACTGCTGTCGGCAGTCCCCATGTATGCTTGAAAAGCGACGCCCACAGACCGAGCCAGAAGATGTGCATGAGATACATTCCATAGCTGCATTTCGATATGCTTACGACAAACTTGGGCGCACTCTCAGCCTCAATACATGTGAAAAGCAGGAAAGCACCCGTAGTAAGAGCAACACAGTTGATGGTGCAGAACGCCCACCCTATTTCAAGTTCGGGGGTGACATGGGTCACGCCGGGTACAGCCTGCACATAGAACGAAAGGATTGTGGCAGCAGCTCCGACGACAAGCAGGACAAGTCCCGTAGCGAACCGCTTGGAACGGTTCCACGAAAGATGCACGCGTATGTAATGCGCAATGACAAGATAGCCGAGATAACCTGAAAAATACCACAACGCATGATACTGGTTCCAGAAGCATTCGCCCCACAGTTCGCCGCACCAACGGTTGAGGTAAGGCATACATGTGGACAGGAGGAACAGACCTATAAAGAAACGTTCCTCTCTGGCAGAAGCCTTGCGGAGCCAGGGCGAAATGACGGGAATGAACAGGTAAAGGCTGAAAAGCGGATACATGAACCACAGATGCCCCGCCAGCGTCGGGAAATTAAGGAATATGCGCGACAGGTCGGTAATGGAACCCTCCAGCGTAAGCTGTCCCCAAAGCAGCGGAAGAGTGCTGTAAAGAATCATGAAAATGAAGAAAGGCGGCAATATGCGCAAGGCACGCTTGCGGTAGAAGTCCCACGAACTCTGCCCTTCCTTCATAGGCGCGAGCAGAAACGCCGAAACAATCATGAACAACGGAACCGACATACGCGAGAACCCGTCATACACCGACACCCACAAACGGTCGGTCTCCGTAGCAAGATATGCCTGCGGACCCACCATGTCGGTAGCCCCTTCAGCTCCATAATAGTTTTCACTCGCATGCACAAGCATTACCAAGAAGCACGCAAACACACGGACATAATCCAATGATGCAATTCTTTTCATCTTTTAGTCGTTGGTATAATTTAAATTGAACAATGTGATAAATCAGCACAAAATTACAAAAAAAATGATTAACTTTGCTTCATATTTTTACTAAATACATTATTTAACAACAAATATCTTTTTATGAATATAAGACGACTAACCCAGACCATGCTCCTGCTTGCATGCTCGTCACTGGCAACAATGGCAGCTTCCACAAAGGCAGATGCGCCGAAACCGATACTCCCGTTACCAGAACAGAAACAGATAGACTGGCAGAAGATGGAGACTTACGCCTTCATACATTTCGGCCTAAACACATTCAACGACCGCGAATGGGGATACGGCGACTCCGACCCGATGACATTCAACCCCACGAAGCTCGATTGCGAACAATGGGCACGCACGCTTGTCGCAGCAGGAATGAAGGGTGTCATCCTTACTGCCAAGCATCACGATGGCTTCTGCCTCTGGCCTTTTGCCGGTAACGACTACAATGTGAGCAAATCGCCGTTCCGTGGAGGCAAAGGCAATGTCGTGCGCGAACTGTCGGAAGCCTGCAAGAAGTACGGACTGAAGTTTGCCGTATATCTGTCGCCATGGGACCGCAGCCGTGCCGACTATGCCACCCCCGGCTATCTCCCCTACTTCTACGCACAGCTTCGCGACCTGCTCACCAACTATGGCGAGGTGTTTGAAGTGTGGTTTGACGGTGCAAACGGCGGCGACGGCTACTACGGCGGCGCCAAGGACACACGAACCATTGACAGAAAGAACTATTACAACTATCCGCGCATATTCGAAATGCTCGACAGTCTGCAACCACAGGCAGTGGTGTTCGGCGACGGCGGACCCGGATGCCGATGGGTGGGCAACGAAAAAGGCTTTGCCGGCGAAACCAACTGGGCCTTCCTGCGCAAGGGAGAGGTGTATCCCGGCTATCCGCAATACCATGAACTGCAATACGGACATGCCGACGGCAACCAGTGGACAGCAGCCGAATGCGATGTGTCGATACGCCCGGGATGGTTCTATCATCCGGAGGAAGACGACAAAGTGAAATCGCCCGAACAGCTCGTGGACCTGTATTATCGCAGCGTGGGACACAACGCCACCCTCCTGCTCAACTTCCCCGTTGATCGCGACGGACTCATCCACCCCACCGACTCTGCCAACGCCGTGACCTTCCACCGCATGATTCAGCAGGAACTCGGCACCAACCTCGTAGCCGGAATGAAAGCGAAAGTGAGCAGCCAGCGTGGAAAAGGATTTTCGGCAAAAGCCCTCACCGACGACAACTGGGACACTTACTGGGCCACACCGGACGGCGTGAACACGGGTACAATGGAATTCACATTCAAAAAAACACAGCCCATGAACCGCATAATGCTACAAGAATACATAGCATTGGGACAACGCGTGAAGAAGTTTGCTGTGGAATATCTTGACGACAAAGGCGTCTGGACACCCGTGAGACAGAGCGAAGAGACAACAACCATAGGCTACAAGCGTCTGCTCAGATTCAAGACCGTAACCTCAAAAGGCATAAGAGTGCGCATTACCGACGCACGAGGCCCGTTGTGTATAAACAATGTGGGAGTGTTCTACGGAGGTGAAAACGCACAGCTCACATGGAGTGAGACAGCAGAAAAAATCATTAACTCGCTGGAATTCAATGTCCTTGAAAAAGGCACTGACGGCAAATACAGCAAGTGGGACGATGAACAACTTGGCAATATCACCGACCGTGATGTTGCGACAACCGCTTTTGCCAACGCCGACGAGATAATCATCGACTTCGGTAAGGAAGTGAACGTGAGCAGACTGCAGTATCTGCCGCAACAGAGCGACAACCGCAAGGGTCTCGTTGCCAACTACACAATAACCGCTTGCGACGCTGAGGGCAACGATATACAAACGATAAAAACGGGCGAATTCTCAAACATTCAGAACAACCCGGTGCTGCAAACAGTGGAATTGGGTAATGTCAAGACACAATACCTGAAATTCAAAGCCGAAAGGACAACGACTCCAGGCGAGAACATGGGTATTGCCGAACTAAGCATTCACTAATACGACCGACTGCCTGAAGGCAGCTGATTGCACACAACAAAGGCATGGCTTGCAACGCATATTTCAAAATATGGGCAAGCCATGCTTCATATAAGCAAGAAAATGAGTAACTTTGCAAGCCATAAACATTTTTACACAAAGAAATGACAAGAAAGAAGAAACCGCTTCCAATACTGGAAAATATAACAATAGAAGACGTTGCCGCTGAGGGCAAATCCATTGCACGGGTGAACGACATGGTGGTGTTCGTGCCATTTGCCGTACCCGGCGATGTGGTAGATTTGCAGATACGCAAGAAAAAACACCACTATTGCGAAGCCGAAGTCATACGGTTCATTAAGAAAAGCGAAGTGCGCGAAGAGCCCATGTGCGAGCATTTCGGAATATGCGGCGGTTGCAAATGGCAGAATCTGCCCTACGAAGAACAGCTGAAGGCAAAGCAGAAGCAGGTGCACGACCAGCTGACACGCATAGGAAAGATTGCCCTGCCGGAGTTCCGCACAATCATGGGGTCAGTCCATACAAAGGAATACCGCAACAAACTGGAGTTCGGATGCTGCAACAAACGCTGGCTCACCCGTGAGCAGATAGCCGAGGGTACCACCTTCGACAATATGAACGGCATCGGATTCCACATCACCGGAGCATTCGACAAGATTCTACCCATAGAGAAATGCTGGCTCATGGACGACCTGCACAACCGCATTCGCAACGCAATCCGTGACTATGCCTTTGAAACAGGCATGACCTTCTTCGACCTCAGACAACAGCACGGACTCCTGCGCGACATCATGATTCGCAACTCAAACACCGGCGAATGGATGGTACTCATACAGTTCCACTACGACGAGGAAGGCGACGAAGAACGCGCAAAAGGACTGCTGCAACACATTGCCGACAAGTTCCCAGAGATAACATCGCTCATGTATGTGGACAACCAGAAGTGCAACGACACTTTCGGCGACCTTGACCTGTCGGTATTCAAAGGCAACGACCACATTTATGAAACCATGGAACAGCTACGGTTCAAGGTGGGTCCGAAGAGCTTTTACCAGACAAATACGGAACAGGCATATCACCTGTATGCCGTAGCGCGCGAATTCGCACAGCTCACAGGCAACGAACTCGTGTATGACCTTTATACTGGAACCGGAACCATAGCCAACTTCGTGGCACGCAATGCACGCGAGGTGATAGGAATAGAATATGTGCCTGAAGCCATAGAGGACGCGAAAGTGAATTCAGAAGAGAACGGCATCAGCAACACAAAGTTCTATGCCGGCGACATGAAAGACATCCTCAACGACGAATTCATTGCACGCCATGGACGCCCGGATGTGATTATCACCGACCCACCACGCGCCGGAATGCACCCCGACGTGATAGAGACAATACTTAGAGCACACCCGAAACGCATCGTTTATGTGAGCTGCAACCCATCCACACAAGCACGCGATTTGCAGGCACTCGATGTGGCATACAGCGTGAAGGAAGTGCAACCAGTGGATATGTTCCCCCACACACCGCATGTGGAGAATGTAGTACTGCTCGAAGTGAAGAACGACATTGAATAGAAAAATCATAAAAAAGAAAACAAACGACTAAAAACCATGTGCTTCGCGCACTAAAAATCGAAGAAAAACGAAATGAAAAAAACAATCCTATCAACATCTTTTGCCATCCTGTTAGCTACGAGTATGGCTGCACAGGAAAAGAAAGAAGCAAAGCTGAACGTGCTCAGCGACATCAAATTCAGCGGATATGTAATGTCACAGTTCCAATACAGCGACCAGGAAAACAAGGAGAGCAACACGTTCAATATACGCATGGTGCGTATGTCACTCGAAGGAAGACTGATGACAGACTTCTACTGGAAGGTGCAATTGCAAGCCAACGGCAACACCTCGGACCTCGGCAGTTCGCCACGCATGGTGGACGCCTTCGCAGAATGGCAGAAGTACGATGCGTTCAAGATAAAAGCAGGTCAGTTCAAGCGGCCGTTCACTTTTGAAAACCCGATGCATCCCGTCACACAGGGTTTCATGAGCTATTCACAGAATGTGTCAAAGCTGTCGGGATTCAGCGACCGCTCCGGCGAACACGCAAGCAACGGACGCGACATTGGTGTACAGATTCAAGGCGACTTCCTCAAAAATGCAAACGGACGCAACCTGCTGCACTATCAAGTGGGCGTGTTCAACGGACAAGGCACCAACCAAAAGGATGTTGATCAGCGCAAGGATGTCATTGGCGGCGTATGGGTGGTTCCAGTAAAGGGACTCCGCATCGGTGCTTTCGGATGGACAGGCTCGTATGCACGCAAAGGAACATGGAATGTAGTGGATGCAAACCACAAGGAAGTGAAGGATGAGAAAGGCAAGAATGTGACAGCAAACGGTGTACGCTCATTGTCGAAGAACCGCTACGCATTCAGTGCCGAATATGCCGCCAACGATTGGACCGTACGCTCTGAATACATTCACAGCCAAGGCTATGGCTTCTTAAAACCCTTGTCAAGCGGAAAGGAGTCAGACTGCAACATCAACTACGCAGCCGGCGACCAGGCCGACGGTTTCTATGCACTCATGATAGCCCCGGTCGTTTCAAAGAAACTCTATGCAAAAGCACGCTACGACCTCTACCGCCCACGCGCAGAATGGGGTACGGCAAAGACTTTCTATGAGATTGGAGCCAACTACTGGATTGGCAAAAGCATCATGATTGGTGCAGAATATGTAAGAGTGAACGACAGAAGCCTTGCAAAGCCCAACTATAACATGATAGATGTGGAACTCGATGTGAAGTTCTAAACATACATAAGAACAACCCCTGAAAAGAAAAACAGGCTACAGACGACATGAATAAACATGTCACTGTTGCCTGTTTTGCATATCACGCCAAATGATAAAAAAGACTGGAAGCAGAGCCTCTATAAGCCGGGTTCTGTGTCTTCCGCACCCTTACGAGCCAGAAGCGTTCTGTCATTTATCTACTCCGCAAGTCGCCTCACGGCTCAAGCATTCTACCCTCCATCGTCACTACGGTCGGACGGGACGCCCTCAAACGATGGTTTACATGAACTTGCAGCCCCCAGATGGTACAGCTCGCTGATCGCCCAACGACCGGTGGTCTCTTACACCACCTTCTCACCCTTACCGCACCAAGGTGCGGCGGTCGTTCTCTTCTACCGACACCTGCCGTCACCGACAGCTTCTACTTTCGGAAGTGGGGTTCCCTACGCTGCCCGGACTTTCCTCTCCCGCCATAATTGACGGCAGCGACAGAACCGAAGCACTGCTTCCAATCGGGTGCAAAGTTACTGCAAAAATTCGATTAACAGAAACTTATAACACTTTAATTTCAAATTCGTCACTTCACATGCCACAATACACCCGTACGGAATGAACCCTAAAATCCCCATAAAACAACAAAAATGAGGATGCAGCAATACGCTTCGCCGCATCCCCATACCCTAAAAAAGAATCTTTTTACATAACTAAAACTAACGCAACCAATGCGTCCTTAGAAAACCACTAATAACTTACCATAAGAAAAACTAAACAAAAAATCATTCCTTATTCGTCCATAATCCGTGCAAGTTGCAATATTCGCGAGCAAAAACCTCATCGATGCCACACTTCGAAGCAAGCTTGCCAAACGCCGTTTCCTTATCAAAGAGGAATACGGCTTCGGGTTGGTCACCAGGGTGAAGTTCGCGGCGCATAACGCACATAGGGGTAAGCAACTCTATCCACTGGATATAATGCTCTTCTGTCATAGGGTGCGTTACGGAGCCTACCGTTACACGGAATCCTCCATCAACCGCTTCCACAACAGGCACATGCTTCTCATGAGCGCCGTCGGTGGTATTGCCATGCAGCAGAAGCATCGGCTTGCCACAACACGAAAGAACGGCACCTTCATGCAAGACTTCCACTATATTGCCACATAAAGAGCAACGGTATATTTCTCTAATCTTTGTCATATTTCAATTCCTCCATTATTAATTTAGCGTCCAAATCAGGCTTCCAAGACACTCCTCCACTGTCGTATGACACAAAGGGCGAATATGAACAGTTGCAAATGAGATCTCCAGCGACAAAATCTTATATGATTTTCCCATCAACAAACATAGCATCTGCGATGGTTAAAAGCATCATATAAGACATGGAAGAGAACCTTTCCATACATTTTTCTCCTTGTCATATTCTTCTCTTCGTATTTAGTTTGTGTTTGGGGCTATATGCCTTACAAGCAAAGCAAACATTACTTCTGAATGCTTCGCTTACAAAATTAGCCCATTAATATGATATAAAACAGCAACAATTGTTACCTACACACAAACAAAATACGTTAAAAGAAGTATAATAACCAAAATCAAAAAAACTGCATTATCAGGTAAAATCAATCGTCCTTAAATGCAAGTTTATCCAGTTTTTCGCGTAATATCGGAGCCAGAGACCTTCGGATTGAGAGTTTGAACTCACACAGATTGTCATATTTCTGGCTTATTATATTGGGCGACATCTCCTTAATTACCTTCATCACATCATTCATCATGATGTAGGGAAAGCTGAAATCAACCTCCTCCTCACAATACTTTGACACAATTTCGGCATTTTCTATTGCTTCAGCCGTAGCTGTACGGTAAGCCACAATGAGTCCGCTTGTACCCAAATTCACGCCTCCGTAATAACGCACGACAATAATAAGAATATCGGTCAGCTCGTTCTTCGTTATCTGACCAAGAATCGGTTTCCCTGCGGTACTGCTCGGTTCGCCGTCGTCATTAGCACGAAACAGTTCACGGTCAGCACCAAGTACATAAGCATAGCAGACGTGTCGGGCGTCATAATACTTTTTCCTGTATTGCTGAACAATATCCTTCACTTGCTGTTCGGTAGTCACATGAACAGCAAAAGCGAGAAACTTGCTACGTTTCTCGCTATAAAATCCTTCTGATAATTTATCTGTTATCGTTTTATATTCGTCAGTCAAAATATTCCTTCCTTTATGACAATTTGTGAATAATAAGTCCTGAACGAAGCTTCGGTTCAAACCATGTTGCCTTGGGAGGCATGATGTTTCCACTGTCAGCTATATCCATTATCTGCTTCATAGAAACAGGATAAAGAGCCAAAGCCATGCGCATTTCACCACTATCCACTCTGCGTTTAAGTTCTGCAAGACCTCGCAGACCACCAACGAAATCGATTCTCTTGTCGGAACGCAAATCCTTTATTCCCAACAATTCATCAATTATCAAGCGACTTGAGATATCAACATCAAGTACACCTATCGGGTCGGTGTCGTCGTAAGTACCTTGTTTGGCTGTAAGCGCATACCAAATGCCGTCCAGATACAATGAGAATTCGTGCAATTTGGCTGGCTTGTAGATTTCAGAACCCTTGTTCTCAACAACAAAATTCTTTGTCAAGGCTTCAAGGAACTGCTCGGAAGTCATTCCGTTCAAGTCCTTTACGACTCTGTTGTAGTCAAGAACTGTCAGCTGAGATGCGGGGAAACATACTGCCATAAAGTAGTTGTACTCCTCATCACCACGGTGGTTAGGATTCTGTTTTGCCTTTTCTGCACCCACCAACGCAGCTGCAGCACTACGGTGATGACCGTCAGCAATATACAAAGCCGGCATTTCTGCAAACTGCTTCGTCACAGTATCAATGTCCTTTTCATCACTGATAACCCACAGTTTATGACCGAATCCGTCGATAGGAGCAATAAAGTCATAAACAGGTTCAGTCGCCACATATCGTGCAATAAGTTCATTCAGAACATCATTGTCAGGATAAGCGAAGAAGACCGGTTCGATGTTTGCATCGCAAACTCTCACATGCTTCATTCTATCCTCTTCCTTGTCTCTTCGTGTAAGCTCATGCTTTTTGATTACACCATTAAGGTAGTCCTCAACAAACGCACCGACAACCAAGCCGTATTGAGTCTTGCCATTCATCGTTTGCGCATAAATGTAATAGCAGTCCTGAGCATCCTGAGTCAGCCACCCCTTCTCCTGGAACATCTTGAAGTTTTCTGCTGCCTTGTCATACACTCTCGGATCATACTCACTTGTACCTTCCTCAAAATCAATTTCAGGCTTTATTATGTGGTACAAACTCATTTCATTTCCTGCAGCCTCAGCTCTTGCTTCTTCGCTGTCAAGCACATCGTATGGACGTGATTCTACTTTCTCAACGAGATTTTTAGGTGGGCGAATACCCTTAAATGGTTTTATTGTTGCCATAATTAAAGAGTCGTTTTTTTAGAATTACAAAAGCACAAGAGTCAGAAAAGGACTATACTGGTTTCTGTTAAAGTTCTGTTCTGACTCTTCTGCTATTATTGTTATATTTCTATTGTTTGCCAATCTGCCGACATTAATTCACACGGAACTTGGTGCAGCCATCAGCAAAGAAGGCATTTATCTGCTTTGCAGCAGCGATACCGGCGTTAGTATTTGCCTCAGCTGTCTGTGCTCCCATCTTCTTAGGAGTAGAGAAGTATCTTCCTTCAAATGCTGCAAACTCAGCATCAGCATCCGGCTTGATGTCTGTAACGAACTTCAAATCCGTACGTTCAGCCATCAGTTTTATCAATTCCGGCTCATTGATGACTTCCTTTCTTGCCGTATTAATGAGAATGCCATTCTTCTTCATCTTTCCTACCAGTGCATAGTTGATGCTCTGACGGGTTTCCGGTGTTGCAGGAATATGCAATGAAACGATGTCACACTGCTCAAACAACGCATCCTGATTATCAACGGCATGAACGCCAGTAGATTCAATAACATCCTTCGGGCAGAAAGCATCGTAAGCATAAACTTCCATACCAAAGCCCTTGGCAATGCGCGCTACGTTGCGACCTACGTTTCCGTATGCAAGAATACCCAACTTCTTGCCGAGCAACTCTGTACCAGACTTGCCGTTATAGAAGTTTCTTACAGCATAGACAAGAAGTCCGAACACCAACTCAGCCACAGCATTTGAGTTCTGACCAGGTGTGTTTTCAACAACGACATTCTTCTCCTTTGCGTATGCAATATCCACATTGTCATATCCAGCGCCTGCCCTTACGACAATTTTCAAATTCTTTGCTACATCAAGAAGAGCCGGAGTAACCTTGTCGGAACGTACTATCAATGCGTCTGCATCGGCAATAGCATCCAGCAACTGCTGCTCGCTGTATTTCTCAAGGACAACAAGTGCGTGTCCTGCATTCTCTATTTCCTGCTTGATTCCATTCACTGCTTCAGCGGCGAATGGCTTTTCTGTTGCAACCAGAACTTTCATAATCAATATGTCTTAATGATAAAACGATTAATGATTTGCCTCAAAATCCTTCATGCACTTAACAAAGGCATTCACGCCTTCTACTGTCTGTGCATTGTAACAGCTGGCACGGAAACCGCCTACTGAACGATGGCCCTTGATTCCAACCATACCCTGTGAAACCGCATAGTCGAAGAAAGGCTTCTCCAATTCCTTGTACTCGTCGTTCATAACGAAGCAGATATTCATGAGAGAACGGTCCTCAACATTAACTGTTCCACGGAAGAGCTTATTACGATCAATTTCTGAATACAGTATATCTGCACGCTCAATTGCACGGCGGTTCATTTCCTCGAGACCACCATTAGCCTTGATCCAACGCAGAGTCTCAAGAGCACAGTAGATAGGAACAACCGGAGGAGTATTGAACATTGAGCCCTTCTCTATATGGGTACGATAGTCGAGCATTGTCGGAATCTGTCTCGGAGCCTTGCCAAGAGTATCGTCCTTAACAATAATCAATGTAACACCTGCCATTGCAAGATTCTTCTGTGCACCAGCATATATACAGTCGTACTTGGAAACATCAACCGGTCTGCTGAATATATCTGACGACATATCGCCGATAAGACGCACAGGAACATCCAAATCCTTGCGCAGTTCGGTTCCGTATATAGTGTTGTTCGTTGTTATGTGCAAGTAGTCAAGGTCTGTGGGACATTCCCAACCCTTAGGAATATAGTTGAAGTTTGCCTCCGCAGAAGAAGCCACTTCCACAGCTTCACCAAACAATTTGGCTTCTTTCAAAGCCTTCTTTGCCCATGTACCAGTATTCAGATAACCTGCCTTCTTTATAAGGAAGTTGTAAGGTATCATGCAGAATTCCAAAGAAGCACCGCCTCCGAGGAACAAAACAGAATAACCTTCCGGAATATCCAAAAGTTCCTTGATGAGCGCAACGGCTTCATCCAACACTGGCTGGAAATCCTTTGCTCTATGGCTTATCTCTGCCAACGAGAGACCAGAACCATTGAAATCCAAAATTTGCTTTGCAGTATTCTCAATTACTTCGCGCGGAAGAATGGACGGACCTGCGTTAAAATTATACTTTTTCATCTGCATGTTTTTTATTAAGTTATTTATTATAGATTTTCGTTGCTAAATTACATTTTTATTTTGAAATCTCCAAACAAAATCATAAATAAATGTCGATACGCCCGAATTAATGAAAAAAAAGAGCAAATTAAGGCATATATCAGCGTTTGAAAGAAGATTTAATGTACAAAAGTCAAATTACGATTTGAAAGTCACTCTGCCGATATCTGCTTGTTTTTCATGTTTTTCTCTAAAATAACACACTATCTTCCGCCACAAAAGCATCCTAACTTACAAATCATAACCAAAAACGGGGAAATGCCGTTTTCTGTTTACTGAAAACGGCATTTTGCAAATATATCCAAGCAAAGACAATTGATGTTTTCCGCAAAGCGAAAACCAAATCATCTGATACGCTTCTTCAATTTAAGTTTAGGAATCTTCAAAGAATCGCCGGCAGAAACTTTCTTGCATGAATTAAGAACCTCCACATAGCACTCCATACCCGGTCCCAGATAAGCTTTGCTGATTGATTCCAGAGTCTGTCCTTTCATAACAGCAACCGTCCTATCCACACCTATTATAATATATGCGCCTGTTCGCAAGCGTGGGTCAGACTCATAATCAACTGAAATCGCTTCTTCTTTTTCCACGGCAGGAACAGCCTGTGCCTGTACGCTGTCGCCTTTCACGTTCCTGTCTGCATTAGCAAGAGCCGCACCAACATCTATTATATTGGCAGAATCCCTACGGGCAAGGTTTTCATTAGCTTTTTTGTTTGCCTCAACCACCTGCTTAAGGTCTTTTTCAAGAACAGCTATCCGTTGGTTACGCAACTGCAACTGATCGTACAAGTAATAGAAACCGAAACAGACACAACACAAAACCACAGCCGCAAGAGCCGACAGACAGCAGAATTTCATACATCTGATGTGCAAAAATCCACCTGGCGTTTCGTCTTCATCCGGGTCTTCCGCAGACACTGGAGTGTCCTCAACCACAGGAGGCACCACATTGTCTGCCTCATCATCTTCATCAGAACCGTCTGCATCCTCCGCCTTACAATCAACCGATTCCGTTTCAGACGGAAATTCAGAAACATTATCTTCCGCATCAGGAACCACAGACTCGTCGGGAATACGAGTCTCATCCTCTTGGGAATGCTGTTTCTGAACCTCTTCTGCTCCAGTTTCATTTATACCGATTTCATCTGCCTCCTGACGCTCTTCATCCGCCATATCATCAGCATCCTTACCGTCAATCTCCGAAAAATCGACACCGTCATTCAAGGGCACCGTTTCAAACTGTGCAAAAGGACGGTTCACCCTATCGCGCATCACGACATCAGGTGTGAACGTTATCTTGTTACGTCCGCTTATGACAATCCTCTCGCCGCTGTTCACATCCACGCTCTCACGCGAACTTACACTTGTCACCTTGAATGTGCCAAGCCCCTTAACCTTGACCGATGTCTGCGAAGAATGCAGTTCATCAGCGATAAGTGCGAACATCTGCGTAATGAAATGTTCGGCATCCTCCTTACCCAACCCGTACTTGTCGATAAGAGTTGCAGACAGTTCCTGTATCTTTACCATTGCAAAAGGGTATTATTTAAGCTTGTCTTTAACAGACTGAGCGGGTTTGAAATTAACGACAATCTTCGGCGGCACGAGCATACGCTGCCCCGTGGAAGGCTTGACAACGATGCGTTCCATTCTGTTCTTCAGTTCAAAGACCCCGAAGTCAGGCACCTGCACATCTTCCCCGGCATCAAATTTCGACGCCATAGCTTCCACGACACACCGCACCAGCTTTTGCGTATTCTCTTGGGAATACCCACACCGCTGCGACAGTTCACATATATATTCCTTATTGTTCATGCACAAATGATGCCTTTATGAATGGATTAAACAAACTCACTTCACCACCTCGCCGTACAGGTCGAACTCGTCACTGCCCGTAATACGGACATTATAGAAGTTGCCTACACGCAATCTTTTACCCTCTGCACTGACAAGAATCTCCGGATCGACTTCCGGCGAACAGAACTCCGAGCGTCCAATATAGTAGTCGCCCTCCTTCCGGTCGATTATCGTACGGATGACACTTCCAACCTTTTCCGCCTCGATTTCTGCACTTATTTCCTGCTGAACAGCCATAAGGGCATCCAGACGGCGTTGCTTCTCTTCCGGAGTAACATTGTCCTCATAGTGCTGCTCACTGTATGTGCCATCCTCTTCAGAATAAGCGAAGGCACCCATTCGTTCAAAACGCGCCCACTTCACAAACTCCACGAGTTCACGGAAATCCTCCTCCGTTTCTCCCGGAAAGCCCACCATGAGTGTGGTGCGCAAGTGTATTCCCGGCACGCTGTTACGGATTTTCCTTATCAAATCCATCGTTTCCTCCTTCGACACATTGCGATGCATACGCTGAAGCACATTGTCGGAAATATGCTGCAAGGCTATATCAAGATATTTGCAGACATTGGGCTTTTCGCGCATAACATCAAGCAGTTCGAGCGGAAACTGATTGGGATAGGCATAATGAAGCCTTATCCACTCCACTCCCTTTATGTCTGCCATGTCGCTTATAAGGTCGGCAATGTGGCGACTGCCGTCAATATCCACGCCGTAATAAGTGAGTTCCTGCGCTATAATCTGGAATTCCTTCACTCCGTCAGCCACCATTCCGCGCACCTCATCAAGTATTTCCGCTTTCGGACGGCTCTTGTGCTTTCCCGTAATTATAGGTATTGCGCAGTAAGCACAATGCCTGTCACAGCCCTCGCTAATCTTTATGTAGGCATAATGATGCGGCGTTGTGAGCGACCTTTTTCCGTCGCAGATGGAGACATCGGCCTTTCCCAAATCCACAAGCAACTGCTTGTAGTTGAACTTGCCGTAGTATTTATCCACCTGCGGTATTTCCTTTTCAAGCTCGTCCTTGTATCTTTGCGACAGACATCCCATCACAAACAACTTGTTCAGACGCCCTTCTTCCTTGGCCTGTACAAGCTCAAGAATCATATTGATGCTCTCCTGCTTAGCATCGCCTATGAATCCGCATGTGTTCACCACTGCAATCTCACCTTCAAGACGCTTGGCATCATGGCGACATGTGTATCCGTTAGCTTCAAACTGGCGCATAAGAATCTCGCTATCAACAAGATTCTTCGAGCATCCCATTGTTATTATATCAATAAGTCCTTTCTTCATCACTTCTTAAATAGGGAATCCACAAACTGCCGCTTGTCAAACAGTTGCAGCGACTCCATCGACTCGCCCAATCCTATATACTTCACCGGCACCTTCAACTGGTCGCTTATGCCTATCACCACGCCACCCTTGGCTGTTCCGTCGAGCTTCGTTATGGCAAGCGATGTTATCTGTGTCACAGCTGAGAACTGTTTGGCCTGCTCAAAGGCATTCTGTCCGGTACTGCCATCAAGCACAAGGAGCACTTCGTCGGGGGCTTCCGGCAAGACTTTCTTCATGACATCCTTTATCTTCTTCAACTCGTTCATAAGCCCCACCTTGTTATGCAGTCGGCCGGCGGTGTCGATTATCACGACATCGGCACCATTCGCCTTTGCCGAAGAGAGCGTATCAAAAGCCACCGATGCCGGGTCGGAACCCATCTGCTGCTTTATCACCGGCACACCCACACGCTCGCCCCAGATGGAAATCTGCTCCACAGCAGCGGCCCTGAAAGTGTCGGCTGCCCCGAGATAAACCTTTTTTCCCGATTTCTTGAACTGGTAAGCAAGTTTGCCGATAGTCGTCGTCTTGCCGACACCATTCACGCCGACCACAAGAATAACGTACGGCTTATGGTCGGAAGGCAGATCCCAGTTCTCGTTGTCACCGGTATTGTTTTCCGTGAGCAATGCGGCAATTTCGTCGCGCATTATTCCGTTCAGCTCCGAGGTGGACACATATTTGTCGCGTGCCACACGCTCTTCAATACGCTTTATGATTTTGAGCGTTGTTTCCACGCCAATGTCCGAAGTGATAAGAGCCTCTTCCAGATTGTCGAGAACCTCATCGTCCACTGTCGATTTGCCGGTTATGGCGCGTGCAATCTTGTCAAAGACACTGTGCTTTGTCTTCTCAAGACCGTTGTCAAGTATCTCTTTCTTGTTTTTGTTGAAAAATCCAAAAATTCCCATATAATGCATTATTTGAGTGCAAATATAATTAAAATTTCCCAATCGGACAAGTAAAAACGCACACAAATACCTTGACAACGCCTTTCATCCGCAGCTTTTGCGTCAGTTTTTCAGCACAAGAGTCTTGAACCAGTCGCTCAACACGCCTGCTTTCCTGTCCTGCGAATCGGCGACAAGAATGAGACAACGGTTACCGTCAGCGAGTACCGGCCCAAGACACATACCCTCATAATTGGCAATTGAGAAATTGAGAAGCGTAAGCCGTGTGTTCCATTCATACACCAACCTCTTAGACAAAGGTTCTATGCCGGCATCAAAAACAGCGTCACTGCCGATGCGGTTCACATCTTCAAGTTTAACTGCATACAACTTACACATCACACTGGCTCCCAATTTTTTATTGGGAACATGAAACTCACGTTCAAGTACCAGCAGCGTGGAGTCGTTCCATACCGAAAGTTCGCTCACTCCGTGTGCATAATACAATGCTCCGTTTTTCTTCCTGGGTGCATCCATGATATATGCATATTGCGCAACAGGCAACAAAGAATCGTTGAAACACTGCAGCCGCAACATCGGCGCATTCCATAGCGAATCGGCCTGATGTGCATCGCGGGCAAGCACGTTCTCCGTGCATGTCCAGATACATTTCGCGTCCGCATCATACGCAAGCGACTCATACCCGTAATTCGCACTACCGCCCTCCAAGGCCAGCGACCGCCCCGTGAGTTGCCCCTCCAGGTCGTATTCCACAATTTTATTGTCGGCTTCACCCACGACAAGCACCGTCCGCCTGTCGGGAATATAGGCCACACCCTCGGCGTCGCGGTTGGGCAGACCTCCACCAACGAAACCCTCATTGACGACATCCGAAATGCTACCTGTTATGGAATCGACGGAAATATGAAACACATAAAAACCGTCGGTGTCCGACTTGTCGCTGACGACGGCGTAACGGTCGTTGCCAAGACTCGTTATCCCGCTGTAATTCCCGGCAGGAATCATGTCGTCGAACTGCTGTTGGCGGTTTGCCCTAAGCAACGACTGGGCCGCAGAATCAGGCACGAACAACATCGCAAACACCGCAAGAATGCAACTTCGTAAAACACCTGTCACACTTTCAACTTTCATACAATAGAAATTTATATACATTTTTGCAAAATTACGGAAAAATACGTTTCCGCCATTCATTATTTTTAGGTATTTGCACTAAAAGTCAGAAAGCCGAATGCACTATGTCAGGAAATATATGTAATTTTGTGTCTGATTAAATTCAAGTTTCGCATGATTGTGGCAAACTTCCGGCAAACCCGGCCGACAAGCGACAAGAAGATTTGCTTCTCATTCCATACAAATCATGGACAACGGAATATGCAAACACCCCTGTCTGGCGACCGCCCGTCTGCTTACAGCAAGCCGAAAACATGCGAAGCTCAAGTTATTAAACGATTGAAAAGATGCATTTATCAGAACTGAACACTGGCGAACGTGGCGTAATTGTAAAGGTCAAGGGACATGGCGGATTCCGCAAACGCATTGTCGAAATGGGTTTCATCAAGGGAAAGATTGTAGATGTGTTGCAGAACGCTCCACTGCAAGACCCTGTGAAATACAAGATTATGGGTTATGAGGTGTCGTTACGCCGTTCTGAAGCAGAAATGATCGATGTCATTTCCGTAGAGGAAGCGAAAAAGCTACAGGCCGAAACATCAACAAACACCAACGGCAACATAACTCTATGCGACGACATTGAAGAACCAGAACTCACCGACAAGCAGCTGCATGACGCCGCCATGAAGAAGCGACGCACCATAAACGTGGCTCTTGTGGGCAACCCGAATTGCGGAAAGACATCGCTGTTCAATTTCGCATCAGGAGCACACGAGCGTGTAGGCAACTACTCCGGCGTCACCGTAGATGCAAAAATAGGACACGCCACATTCGAAGGCTACGAGTTCAACATCGTCGATTTGCCCGGCACCTACTCGCTGTCGGCCTACTCGCCCGAAGAACTCTATGTGCGGAAACAGATAATAGAGAACACCCCCGATGTCATCATCAACGTGATAGATGCAAGCAATCTGGAACGCAACCTGTACCTGACGACGCAGCTTATCGACATGCACCTCCGCATGGTGTGCGCCCTCAACATGTTCGACGAGACAGAGAAGCGCGGCGACAATGTGGACTATGCGAAGCTCGGAACACTGCTTGGCATCCCGATGATTCCTACTACATTCACCACGGGACGCGGTGTGGAACTCCTGTTCCATATCATCATCAACCTATATGAAGGCATCGACTTCATAGACAATAAGGGAAACCTCGACCCGGAAGTGGCAGAAGACATACGCCAATGGCACGAACAGTACCGCAACGTGGAACAGGAAGAACACGAAGAAGACTTCGCCAACGGACTCAAACCGCGCAGAAACGTGTTCCGCCACATACACATCAACCACGGACCTTACATAGAGGAGGGCATCACCAAGATACAGGCGGAACTGAAAAAGGCGGAAGGACTGAGACACCGCTACTCCACCCGATTCCTCGCAATAAAGCTTCTGGAAAACGACAAGGATGTCGAGAACATGATAAGACAGAAGGCAAGCAATGCCGACAAAGTGCTTGAAGCGAGGGACAAGGCTGTGGCCGATGTAAAGAAGTACACCCACGAAGACAGCGAGACCGCCATCATGGACGCCAAATACGGCTTCATACACGGCGCACTGCAAGAGGCCGGCTATGCCACAGGCACAAAGAAGGACACCTATCAGGTGACACACATCATCGACAGCATCATCACCAACCGCTACATAGGTTTCCCCATCTTCATACTTCTCATCTGGGTCATGTTCGAAGCCACCTTCTCCATAGGTCAATATCCCATGAACTGGATTGAGGCGGGAGTGGAATGGCTGGGCGGCTTCTTCTCGCAGCACCTGCCAAGCGGCCCCGTCAAGGACATGCTCATCGACGGTGTGATAGGAGGCGTGGGTTCGGTAATAGTGTTCCTGCCGCAGATTCTCATACTCTACTTCTTCATTTCATACATGGAGGACAGCGGCTACATGGCAAGAGCGGCCTTCATCATGGACAAACTCATGCACAAGATGGGACTGCACGGCAAGTCGTTCATACCGTTAATCATGGGTTTCGGCTGCAACGTACCTGCCGTAATGGCAACAAGGACGATAGAAAGCCGGCGCAGCAGACTCATCACGATGATGATTCTGCCGATGATGAGCTGTTCGGCACGCTTCCCCATCTATATAATGATTATAGGGACGATGTTCGCACAGCAATACCGTTCAAGCATCATGATGTCGTTTTACATCGTGGGCATCGTCATGGCCATAATTTTCAGCCGTCTGTTCAGCAAACATCTGTTCAAAGGCGAAGATACGCCGTTCGTGATGGAACTTCCACCCTACCGCTTCCCGACAGCAAAAGCCATAGGACGGCATACATGGGAGAAGGGAAAACAATACCTGAAAAAGATGGGCGGCATCATTCTCGTTGCAAGTATCATAGTATGGGCATTGGGTTATTTCCCTCACCACGACGGACTCAGCAAGCAGGAACAGCAGGAACAGAGTTTCATCGGACACATAGGCCACGCCATAGAGCCGGTGTTCAAAGCCCAGGGATTCGACTGGAAACTCGATGTCGGACTCGTGTCGGGCATCGGTGCTAAGGAAATCGTGGCATCGACAATAGGCATACTCTACTCCAACGAGGACATTGCCGACAACGGCAACGAGAAATCATACGCCCAGATGCGCTCGCAGATGGAAGCCGACGGCATCACTCCGCTCGCAGCCTACTGCTTCCTGCTCTTCATCCTGCTCTACTTCCCATGCATAGCCACACTCGCCGCCATAAAGGCAGAGACGGGTTCATGGAAATGGACGATCTTCTCGGCTACATACACTACATTCCTTGCATGGGCAGTCTCGGCTATCGTCTATCAGGTGGGAAGTTTGATTGTCTGAAAAAGAAGCCTTATTTACACTCAAAACAAGCCTTGTTTGCAATGAAAAGAAGCCCTGTTTGGGAGGCAAACAAGGCTTGTTTTGAAAACGAGAGGAAACGCCTTTGGCCCAAAGCGACGGAAGTCAAAGGAAATAAGGGAGTTATATCATTTCCCCTACACATTCAGCGCATACGCCGCTGACCCTTCATCATCACATAAACAACAACGGGGGCACCCACCAACGGGGTGACGACATTCACTGGAATGACAATACCGCCCCAAGGCGATGTGCAGAAATAATTGCACAACAGAGCCACAACCGCACCGACAGCCATTGTCGAAGGCAACAGCACACGGTAGTCGTCGGAGCGCAAAACCATCCGTGCTATATGCGGAACAGCAAGACCTATGAACGATACCGGACCGCAGAAAGCTGTCGTGGCAGCCGTGAGCAGACCGGTAACGACAAGCACACGGTTGCGCAAAGCCACCGTACGCACACCAAGACTCTCGGCATACTGTTCGCCAAGGACAAGTACATTGAGCGGCTTCACCATAAACACAGAAGCCACAAGTCCTGCCACAGCCACCGAACAGAATATGGGCAGACGCGAAACGGAGACATTTCCGAACGAACCCAAACCCCATGCCATAAAGGCACGGATGCCGTCGTCGGACGAAAATAAATTGAGCAAGGCTATGGCAGAGGAAGCCACATAGCCGAAGATGATGCCAGCAACAAGCAGGGCGGAACTGCTGCGGATGACGGTTGAAAGCATATACATGACGAATGCCATTGCGAAAGCTCCGGCAAAGGCAGCGACAAGTACGGCAACGTAACCCTCAATGCTCAGCGCACCCAGCATGATGCCGCCTCCAAGAAACAGCATCACAAGAGCCACGCCCAATCCCGCACCGCTGCTTATGCCGAGAAGCGAACTGTCGGCAAGCGGATTATGGAAAACCGTCTGAAGCATAAGGCCGCAGACAGCAAGCGCACTGCCACACAGGAGAGCCGTTATCGTCTGTGGCAGACGCAGATGGAGAATAATGAAACGCACACTCTCGTCCACACCGGCATCGCTACCAGTGAGCACGCCGAGTGTCTGACCGAGCGGAACATCAACGGCTCCCGACAGAACATTCAATATGAAAAGGAAAGCCAGACCTACGGCAACGGCTCCCCAAAAGACCATTTTTCTCCTCATAACACATCGGTATCTATACGAAAAAATGCCACTTGCCATAACGGCAAATGGCATTTTTCGTCATTATCATTGACAATAATGCTGCCAAATAGTTCCAATTATATTTTCAAAGTCTTCAGTATCTCGCTCATTTTCTGCACTGTCGTGATGCGTGTCGGGACAAGTGGCAGACGCAAGACATTGTCTATAAAACCCATCTCATGCAGCAACGCTTTCACACCGGCAGGGTTGCCATCGACAAAGAGCAGCTTGTAAAGTTCTGTAAACTTATGGTGAATGTTTCTTGCCGCTTCATATTCACCCTTGAACTCAAGACGAATCATGCGTGAGAACTCCTTGGGCAAGGCATTTCCGATGACGGAAATGACTCCGGCCGCACCACTCGCCACCATTGAGAACGTGAGGGCGTCGTCGCCGCTTATAACATCAAAGCCGTCAGGCTTGTTCTTTATTATCTCATCCACCTGTTCAAGATTGCCGCTTGCCTCCTTTACTGCCACGATGTTCTCACAGTCGTTTGCAAGGCGTACGGTTGTCTCCGATGTCATATTCACACCCGTTCGGCCAGGAACATTATAAAGGACCACTGGCAGAGGGCTCGCATTGGCTATGGCTTTGAAATGTTGGTAAAGACCTTCCTGAGACGGTTTGTTGTAGTAAGGGCAGACACTAAGAATACCGGAAATGCCGCTCCAGTCGGTAGCCTGGATTTCTTCAATTACAGCTTTCGTATTGTTGCCTCCGCATCCCATGAGTATCGGAAGCCGACCTTTATTGATTTCTACTACAAGATTCTTTATTTTCACTTTCTCTTCTTTCGACAGGCACGGGGTTTCACCCGTTGTTGCCAATATGCAGAGGAAGTCGGCTCCGTTATCTATCTGATATTCAACAAGGCGCACAAGAGCCTTATAGTCCACTTCCCCGTCAGGAGTGAATGGTGTTATGAGGGCAATGCCCAGTCCTCTTAGTATGTTATATGCCATATCATGAAAATCTAAACGTAATATGCTTTAACGCATTATTTTATTTTCGCTACAAAGTTAATTATTTTAATTGAAAATTTAAAGGTCATTTTACAAAAAAATTATAATTTGACAATCATTTGCCTACCGGCTTCCCAAATACAGGAACAGCATGCCAAGGAGGACAAGAAGCATGTCGATGAATTTGGCTTTGAGATTCTTCTCATGGAAAACCACTGCGCCACAGAGGAAACTTACGACGACACTTCCGCGACGTACCATGGAGACAATGGAAATCATTGCACCGGGAAGACTCAACGCATAGAAGTAAACAAAGTCGGCAATACTGAGGAAGACACTTATCAGAATGATACTCCAGCGCCATTTGAAAGGTGTGCTGCGGTGTCGTGCCGGCCACCAGAGCAGCATCATCGTAATGCCCATAAGCACGCATTGGTACAGATTGTACCAACTTTGCACCAGCATACGGCTCAACCCCACTCCTCCATTTTCAACAGGTGCCATGAGGTATTTGTCGTACAGTCCGCTTATTGCACCGAGAACTGCCGCCAGCACAAGAAAAAACACCCAACGGTTATGCTTGAAATCCACGCCCTCCTTCTTGCCGCTCCGACTGAGAAGGAAGAACGATACTATGGCAAGAAGCACACCTGTCCACTGGCAGAGATTGAGTTGCTCGCCAAAGACAAGCATGGCTCCCACCAACACCATGACGGGACGCGTGGCATTGACAGGACCGACAATGGTAATTGGAAGGTTCTTCATAGCGAAATAGCCGAATGTCCACGACGAAAGGACTATTACGCTTTTCAGAAGTATGTACTTATGGCTTGCCCAACCTGCCGCAGGCACCACGAACTGGGTACCGTCAAGCACACCGGTAAAGGAGGATATAAGGATAAACGGAAGAAACAGAAGAGAACAGATAAGCGTGTTAAGAAACAGGACCGGCAACACGGCATTGCCCGACAACGCCTTTTTCTTGCACACATCATAAAATCCCAGCAACGCCGCTGAGAGGAATGCCAACAATAACCACATAACAAATAATATTTAAACAAAAGCGCACCAATGCTGATGCGCTACATATTCCTAATACTCCACATCCTCAAGAAAGAGGGCATGAGCAGGCATACTTTCGCCTGCCGACGAACGGCTGCCCTGCGAGACTATCCTGTCGAACTCGTCAAGGGTAACTCTGTGCCGTCCAACATCAATAAGGGTGCCGACAACCGCACGCACCATGTTCCGCAGAAAACGGTTTGCGGAAATGCGGAAATGCCAGCTGTCGCAGGAATCCTTCACCCAGACGGCTTCCGTAACATCGCACAATGTGGTCTTGACATCGGTATGGGTCTTGCAGAACGACCCGAAATCGCTGACCTCAAGCAGATGTGCTGCAGCTTCATTCATGGCTTCAAAGTCAAGTGGATAATGAAGTTCGCACGAATAATTACGAAGGAAAGGGTTCTTACGGGTATGTATATAATAATGGTATGTACGCTTCGTCGCACTGAAACGCGCATGCATATCGGCAGCCACCGGCTCAATGCCAAACACAGAAATGTCGCGAGGCAGGATTCTGTTCAGCCTATAAGCCAACTGCTGACAGTCGGGAACACCGTCGAACTCGAAATGCGCCACCATTTTCCTTGCGTGCACGCCAGCGTCTGTACGTCCTGCACCGACAACCGGCACGGCACAACGCAGCACTTTGGACAAGGCATTCTGCAACTCTTCCTGCACGGAATTGCCATTGGGTTGTATCTGCCAACCATGATAATTGGTGCCGTCGTAACAAAAGTGTATGAAGAATCTATTCATTTCCAGACTTTTCTTTCATTCGTTTTCCACGATGGAACAACTGGCGATGGAACTTCTCCTCCGCACGGATGACCATATACACTTTTGAAGGAGACAGAATTTTCATGAATTTTCTATGATATTTCTGCTGCAACTCCTTCATTGCGATGTCGTTTTCGTCGTGCTTGGCAATGGCTTCCGCACAGGCTTTGTCGTCAGCCGTATCGATATGGCGGAAGTAGCGGTCCTGGCAGAAATATGCCAACTGCTTCTTACGCATCTCATGATAAACGGGGAAGAAGCAAGCCGCCTCCTTGGGAGTGAGTCGTGCCTCCACCGCTATAAACTGTTCAAGCTCCGCCTCAAATCTGACGGGGTCGAATCCGCCTTTTTTATGCGCATTTACACACACGAAAGCGACGGACATGAACATTATGAATATAAAGAATCTTTTCAAAGTCATCGTGTTTTAATAGTTGGAAACCAATGCGTAAATATCTTCATTGTCAAGCATCGTATAGTCGGCAACGCAGTCTATGGAACTTTCGCTAATGCTTTCGTGCATTGCCGAATGGCTCGCAACGATAGTCGTTTTCGGCGATTCCGTAGCGAAATATGCCGTCGCCCCCACTGCCATCAAACACAGACAGGCAGCTGCAGCAATGGCGGCACGGTAGCGTCGCCACGGTGTCACGACAGATACGGAAGCCACATCTGAAGGCAGTTTTTCAGAGATTCGCCCAGACAGGCTTTCGAAATATCCGGAAGGAACCGTAAAAGACTGCTCCTTTCCGAATCTCTTCTTTATATATAATTCATCAGACTCCATAATTTTGTTGTTTTCTTTATTTGACAATATTTTTTCAAAAAGGTTTAATCCATGGCCTTCAAATATTCCGAAATTTTGCCTACCGCAATATGATAACTTGCTTTCAGGGCACCTTCCGTCGTTCCAAGGATTTTACTTATCTCCGAATATTTCATCTCGTCGTAGTAGCGGAGGTTGAAAACGGCACGTTGGACATCCGGAAGGCGTGCTATCGCTTCCTGCAACAGAGCCTGTGCCCGGTCGCCATCGAAGTAGTCGTCGGCCATTAGACGGTTGCCCACAGACACGCTTTCATCGGCATTCACCGTCTGAAACTTCTTCTGTCGGCGCAGAAAATCAAGCGATTCGTTTATCGCAATGCGGTAGAGCCATGTGGAAACTTTCGATTTATTCTGGAAACTTTCAAAGTTGTTCCATGCCTTTACAAAGACATTCTGCAACACATCGTCGGCATCATCATGATCGAGCACCATACGACGTATTTTCCAATACAGCGTCTCACTGTACTGGCTGACAATCATCGAGAATTCTTTTTTTCTGTCGGTCTTTGCCTTGAACATATTCCAACCCTCGGTTATTGCATGAAACTTTTTATACCATCAAGCACGACACTGTCGTAGCCATATATGTCCGGGAACTCAACAAGCCGTCCGTGAATGTCGGGATATAATGTGTAATAGGCGATGAACACCGGTATTTCAGGTGTCACACTCTGGCTTCTCAGCATCTTCTTACGGTCGGTCGGTACGGCGTTGCCCTCGTTTTCGTGCGGACGGGTGTCATAGTCAGCTGTCATGGAGTACTTCATTCTGTCGATAAGCCTTTCGTTCTTGTCAGCCAACATGAATACCGCCAGTTCGAAAGGTTTCTCCACACGGATGCATCCGTGCGAGACAGCTCTGTTTTTATGCGAAAACGCTCCAGTACTGGAAGTGTCATGCAGATAAATGGAGTAGTCGTTGTCGAAACGGAATATCACACGCCCGAGAGCATTGCCCTTGCCACCGCGCTGAATAACCATGTAGTCGTTGCTGCAAAGCATACTGCCTGTGGCCACGGAGGGATCGACGGTCTTTCCCGTCTTGCGCTCCCTTATGAAATAATTACGGTTGTCGAAATAAGCATTGTCACCTGCATGATGGCATACAGACTTCCTTATTATGCTCTTAGGGATAATCCACTGCGGATTGAAATCCATGCGTTTTATGTGACTGTTGAGCACAGGTGTCTTCGTTTCAAGACTTCCAAGGCATATACGCATATATAGCACCTGTCCTTCATCGATGGCCTGCAAAGACAGGGACGGGATGTTTACCCACACATATTTTCTGAACTGCTGCGGATATACGTCCTGATTCCAACGACAACGCTCCATATTGCACAGAATTTTCTGTCTTTCCGACCGCGACTTTACTGTTCCCAACGCTTCCAAGAGTCTGTAGTACACGAGGTTTGAGGGTTTTGACTCTGCCAGAAAGACCGCCACGCTGTCGTCATTACGCACAGTCCGTAAGGCTCTGCCAACGAAATCCTTGCCGGCAATCTTGAGTTTCACGCCATACAACGAGCGGAAACCCGTATGCACGGATGTTGTGTCCAACGCATCAAGACGGTTGAATACTTCACGCGGATTCATGAATCCGAACCTCTGCCCTATGCCGTATCTGAGAAAGGCTTTCGTAAGATTGTACTCCAGACGAGCCGACACGATACTCGCATTTTCACCTTGGAAGTCAAGGTTCCGCAATGCTCGTAGGTCATGCCTTATTTGGGTATAGCCGAAACTCTCACGGCTGAATCCAATCACGCCAACCTTTCCGATGCACGCAAGCACACTGTCTGCCTTACCGGAGACACCCGCCTGCGTAACCCACAGAGGTTGTCCACCGTCAAGATAGTAGCGTCTTACGAATACATCAATCGACGAACGGTTCCTGTCGGCAAGCACAACGTGTCTTATGTTTTCACCGAACGATTCTGCGTCTATGGTATAGTCGGATTCCACGAGGTTGGCAAAGGAATCCAAAGAAACAGAGATGTTCTTCTGCTTCTCTTTACACGAAACAAAAGAACATCCCAGTATTATAAAAAACAATATTTGCTTTATGTGAGCCAATGTTACTTGCTTATGACAATTTTGCGCACCACCTTACCCACTTGCACTATATAGCAGCCTTTCGGAAGGTTGAAATCGTAGCGTTTGTCATTGCCGTCCACCTTCACCTTCACTATACAGTCGCCTGTGATTTTATAGACAGTCATTGTCATTCCGTTGCCACCAGTGACATGGATAGCCGATTCCACAACCGAAATTGTCACTGTCTGAAGTTCGGTGTCTATCATCTCTATCTCTGGTCTTGCGCTGACAGAAACAGCGGCAGAACCTAACATCAACACCGAAAACAACATAGAAAGTATAAATTTTGCCATAATTCAAGTTTTTATATACGCAAAAATACAATTTTTCGCCGACATAGCACCATTTTCATCCTTATACCGGCATAATATTAACATGAATTAACTACACATCTATCACCATACCCTCATTGCTCAAACGGGAATTCGGAAAAACACTAAGTGCTTCGTCCAAAATCAAATTCTCGTCCTCGCACTTTGCGCTATAGTGTCCGAGCAGCAACTGCCCCACTCCTGCATCCTTTGCCACCTGTGCCGCCTGTGCCGCCGTACTATGGAAATACATGTTGGCACGCTCTATGTCATCAGAGAGATAGGTGGACTCATGGTAAAGCGTAGAAACCCCTTCAAGCATACGGTGCAGGTCGGGAATGTACTTCGTGTCACTGCAATAGGCATAGCTGCGGGGCGGGTCGGCAGGGCGCACAAGACGGCTGTTGGGTATGGTGCGTCCTTCTTCATCCACCCAGTCGGCTCCGTTCTTTATATTATTTATCTGCGACACTGGGATTTTATAGAAGTCAATCATGTCGCGGCGGATATGCGGAAGCGTTGGCTTCTCACGGAAAAGGAAGCCCGAACAAGGCAGACGATGCTTAAGCGGAATGCTTTCCACCGTCAAGCTCCGGTCTTCATATATCACTTGATGCTTTGTTGTATCTACGGGATGGAATACTACTTCATAATCCATTGACGCACAGAACGTACCGATAAGGTTTTCAAGTATCGGTTGAAGTTCTGCCGGACCATAGACAGCAAGCGGAGCGGTGCGTCCAAGGAGGTTGAATGTGGAAATCATTCCTATCAGTCCGAAGCAATGATCGCCATGAATGTGAGAGATAAAAACGGTGTTGAGCCTGGTAAAACGTATTTTAGAACGTCTCAACTGCACCTGCGTACCTTCTCCACAGTCCACCATAAACTGCTTCTCCCGCACCTCCACCACCTGCGAAGAGGCATTGTGGCGCATCGTGGGCAGGGCACAACCGCACCCAAGGATATGCACTCTGAAAGGCTCCATATCTTGACTATAAGTTTCTTTTATACACGAATATTCCTCTGTTGTTCTCCAGATAGAGCGAGTCGGCACCCAATCCTGCCACATCAAACGTATCCTTGTTCAGGACAAGCCGTCCGTTGAAGATTTTCCAGTAGGTCCACGGCGTGGACTCGGCCTTTACCGCCGACTTGACGGTTCCGCCCTCCTCTATCTCAAAGTCCTTGTCGATGCTTGTCCATCTGCCGAGCAATGTCGTGACATTTATCACTTTTTTTGCTACCAACTCTCCATCGGTCATAGCACCGACGACAGCAACATGATCGCCCGCCATAAGTCCGCCCTGCACATCGGAAGGCGTTTCGCCATCGTCATAGACCATATAGCTGAGCGTGTCACCCACATCGGTTATAAGTTGCAGGCTGTGCATTGACGTCGCTTCACCACACACTCCGTAAACAGTAGAATCGGGAGCCGCCGATTCGGAAGCATCATCTGCCGTCTGCGGGGCTTCCTTTTTCCCGTTACAAGCAGTGAAAGCCACCGACAACAGTGCTGCAACACAGATCAACGATAAAATTCCATGTTTCATAATATCAGTTTTTTAGTTCAGAAAGCGGATGGGTTGGAGATGTAAAGAAATTAGGGTCTGATGGTCTGCCGGTTCAGAAACAAAGTCTGCACGCAGCCAAGTATCTGCCTTTCAATTCCATAAATCCCAACGATTCACACCGCTTCTTACAGTTTTTCCTCAGTTTCTTTTCTTTCCAAGGCTTTCGCCTCGTTCCAAAGTTCGTCCATTTCGCCCAGCGTCATGTCTTTCAGCGGCTTGCCTATCTTTATGCTGTGTGCTTCTATATAGTTGAAGCGGCGTATGAACTTCTGGTTTGTCAGTTCAAGAGCAATGTCGGGATTCAGATGATAGAGCCGTCCGGCATTGATGATACTGAAGAGGAAGTCGCCGAACTCCTGCTGCGATTTTTCCTTGTCACCATTGCGCAACTCTGTTTCCAGTTCGGAAAGTTCCTCCCTAACCTTACCCCAGACATCGCCTTTATCCTCCCAGTCAAAACCCACGTTGCGTGCCTTGTCCTGAATGCGGTAGGCCTTTATCAGTGCCGGCAAGGCATCGGGAACCCCGGAAAGTACGGTCTTATTGCCGTCCTTCTCCTTCAGTTTTATCTGTTCCCAGTTCTCTATCACCTGCTGCGCCGTGGAGACGGTTTCCCCACCATTATCCTCTTGTCTTTCGCCATACGGCAGTGGGCGCGGTTCTTCTGCCCCCACCTGCGAAGGATGATAGACATGTGGGTGGCGGAATATGAGTTTGTCAGTCAATGCATTACAGACATCAGCAATGTCAAACTGCTGCTTCTCATCACCAATTTTAGCATAGAAACACACATGGAGCAGCACATCACCAAGCTCCTTGCAGATGTTGTGCTGGTCGTCCTTGACGAGGGCGTCGCACAGCTCGTATGTCTCCTCTATCGTGTTAGGGCGCAGACTCTGGTTGGTCTGTTTCCTGTCCCACGGGCATTTCTCACGCAATGTATCGAGAACATCGAGAAGACGGCCGAAGGCCTTCATTTTTTCATCTTTTGTATGCATATCCGATTATTAGTTGTGCAAATGTACTACTTTTCCATGTATTTTTACTAATTTTGCAATGTTTTTTTGCGGAATACCGGTTTCGCAAACGAATGGACCGACACGACGGGCAGACAGAGAGTCCAATCACATCATCCGCAGTCCCCGTTCACTCATAACTAATAAAGAAAACAAACCAAAAAGATATAAAGATGGAATTAGCAAGTAAGTACGATCCACAGGACGTGGAGTCAAAATGGTATCAATACTGGCTTGACAACAACCTGTTCAAGAGCCAGCCCGACGGGCGTGAGCCATACACCGTTGTTATACCGCCACCAAATGTCACCGGTGTGCTCCACATGGGACACATGCTCAACAACACTATTCAGGACATCCTTGTGCGCCGTGCACGCATGGAGGGCAAGAACGCATGCTGGGTGCCCGGCACCGACCACGCCTCCATCGCCACAGAAGCGAAAGTGGTGAACCGCCTCGCACAGCAGGGCATAAAGAAAACCGACCTCACACGCGACGAATTCCTGAAGCACGCCTGGGACTGGACACACGAGCACGGAGGCATCATCCTCAAGCAGCTGCGCCGTCTGGGAGCGAGCTGCGACTGGGACCGCACCGCTTTCACCATGGACGAGACACGCTCAAAGGCCGTCATCAAAGTGTTCTGCGACCTCTACAATAAAGGACTTATCTACCGCGGCGTGCGCATGGTGAACTGGGATCCACAGGCACAGACAGCACTCTCCGACGAGGAAGTGATTTACAAGGACGAGCACTCCAAACTCTACCATCTGAAGTATCGCGTCGTAGAGGACGACGTGAAGCAGACCGACGAAGGCAACATCATCCACAAGGACGAGAAAGGCTACTATGCAGTGGTTGCCACCACACGTCCTGAGACCATCATGGGCGACACAGCCATGTGCATCAACCCCAACGATGTGAAGAACACCTGGCTTAAAGGCAAGCATGTCATCGTGCCGCTTGTGGGCAGAGAGATACCCGTTATAGAGGACGACTATGTGGACATAGAGTTCGGAACAGGATGCCTCAAGGTGACACCGGCACACGACATCAACGACCACGCACTCGGACTGAAGCACAACCTTGAGACCATCGACATATTCAACGACAACGGCACCATCTCCGAAGCCGCCGGAATGTATGTAGGAATGGACCGCATGGATGTGCGCATCAAGATAGAACAAGACTTGAAGGACGCAGGACTCATGGAGCGTGTGGAAGACTACAACAACAAGGTGGGATTCTCCGAGCGCACCAACGTACCCATCGAGCCGAAGCTCTCCACACAGTGGTTCCTCTCAATGCAGCACTTCGCCGACGAAGCACTGCCACCGGTAATGAACGACGACATACAGTTCTACCCCGCCAAATACAAGAACACCTACCGCCACTGGCTTGAGAACATCAAGGACTGGTGCATCAGCCGCCAGCTATGGTGGGGACACCGCATACCTGCCTACTACTTCACCAACGCCGACGGCAAGCGCGACCTCGTCGTGGCAGAGACACCAGAAGCAGCACTCGCCATGGCGCAGCAGAAGAACCCCGCACTGACAGCCGACTGTCTGGAACAGGACAGCGATTGTCTCGACACATGGTTCTCTTCATGGCTGTGGCCCATTTCCCTCTTCGACGGAATAGAGCATCCCGACAACGAGGAAATAAACTACTACTACCCCACCAGCGACCTCGTCACCGGTCCCGACATCATCTTCTTCTGGGTGGCACGAATGATAATGGCTGGCTATGAGTACCGCCACACCATGCCGTTCAAGCATGTCTATTTCACAGGCATCGTGCGCGACAAACTGGGCAGAAAGATGTCGAAGAGTCTCGGCAACTCGCCCGACCCGCTCCTGCTCATCGACAAATACGGTGCTGACGGCGTGCGTATGGGTATGATGCTCTCCGCCCCCGCCGGCAACGACATTCTCTTCGACGAGAGCCTCTGCGAGCAGGGACGCAACTTCAACAACAAGATATGGAACGCATTCCGCCTTGTGAAGGGATGGGAAACAGCCGACACTGCACAACCCGAAGCCAACGCCGTGGCAGTGAAGTGGTTTGAAGCCAAACTGCGTCAGACAAACGCTGAAATCGACGACCTCTTCCGCAAGTACCGCATTTCGGAAGCACTCATGGCCGTATATAAACTCTTCTGGGACGAATTCTCAAGCTGGTATCTCGAAATGGTAAAGCCTGCCTACGGACAGCCCATCGACGCCACGACAATGGATGCCACACTGAAGTTCTTCGAGACCCTGCTCAAGATGCTCCACCCGTTCATGCCATTCATCACCGAAGAACTGTGGCAGCACATCTATCAGCGCAACGACGGCGAATCCATCATGCGCGACCGCCTCGAAGTGCCGGCTCCCACTGCCGACGACGACACACTGGCAGCACAGATAGAGAACGTGAAGCAGATCGTGAGCGGCGTGCGCACAGTGCGCAACCAGAAGAACATCCCCAACCGCGACACACTCGTGCTGCAAGCCGTAAGCGCCGACAACTACAAGGCTTACGCCAGCGTCATTGTGAAGATGGCAAACCTCAGCGCTATCGACACCGTAGCAGAGAAAGACGCAACAGCTGCCGCCTTCATGGTAGGCACCGACGAATTCGCTGTACCTCTGGGCGACAAGATTGATGTAGCCGCAGAGATAGAGAAGCAGGAAGCGCAGCTCAAGCACCTCGAAGGCTTCCTTGCCGGTGTTAAGAAAAAGCTCGCCAACGAACGCTTCGTTGCACACGCACCCGAAGCCGTGGTAGCCATGGAACGCAAAAAGCAGAAGGACAGCGAGGAAAAGATTGCCGCACTGAAGGAATCACTGGCAGCGTTGAAAAAATAAAAAAGTCCGACTTTTTTGAAATAACACTCAAATGGGTTCAAATAATATTGTTATGTTTTCCATAATTCAATATTATTTGAACCCGTTTTTTATACGCATCATTCAAGACCTACTTGTCGCCTAACCAGATACGACAGTCGAAAAGGAAATAAAGTCAGAGGCAGACATCGGGTATAACGAATTATGTCCTTTCAAGCAGTATTCTATCAGCACAAAATACATTGTCAATAAAGATGGCGACTCTTCTACGATGACTTATTCTTCTTATGCCATGTCCCTTTTACTGACAAGCGACATTAGGCATACTATAATTCAGATGGTCCTACGTTCAAGGATATTGTTCCTGAAGAAGAATTCCGTAAAATCAAATCAATTAAATCAGGCGAAGAAATCCGTTACTCGCCAATCCTTACCAACATATATAAGAAAGGACTCCAAAAGTTGGCATTTGCTGTTAAAAACAATATTACATCTTGTAAATTGTTGAATTTCATACATTTACAAACAAGGCTTCTTTACACCGCAAACAGGGCTTCTTTGCTTCACAAGCAAGCCTTGTTTGCGGTGTAAAGAAGCCTTGTTTTTACTCTTTTACTTTTTAAAGTTTCACTTTCTTCTTCGCTGCCTTGCTTTCGTTGCTCATACGGTCGAGTGCGGTGACGAGGTAAGTGTAGCGTGTGGTACCGTCGGTGTACGGAAGATAGATGAAAGTACGGTCGGTGATGGTGACAATGTGCGACGGGTCACTGGTGTCAGGTTTCTCGTGCGGCGCGAAACGATAGACGACATATTTGCGTGCCTCATCATTCCATTTGCGACCTTTCGGGGCTGTCCAGAAGAGGTGAAGTCCGTCGGGAGTCCAGACGGGTTTGAGTGCTTTGGGCTTGCCTGGTGCCTTGTCGTCGATGAATGGCATGCGCGGCTGCAAGGCAGGATATTTCCAATAATGCGTGCGCAACATCGTACCGTACTTGCCTATATCATCAACAACGGCTTTGGAGTACCAAAGGACAGTGCCACTCACATTGCGCATCTGATTGTGAAGGGTGCGCTTGGCAGCCATCTGATTTGCAGCAGGATTTGAAGGGTCGGGATATTTTACGGTACGCTCAACATCCTCGCCGATGTAGAGGGGGCGTGCGGCAGCGTACTGGTTCCACCATCGTATGAGCGTGGCGTAGTCGGCAGCCTTATGTCCTATCTGCCAGTAAATCTGCGGCACGCAGTAGTCCACCCATCCGTTGTTCACCCACAGGAGCACATCGGCATAAAGGTCGTCGTAGTTCTGTGTGCCGTTGGTGTCGCTGCCTATGGATGCCGAGCGGCGGTTACGGTAGATGCCGAAAGGTGAAACGCCGAACTTCACCCACGGCTTCACACTGTGTATGCGCTCGGAAAGCTGCTTCATAAACACGTTCACGTTGTCACGCCGCCAATCGGCAATATCGCGTATTCCGTTGCTGTACTGTCTGAACTGGCGTTCGTCGGGGATGGTACACCCAGCCGTGGGGTATGGGTAGAAGTAGTCGTCGATGTGTATTCCGTCGATGTCGTAGCGGCTGACGATGTCGCTGACAATGTCGCAGATGTAGTCACGGTTGGCAGGTATGCCAGGGTTGAGAATGAAGAGTCCGTCGTATGTGAACACACGTTCAGGGTGCTTTATGGCGATGTGTGTAGGTGCAAGGTCTTTTGTGCCTTTTGTCTTTGCCCGATACGGATTGAGCCATGCGTGTATTTCCATACCTCTTTTGTGGCACTGTTCCGTCATCCATGCCAGAGGGTCCCAGCGTGGGTTTGGTGCTTTGCCCTGTGTGCCAGTAAGGAAGCGACTCCACGGTTCGTAGGGACTGTCGTAGAGGGCGTCGCACTCGGCACGCACCTGAAAGATGATGGCATTCACGCCGTCCTTCTGAAGTTCGTCAAGCTGATGTGTGAGGTTCTGTTGCATGGCTCTCGTAGAGAGTCCTTGAAACTGCCCATTGACGCATTGTATCCATGCGCCGCGAAATTCTCGTTTGGGTGTTGCTGCTGCCGCTTTTGTCGCGGGTTCTGCCCATGCTGCCATGCTGAATATCAGGCAGAGGAGGGCGATGATGGTTCGGGTCATTTTGAATTAAGAGTTAAGAATTAGGATTTACGAATTGGTCGGCTACGCCGCTTAATGATTTATAAGGCGAACAGCCTTTTTATTTTTTAACCTCTTTCTCTTGCTTTATCACGCTGTACGCTCTGTATAGTCCGAGTTCTCCGGCTTTGCTCAGGTCGGCTATGCCTTCCTGCCGCTGTCCGAGGTGTATGTACGCGAGTCCACGGTTGAAGTAGGCTTCGGCAAGACGTTGGTCGATGGCGATGGCATGTGTGTAGTCGGCTATGGCGGAACGATAGTCGGCGGTAGCCATGTGCGCGTTGGCACGGTTATAGTAGAGGTATTGGTTTTGCGGGTCGAGTTTGAGGGCTTGTGTGAGGTCACCCACAACCATTACCTGCTTGAGTGCGGTGGTCTTGCCATGTGAAGCGTCGAAGTCGTTCATCATGGTCTGACAGTAGGCGCGCTGCCATAGTACAAGCACCGAGGTGGAGTCGAGCGAATGACAGATGTCGAGGTCGGCAAGGGCAGCATCGTAGTTCTGTGTAACGCTTTCTGCCACGGCACGCTGTAGCAGGAGTGCAAGCATGCGATGCATGTCGCGGCAGGCATCGATAAGTGTTGTGAGCGAATCAACGCGTGCGAGGTAGTGCTGTGAGGTGTTTGCATCAAGGCGGCGGGGGTTGCAGTTCACGAAGAGTTGTGCCGCCTTATGATTCATGTTAAAGCGTTCAAGCTGTGCAGAGAACGCTTGATAAGATGTCACGCCATTGTCGTAGTGCATGAGCGACAGGTGGTACATGGGCATGGGTCCGGCAGCGGTCTTGCGATCCTGCACACGTCCACGGTAGGCGTTCTTGTATTCGTGCTCGGTGGAGTTTTCGTCTGCCACCACCATTCGGTTATACTTATCGGGGTCTATCTCGCTGCGTTTTCTCATTGCGCGGCGTTTGTTATTGCTCCATCGCGGCTGTATGCCGAGATGTTTGTCCATCTGTGCCTTCATGATGCGGAATTCATCGGCTTCGGCTTTTGCTGTCATTCCGAGGCGACGATAACAGGCGGCACGGCGCGAGAGTCCAGTCCAGAAGTTAGGGAACTGGGCTATGACATCGGAGTAGTCGCGTATGGCTGCACGCAGGTTGCCGGTACGGTCGAGCAGCAACGCGCGGTTGAAGATGGCGAGCACGTTATGCGGCTCCATGCGTATGACATAATCGAAGTCGATGATAGCACGGTTGTCATCGCCCAACTGCATACGCAGAAGTCCACGGTTGTAGTGTGCGAGGAAATTATCAGGATCGAGGTCGATTGCCATATCGTAATCGGCCATAGCTCCACGCAGGTTGTTGGTGTTATAGCGTGCAAGAGCCCGGTTCACATAGTTATTCACGTTCTTCGGCTTGAGGTGTAGGGATTTGCTGAGAGCCTCGTCGGCATCCTTCCACTTAGAACGTGCAAGACTTATCATTGCTTTAGCTGTCCAGGTAGCGGCATCGTAGGGATCGATGTCGATACTACGGTCGAGCCATTCGACGGCTGCAGTGGTGTCTTTTTGCATAAGGAAGACTTCGGCTTTCATGGAATATGCTCCGGCAAATTTCTTCCACTTGGTAGTAATGGTGTCAAGATCGAGCTGTGCCCTATCGTAATCCTTTGTTTCCACGCGACATAAAGCACGGTTGTACCATGCACTCTGGTTATGCGGATTAATGGCAAGCGAGTGGTCGTAATCGCTGATTGCTCCGGTAAAATTCTTCGTGCGTATGCGTGCAAGTCCTCTCAACTCGTACATATTAGAGATGTAAGGGTTGAGTTCTATGGCGTGTGTGACATCATCCTCGGCTCCTTCGAAATCGTCAAGGTAGAACTTTGCCAATCCACGGTAAAACCACGGTTCATAGAGATGCGGTTTTGCCGTAATGGCTTGGTTGAAGTATTGTATGGAAAGAACATAATCCTCATAATAGAGCGCACTCCTGCCGGATATAATGAGCCGGCTGGTATTGAACTGCGCCTTTACCCCGAGCCACGGGAGAAAAGTGAGAAGGGCGAGGATTATAGTGTGCTTCATGCAGAAAATGGACAGTGGGAATAGGAGTTACGAATTACGAGTTGGGAGTTAGAAATTACGAATTACAATCAACTCCGTCTTTTTTTCTTAAGACATAACAACAAAGAACATTTTTGAGTTACAGAGGAGGAATGGCGACTGAACCGGTTATGCATTCAATCCTGCCGCTTATCACGGCAACAACCATGAATTATAAATTCAAGAGCCATTCCTCCCCTTTTCCTCTTTTACCTTTTTACTTTTACCCTGTACGAGCAACGCACGCGACCGAGCAGGAGTTCTTTTAGTTTACCACGCACGAGCTGGCGCCGCATGGGTGAGATACGATCGATGAACATCTTGCCATCGAGGTGGTCGAACTCATGCTGCATAACGCGTGCAAGGTAGCCTTCCACCCACTCGTCATGCTCCACAAAGTCGGCATCCTGATAGCGCACATGTATGCGTGTGGGACGCTTCACGCTCTCGTGGATACCTGGAAGTGAGAGACAACCCTCCTCCATACTCTTCTTCTCCGACTTGTCATCGTACTCAAGGATGTAAGGGTTGATGAACACTTTCTTGAAACCTTTGTATTCAGGCATGTCATCACTCAACACGTCAAGATCTATGATTACGAGGCGTATGTCAAGACCTATCTGCGGTGCAGCCAACCCAATGCCTTCGCTTGCCGCAAGGGTCTCGAACATGTTGTCGATAAGAGTCTGCAATTCGGGGTAGTCAGAGTCTATGTCCTCTGCCTCTTTGCGCAACACGGGGTTGCCATAAATATAAATTGGTAAAATCATTATTATTTTTCTTTGTTTTGTTTATGGAAAGAGGATTGCGAGTTACGAATTAGGAATTATCTGTATTTCTTATGTATTCCCTTACAGAGCAAAGCATTTGCTTAACTGCTCAAATCCGATATTCTTGACTTCTCCACTCCAATATTCTTAACTCTGTTTTCTCGTCCTCTCCTCAGCGCCTGCTGTTGAGATAGTCCTGCAAGATGATTGTCGCACTTATTTCATCGACAAGAGCCTTGTTCTGCCTTGCCTTTTTACTTATGCCACTGTCGAGCATGGCACGGTGTGCGAGGACAGAAGTGAAGCGTTCGTCGTAGTATTCCACGGGTATGGACGGCATGACCTTCTTCCATTGGGCGACGAACTGGCGGACTCTCTGGAGGTTCTCGCTCGGCTGACCGTTCATCTGCCGCGGCTCCCCTACCACGATTCTTTCCACTTCCTCACGCGCAACGTAATCCTGCAGGAACTTCATAAGCTCACATGTAGAAACTGTCGCCAACCCATTAGGAATAATCTGTAATGGGTCGGTGACAGCTATACCCGTGCGCTTCTTCCCATAATCTATAGAAATGATGCGGGCCACTTGGTCTGTTTTTGTTTGTCTGCTTACGGCTGACGAGCGAACTATCTACTTATCGCCCGTCTGCCTGTTTGCTGAAAGCATGCCTGAGACATGCAAAACTCAAGCATTTACTTCTTGTACAGAAGCCATGCGTCGGGATATTGTCCGCGAAGCTGGTCGCGAGAAGAAGCAGCATCGGCCTTAGAGTCGAAGGTGGAAGCAACCACACGATAGAGACCGCGGGCAGAGTTATAGACAATCTGTGCCGTGCGTCCGGCATCGTTCAGAGTACGCTGCAATCCCTCGGCGTTGGCTTTAAGAGAGAACGAACCCACTACGACGCTGAAGTTCTTCACGCCGGGACCGCTAACAACGGTGAAGTCCTCAGAGCGTACAGACACGTTGTCCATATTGTCAACGACAGTAGTTTCTGTGGCGGTCTTTGTCTCAATAGGTGCCACAACGGGAGTCTCTTCCTGGGCAGGCTGTGTGGGCTGCTCAGAATTTGCCTGTGCCTTTAAATAAGCTTTCTTATAGGCGCTTTCCTGCGATTTGCAGCTTGTGAATGCCAAAGCCACACAAAGTCCGGCGCACAAAACAACACTTTTATTCATATTCTTTTGATATTTAGGAATTATACGTTTTTCTTAATCATTGCGAAATTACAAAATATATCATAATATCGGTATTTTCGGGCACATAAAGTTTGTTAAATATAGAAAAGTGCGGTTTTTTAACAAAAAATGGCTTTGCCGATGATGGAATGAAGGATAGTTTTGCTATATTTGCCAACGATAACATTTTTGTAAAACTAAAAAAACTGAGACATGAAAGCATTAGGTTATATCGGCGCCTTCTTAGGTGGCGCAATCGCAGGAGCAGCACTTGGAGTACTCATCGCACCGGAAAAGGGAAGCGAGACAAGAACAAGAATCGGCGACGCAGTTGGTGACTTCTGCAAGAAGCACAACCTCCGTGTAAGCAGAAAGGAAATGGACGACCTCGTGGATGACATCACCGAGGCTGCCGACAACGACAACGCATAACACAGAAAGGAATGTTCTCCAACGACAGAAACATAGAGACAATAGGTCAGCTCGTTGAAGTAGTGAAACATTATGTCGGGCTTCAGTCGAAACACATGAAGCTCGACATAATAGACAAGGTGGTACGTGTGCTCACCGTTCTCACGATGACATTCGTGCTCATGCTGCTGCTTCTGCTTGCCATTATCTACCTGTCGTTTGCCTCTGCGTACGCTTTGGCTCCGCTGACAGGCACGGCTATGGCTTTTGCCTGTGTAGCCGGAATCTACTTCTTCATCCTTTTCCTCTTCGTAATCTTCAGAAAGAAATGGATTGAGCGACCGTTGGTAAAGCTTCTTGCCAACATTCTTATACAGGAATAACCAACGAAACACTTCAGAACCATGACAACGAAAGACAACAACGCAGAGGTCTGCCGCACATTCAACTCCCTTGCCGACATACGGGCTTACAAGGAAGAACTGAGGCAGAAGATAGAGCAGGACGAGAATGAAATAGGCCGGCTGTGGGGAACACTGTTCCATCCCGAAGAGCCAGAGACAAGGACACGGGCACAGAAATGGATGCACTTGTTCAATGTTGGCACCAGCATGTTTGACGGAATAATGCTTGGTTGGAAACTGTACAGGAAGTTCGGTGGCGGAAAAGGCATCTCCATCTTCGGCAGACGCAAGCATTCAAAACAGTAAAGTCCAGCTACTACTGCAAACCGGCATACAGATGGATGAGATACTGACAAGTTAAAAACAGCAAACCTTTACATACAAAAACAACGATATGGAACTTTGCCATATCGTTGTTTTTTTGTGCTTATTGGTCAAGGGATGGTTTTTACGGGTATCAAGGAAAAGCTATACTTCTCCCAACTCCCTTCAATCCATAGGCTTCAGCACCGCGCCTATCGCCTCAGCCTCGGCCGCATCTATGCCATACTTGGTGTATAGGCAACTTTCTACGACTTCGATGTCCATGCTCCAGTCGATGTCCGAAGCGGAAGAGAAGTCCTGCATGGGGACAAACATGAACTTGTCTGGCGACAAGTCCTGCGAGGTGATGGTCTGAAGCATAAGATAGCGCACGAACTTTGTCTTCAAATATTTCAACATATTCTGCGCCTCCGTTTCCGTCCCGAATACACCGCCAACAAGATAGCTCTGCGTACACACCACACCCGGCGGCAGCAGTCCCAGTGAAGAGAGCACACGGAACTGTCCGTTACGGTCGGGAGTACCGGCATGTTCGCATGTGGCCTTCGAGAAAATCACTTTGTACATATCCACCCACTGCGGGTTCTTTTTTATGTCGTCACGACTCACATACGATGTGGCACCACTCGACTTGAGCGTGATACAGCCCTCAAATGCCTCCTCGCGGCCGCGGTAGGTTGTGACAAAACCAAACGGAGTCTGACCGCTCACACTCTCACCCAGCATCGACGACGATTTACCCATAACCTTGTAAATCACCGACAGAGCACCGTTGTTGCGCACGAATACGGGGAATTCGTCAAGGCGGCGCATCTGCGTGCACGACATACCATGGAAGTTGTTGGTGAATTCGCAGTCGCCTTCATTGCGGGCGTCCCAGAGGAAGTAGCCCACCCCACCCGACACATCCACCGTCGGGAAACACTCTTTGGAATCCACATAATCAAAAATTTTGCGTATATGTCTGTCACCGAGCATATTGCGACGGAAACCATCGAGTCCGCGACCACCCGTGAACCACCGCGACGGCATAATCATGGAAATATAATTGGGCTTCATACTCTTGGCTGTCTCCACAAACTGGTTGTAAAGCGGGATGCCGTAATTGTCTTTCTGTTCGCCTATGTTCACCTGATAAGGCGGGTTGCTTATTATCGCGTCAAATTTCATCTTTTCCGTTTTGTTTGCGTTCCAGAACTTTTTGCCGTCGCTTACAGTGCGTATGAACTTGTTCTGATAGACCATTACCAGACTGGTAAGGTTCTCCATGCACTTCACATTTGCCTTGATGTCGTGGAAACCGACGAGCGTGCGCCTTGTGACAAGCTCCGCCATCCTTGTGCGGCAAAGGGCGAAAATGTTGTTTTCTATCACATCCGCCCATATCTGCTCCGACTCTTCGTCGCTGAGCATGTCGAAGAGACCTTGCGACTGACTGCTCTTTATCTTGAATATGCTGTAAGCCATGTAGAGGGCATAGAGTCCGGTCTTCGAACTTATGTCGAGTATGCGCGTGTTGGGATTCATGAACACCTTGTCGGTGACCTCGCCGTGATAGACGAAACGCGGCTCGGCAATCGTCGCCGTGTGCCGCTCGTTCCAGAAGTCGTAGCCGCCCAGAGTGTTGCTAAGCTGCATATTCACCACACGCCATGGTGTGAGGACGGTCTCCTTGTCGGGATAGCAGAAGTCGGAAAGGATGTCGGCGATACGGTTTATCCTCTCCACCACCGGCAACCTGTCGGCAGCCTGCACACGTTCGACGATAGCCTTTGCCGTCGCCACGAACACATCCTCACGATAGAGGTGCTTCAAGCGCATAAACATCTTCATCGTAACACCTTTTGGCATGAATTCCTCCCATGAGTCTTCGTCTATCTGCTTTATGAAAGAGTCGAACGACAGGGATTCCATCCGGTCTATCGTGCCGTAAATCATCATAGGAAAACGTGCCGAAATCTGGTTCAGAATCTCGATGGCCTTCTGTCGGCGGTTGCGCTCCGTCATGTTGCCCAAGTGCACTTCGCCTGCCTGACGGGACTTTGCCGCCGACTGGTCGCCAGCGTTTTTCTTCCTTGCTGCCGGGCGTCTCTGCTTCTGGGCTATTGCGTCGCGTATGTCCTTCCGCACCGTCAATGCTCCTTTTGAGATGGCATTAGCCACCATGTCGAGAAGCTTCTCGTCATGCTTACCCAGATTACTGAGGTCGGCGTAAAGACAACTGTCACGGAATCCCTTGCGTATGAGACTCTCAGAGTAGGCACGGTTCACCTCCCTGACAAACATTTCAGCATCGTATGTCTTCACTTTTCCGCCGCTTACCACAGAGAGCGTGCAGCATTTCAGGAAGCGTGAGACGGAAGCGACACGACTGTCGGCAGCCTCGTTGCGCGTAACATTGTTTATATACTGGTCGATTACGGTGAGAGTGCGGTCGGGTGCGAAGTCGAAGGCGTAGCAGTTGGGCTTCACCCACGCCCCGGAAAAAGGAGTCTGACCACGGAAGACTGCCTGCATGAAGCGTGCCGCACTTGTTGCCACACCGCCGGAAAGCATCAGCACTGCCGTCCATTCAGGCACCGACACACCCATGATGAGCCGACCGCATGTGAGAGTTATCGTGCGCTCGCTGGCAGCGACCGCATTCTTGACACGAAGCAAGGCATCGCTTTCCTTACGCGTGTATTCAGCCATGTCCTCACGGTCGCGCACCACATCGCCTTCGCCCGCCACATTCACCACGGTGTAGCCGCGGAACACGTTGTCTTCGACGGGTTCTGCGAGCAAGGCGGCGAGGCATCGTGCTGACTTCACGCCAGGCACTACCCAAAGCGAGTGGCGCAGGGCGTCGCGGTTCTCCTCGGTCGCAAACGGATAGACGGCACCGCTGCCGGCGGAGGAGATGACACCAAGGAAGCGGCGCACATCGGCCTCATGCACGAAGCGGTCGGCATCATCCTCGACACGGAACAGTTCGGCGAAACTGAAGCCACCAATGTCGTCGCTTTGCTGTGAGTAAGAGGCGAAGTCGCGTCCGAGACTGTAACTCACGATGTTCATGCGTGCGAGCCCTTCATAGGGGTTACGCTCTGCGGGATGGCTGCTGCTCCATGCCGCCTTTGCCTCCTGCTCCATCGTGTAGTCCCAGCGGTAGATTTCCGACGGGTCGAACATGGAAAGCAGATTATAGGGTGTGCCCGAAAGATAGAGTGTGCGCTGCGCACTGTGGCGTTGCAGTTCGTCGGTCACTTCCTTGCCGAGCTTCGTGGAAATGCCTTCATGTGCTTCATCCACAATGAGCAAGTCCCATTTGGCGGAGAATATCTCGTTGTTCTTGTCAAGGCGACTTCCCTTGTTCACACGCTTCGAGCCACGCAGGTCCTGCATGGAAGCGAAGTAGATGTAATGGAAAGACGGGTCGGCAAGGGCACGTTTTTCCAGATTGGCAAAAGTCTCTCCGGCACGCTTCTGCTCGGCTGCGCCGGCACGTCTTGCCTTGCTTCCGCAGAGACAGTTATCAAAGCCGAGTTTGGCGAAGTCATCAAACCATCCGTCTCTCACCACTGGACGGTGAGTAAGGATGAGCACACGCCTGAAACCGCTGCGTCTGACGTATTCAAGGGCGCACAGTGTTTTTCCGAAACGCATCTTAGCGTCCCAGAGCATCTTGCGCCCTTTCTGCAAATATTCGAGTGTCTGGTTTATCGCCTTTTCCTGCTCTTCGCGGAACACAATGGGGGAATGGCCGGCATCGCACGACGGCATTGCCGCCGTCTGTCCGCCCGCCACTGCTATTCTTGTACTTTCTATAAGTGCCATATATGCTATTTTTCTATAAGATTCCTAAATAAGACCGTGGTGCCGGCAAGAGGCTCCGCCGAGTGCCATTCCATTATTCTGCAACAAGCACCGGCACGCCCGGCACGCTGCGGAACCGTGCATGAAATGCCGTCCATCTGCCACACGTTCCACGACACTATCTCCGCCACCTTCATAAGAGTCTTCATGTTCGGGGCTTCGTGCCACCGGTCGGCATAATACTCGCAGAAAGTGGAGAGCAAGGCCTCACGGGCAAGAAACACGTTGTCGCCCTGCCAGTCGTAGCCATAGACCGACTGCATGGCCTGATAAGCCTTGCGCAGCCATTGCCGGCGGTTGGCCTGCGTCGGGGCAGCAGACACATTCTCGTTTATTACGCGGAACTTGCGGTCGAGCATCCCTACCCTATGCCCCAGCGGTATGGCTGCACCCGTGGTGGCATCGTGGCGGCTGGCGAGATATGGGGCCTCACCACACGCCATTTCAAGGCGGCGGGCACGAACATAATGCATCCATGTCCTGCCTTTGGGAAAGACAATCCTCCCATCGCTCTCCTCCCATCGGGGGACACCATCGGCACCGACAGTCTCGGTGTTGAACACGCCTTTGCGTCCGAACCACGCTTCATCAACGAGGTTGTTCTGCGCATTGCACAGCCATGCCGGCGTGAACACCTCCGCCCTCTGCTTGGAGCGCAGCGTCTGGCGGTCGGGATGCTTCATGACACGACGCATGATGCTGCCGTCAGGCATGCCGGCAAGAGCCACTTCGGTGATGTCGGCATCATATCCGTAGAGGTCGCCGCCATAGCCAGAGTAGTCGTCCGTGGCCCAGAAAATGTTCACCTGCCGATCGGGAGTGCTTAGCGTGCAGTCGCGCAGCAGCATCGACAGAAGTCCGCTGTTGCTCCGCACGAGGTCGCCACAAATTGTATCTACTCTGTTTGTCATGTATTTCTGTTCACAGGTTTTTGCGCAACTAACACAAAAGGACAGCTCAAACGGGCGCAATGAAAACATGCTTTCCTGTTGCCGAGTGCAGTCTATCTCTTGCAAAGATATTAATTTTTGCTGACATGGCGAAGGGTTTGCGTGCAACAATTATGCAAGAATTGCGACGGAGAGGCAAAAGCAACTGTAAATCAGCATGTACAGGACGGTGCGCAAAGAAGGCTTGTTCGGAAGCAAAACAAGGCTTCTTTATCATGCAAACAAGGCTTGTTTACAATGCAAGCAAGCCTTGTTTTGAAAGCAGCCGGATTCGTTGCCGCCCGAAGCGCACAAAAAAGCCTATCATGCACTGCCTTGCAGCAAGCATGATAGGCTTCAGTATGTATTTAAAAAGTAGGTCGTTGCATCAGAAACTCATCATAAATCCGAAGCGCACTCCGTTCTTGTGGATGCCGGGACCGTGATAGTTCATTCGGCGCACATAATCCACTCCGAAGAACTTGAAGATGTTGTGCACACCAACCACAACTTCCCAGTAAGGCACTTTCTTGTTCATAACGCCCACACCTTCGGGGAACTGGAAGAGGATGCGGTCAGACTGGTTTGACTGGAGCGTCGGGTCGTTCTTTGAAGTGACCGTGCTCCACATGCCCTTGACGGCGAAATACTCACGCCATTTCAAGCGTTTGACGAGCGGAATGCGGTTGAGCAGTTTTCCGCTCAGGTCCCATGCCACAGAACCGAAGAGGTAGCGGTCGCTCATGAACTCCATGTTCTTCATCATCGACATTGTCGCTTCATGCTCGAAGTAAGTAATATTCACGGGCGGCATGATGAGCATCGGGAACGGAACTTTGTCCCACTGTGCACCACCATTGAGGTGGGTGTCAATGTAACCCCAACTTCCCATCCAGAAACGCTTGTAGATTCCGAACTCGGTATAGTTGAGTTTGTACTGTCCGCCAAGAACGTTCTTGAAGCCCATGGTATGGCTAAGCGTGAACTCAGGAGAGTCGAGGTTCACCGGCCAACGCTGCTGTTTCGTATTTACATAAGTCTGTCCGGGGCAGTAGCGTAATCCTACCTTTGCCTCTGTGGTACGTATTTTCGTAACGTACTCGTTGCCGTCGGCTGAAGGGTTGATTGTTGCACCTGGCATTTTCATGAATACGAGATCGCCGGTAGGAGCATTGCTCTCCAGCTTGAACGAGGTGTTGAAGGAGAATCCCCAGTCGGTCTCATATACGAACGACAACTTCTGACGGTTGTAGAAGTACATCTGCTCCACCTTCTGCGTGCGCACCGACATGAAGATGTTATCCTTGTTGTGTATGAGGAACTTGTCGGCAGGCGACATTACATCATAACCTGTCTCGAAGATGATGTTGCGCTGCGGGAACTCGAATGGCACATTCTTCTTGGCATTGAGGCTGTAAGTGATTTCCGAACCGTAATAGTTCTTGTGCGACTTGGTTCCGTAGGCATAATAGCCGTTCCAGAAAAGATGCTTGTTGAGGTTTGCCGTGGTTCTGCCGCTGACACGCAAACGGTACTTATCGACAAAGTTGCTTGAAATAAGCGTATTGACCGGACCGAAATCGAACTTCGACTTTGTGCGCATCGAACCCGTTTCAACATAGTTCTCCACCAATGCTCTCAGTCCGAAGATAATCCACTTGAAATTCTTCGACTGCTCAATGCGGTGTATAAAGGCGTTCATCGACGACTCACCCTTTGTCAGTCCCACCACACGGTACTGGTTCCAGAAGGCATCGTCGCGTATCATGGCGTCGGCTTCATGCTTCGTCTTCGCACGCCCCTTGAACAGTTTGTTTGGCAAGTCGTCGAAAGCATATTCGTTCAAACGCGTGGTCTTGGTGACAAGAATGTCGGCACCGAACATTTTAAGTTCAGCCACGAGGTCGTCGGTGGTAAGAACCCACTCGTTGTTGTTGAGCTTTGTGTATTCCTGCGTGATCTTCATGTCCTGCACGAAGTTCACATCGGTGCGCTTCGGCAGCGTGAACGAGCACTTCTTTACATGAAGTGTGGAATCGGCAAGCACGAACAGTTCTCCACGGAAACCGAAGTCCTGCTGGTTGTTGGGGATAAACTCAAGATGGTAGCACAATTCCCTATCGACATACACCGTGTCTTGAATGTAATAGCGATAGAAAGAGATGGCGGTTTCACCGATTGGCGAAACAAACTGGTACTGCATCAGGCGCACATGGTCGTCGTAGATGTCGATGTCCGTAAATACTTCCTTTAATAAGGTATTAAGGATGTCGCCCGTCTGCAACACGTTGTTCACACCTTCGGAACGCTGTCCCTTGATGATATCCTTCTCCTCTTTCGGACTCTTGCGGTAGATGTGCTGTGTGACTGTCTCATCGATGCTGACGGGGAGAATGAGTTTGTTGTTGTACGACGATGTCTCCACCTGGTCCTTGACATACGACTTGTTCTTATACTTGCCTGTTTCAAGGTCCTCAGGCTTGATGTCGTTAAGCGAAAGGGTTATCTTCTGATATTTGTTATACTGGTAATATTCGTGATTTTCAAGATTGGTACGCTGTTTCGCGGCAATGACACGCTTCATAAGCTCCACTGCCGGATTGTTCTTGCGCGAGTAACGCTCACGCTTCTGCTTTACCACGACCTCCTTAAGGCTTCGCGAGTCCTCCTTGAGGACAATCTTCAGATGTGAAGGAGTATTTGGTCCAACGGTGATAGTCTGCGGCATGAAACCTACCGAACTGAACGTAAGTTCCCAACCGTTGTGGCGTGCAATAGTGAATTTTCCATCCATGTCACTTGCTTCGGCAACATGATGTCCTCTATAAATGGCACTTGCCAAAGGGATGGGATAACCGTCTTCATCATAAATTTCACCAGTTATCTGCGCCTTTGCTAACGAAGCAAAAGCGACAATGACCATTATCAAACAAATAAATCTTTTCACCTTCTTTTATTAACCTTAAAAAAATTCAATTGCAAAGTTATATATAATATTAAAAATAACAAGAAAAACTTTTTGGTTTTTAATATTTTTCTACTAATTTTGCAACATCGTATGAACAAATTACCATTCTTGCCGACATTTATAGGGACAGGCTTTGGAAGTGGTTTTTGGCCATGGGGACCTGGAACTGCTGGTGCGTTGGTTGCGACTTTGATATGGTTTGCAATCTCTTTTTGGGTTTCCTCGGCACTTACACTCATCTGCATAACAGCAATCTTGACAGTGGTTTTCACCCTGCTTGGCACATGGGCGACAGCCCGTCTTATGCCCTTTTGGGGAAGCGACCCCAGCCGTGTTGTGGTGGATGAGATGGTAGGAGTATGGATTCCATTGATGGCTGCCCCGGCGACCGATTGGCGCTACGCACTGGCAGCATTTGTTCTTTTCCGCTTTTTCGACATAACAAAGCCGTTAGGCATCAGAACCATCGACCACAAGGAAGGTGCCTTCTATGTAATGGCCGACGATATAGCTGCGGGAGTTTACAGTCTTGTAATTCTTTTAATCGTGAGATGGCTGACATAAGAAAAGCTATCATCACATTCAGCAAAGCCCAATGTTCAGCATGGGTGGCAACTGCCGTGGATTTCGCACTGACGCTTTTCCTCGTAGAGCTGTGCGGACTGTGGTACGGTTACGCCACGTTCATAGGCGCACTGGCTGGCGGAAGCACCAATTGCTTCATAAATTACAGATGGGTGTTCCATGCCTTCGACCAAAAAAAGAAATTCATAGCCATGCGCTATCTGCTCGTCTGGGGCATAAGCATCCTGCTTAACACCGTCGGAACATGCCAACTGACAGAGGCACTGAGGATTGACTTCATCATAGTAAAGGCTGTTGTCGCCGTCCTTGTCGCCGTCCTTTGGAACTATCAGATGCAGCGTGTCTTCGTTTTTCATGCAAATAAAAATAAAAACAACATACAATTATGAATTACAGAGATTTTTTGCAGAAAATCATATATGTCATAATCAACCCCATAATCAAGGGAATGATAAAAATCGGCATAACCCCTAACTTCATAACAACCACCGGATTCGTACTCAACCTCGTTGCTACGGCCATGTTCCTGTACGCTGCTCAAGAAATTAGCACAGACACTTCGCTCATAGGATGGGCCGGAGGAATAATCCTCTTTGCCGGACTGTTCGACATGATGGACGGCCGTCTGGCGAGAATGGGCAACAAGTCGTCGAAATTCGGAGCCTTGCTCGACTCCACCCTCGACCGTTACAGCGAGCTGTTCACGCTCGTCGGCATAGCATTCTACTTTATTACAAACCTATGGCTATGGATCGGCGTCATCACTTTCGTTGCCATGGTAGGTTCAGTAATGGTGAGTTATGTCAGAGCCCGCGCCGAAGGACTCGACATAGAATGCAAAGTGGGATTCATGCAGCGTCCGGAACGAGTTGTGGTAACAGCAGTAGGAGCCATTTTCTGCGGCATATTCGACAACCTGTGGATTCTTGCCGTACCGATGATTGTCATTGCGATTCTCGCAAACATCACCGCATTTTGGCGTATTGCACACTGCTACAACGTAATGACAAAGAAAGAGAATTAAACAAAAGCAAAAGCAACAAGTAATGTTCAGCATTTACATTGTCATCTTCTACTTCGTCCTTGTTGCCATAAAGCCAACAAGAAAAATAGCTCTTGCACTGACTCCCTGGCTTGTTTTCGCATGTTCATACGACGCCATGCGGCTTTATCCGAACTACGAGGTAAACCCGATTGATGTACGCGGACTGTATGATGCGGAAAAAAGCATATTCGGTTTCGGCGGAATGATACCTGGAGAATACTTCGCCATACACAACAATTCGTTTGCCGACTTCATGGCAGGACTGTTCTATCTCTGCTGGGTTCCAGTGCCATTGGCTTTTGGCATCTGGCTTTACATCAGAGGAAAGAAAGAACTTTATCTGCGTTTCTCATTAGCATTCCTTTTTGTAAATCTTGTGGGTTTCTGCGGATATTACATCCATCCGGCCGCCCCACCATGGTATGCTATGAATTACGGGTTTGAAGCTGTACTTAACACGCCGGGAAACGTGGCTGGACTGGGACGCTTCGATGCCATGACGGGCTTGCAGGTATTCCACTCTCTGTACGGAAAGAACGCCAACGTGTTTGCGGCTATCCCCTCTCTCCATGCCGCATACATGCTGATAGCAACCATATATGCGATAATCGGCAGACAAAACAAAATAACCATTGCAGCATTTGCCTTCATCTGTGTTGGCATTTGGTGGACTGCCGTCTATACAGGTCACCATTACATCATTGATGTCCTCCTCGGTATCGCCACAACAATATTGGGAATATCCGTTCTGGAACTGGTCATCTTCAGAACTCCATCAATAAAGAAACTACTGAAAAAATATGTACTTGCGATTTAACCCAAATCGGTCATTAGATTTCCACTCTGCTTCGTCTTTGTTTCGAGTAGATTGCAACGTTCGTGTTGAAGGCATAGCGGGTTATGGCGAAACGCGGACGGCGGCAAGATGACGAAACAAAGGCGGAGAAGGGTGGAAAAGAAAGACAAATTTTCTTATAACACGCCTGTTTCGGTCTAATGACCGATTTGGGTTTATATACGACATGATTCCGCTGTCGGCAGCATCAACAGAACGTTTCCACACAGTCGTCCTTGATGTCGTCGTAGAAATGGGCGTGTGCCGTCTCCTTGTACGGGCTGAGGAAGAGAAAACCTATACCGAGCGTGAAGATGCAGAGGATAGCCCAACCGATGAAACTGAGGTCGAGCAGGAAGAGTTTCATCTTGTTGCCGCGCATCATACGCATGCTTTTCTCTATGGCTGCATTGCAGCTTATCTCCGGGTCGTCCCTCAAAATGAATTCGGTCATGCTGTAGGAATAGCACTTCACGATGCCGGGAATAATAAGAAGCAGCGTCCAAAGGAAGATATAGACATACTTGAGCAGTCCTGTCAAGGCGATGCGTGCGAAGTCCTTGTAGCCGTCAATGAGTCTGCCGTACTCCACTTTCATGCCGCGCGACACCTCAAGAAAGGCTACGTTCAGACCCCATACCATGGGATATATCAGGAAGTTGAGCAACGGACTGGCGTAGGAAGTCTTCTCATTCATGCCAAGCGCACCGGAAATGCCAATCACGACTAAAAAATAAATTAACACCAGGATGGCGGCTTCGCCCCATTTCCCTGTCAGCGACGCAATGGCCGCGTTTTTCAATTCGGAATTTGTTCTCATGTTGAGTTGTTATTAAATTGTTGGGTAAAGAGTTTCATCGGAAAGCAGAAAACCCTCTCTTCGAGGCTTGCGCTTGGAAGAAAGGGCTTTCATTATGATGTTATTCTGCACGGAGCAGCCTCTGAAGACGTCTTGCCGGAGGGCTGTCCGCTGAGGATTGTTATTCAATCACGACAGTAGTCCATCCATGCTTGTCTTCTTCTGTTCCGTATTGTATGCCACGCAGGTGGTTGTAAAGACGTGTGGAGACGGGTCCAGGCTTGCCGTCTTTGCTGAATACGAAATGGTCACCTGTATCGAGGTCGTCAATATACGAGATGGGGCTGATTACGGCAGCAGTACCACATGCTCCGGCTTCCTCGAATGTTGCAAGTTCTTCCTCAGGTATCGGACGACGCTCTACGGTCATACCGAAGTCCTCGGCAAGTTGCATGAGGCTCTTGTTGGTAATTGACGGGAGGATGGATGTGGACTTAGGTGTAACGTAAGTGTTGTTCTTTATACCAAAGAAGTTGGCAGCACCACACTCGTCCATATACTTCTTTTCCTTTGCGTCGAGATAAAACTCGCAGGCATAACCCTTCTCATGAGCGATGGAGTTGGCTCGCAGTGAAGCCGCATAGTTGCCGCCCACCTTGTAGATACCGGTTCCGAGAGGTGCCGAACGGTCGAAGTCGCGGATGATAACGTATGGGTTTGTGGAGAAACCACCCTTGAAGTAGGGTCCCACGGGTGTCACGAAGATGACGAACATGTACTCTGTTGCGGGATGAACTCCCACGCGTGCCGATGTACCGATGAGCAACGGGCGGATGTAAAGGGTCGCGCCGCTCTCGTAGGTAGGAATGTATTCCTGGTTGAGGCGCACCACTTTCTTCACCATTTCCTCGAAGAGTTCGGTGGGAAGTTCGGGCATCATGATGCCGCGGCAAGTGCTTTGCAGACGCTTTGCGTTCTCGTCCATACGGAACACGCGCACCTTGCCGTCGGGACAACGGTAGGCTTTGAGGCCTTCGAAGGCTTCCTGACCGTAGTGCAGACATGTGGCTGCCATGTGAATCTTCAAGTATTCGTCGGAGCAGACTTCAATCTCGCCCCATTTTCCGTCGCGATAGCAGCAACGGACATTGTAGTCGGTCGGCATATATCCGAACGACAGTTCTGAGCATGCGATTTCTTTCATACAGTGTATGTTTTTTGATTATTTAAGTTCTATGTAGTAACCGAAGGCAAAAGTACGAATAAAAAATATGTGTTGCAACTATTTTACCTGAAATTATTAGTCCCGATGCCATCGGCGGGCATTTATTCCTTGTCGAGAATCTTTTTTATCTCCTCGTCGGTCTTGGTGAGCTTGTCCTTGCATTGCTTTATAAGTTTCTGTGCCACTTTGAGTTGTTCGCACAGAGAATCGACGTCAAGGTCGCCGTTCTGCATCTTTTTCACTATTTCTTCGAGCTGCATCATTGCAGCTTCGTATTTGAATTCTTTTGCCATAATCTGCTTTTCTATGTTGTTGTTACGTTTACTTCACTACCGATTTGAATGTTCCCTTCTCCACTCTCGTCTCCACAATGCTGCCTTTCGGCAATTCTTCGGGCGAGCGCACGGCACGCCCTTCGTGCAGGGTGATGCTGTAGCCGCGGCGCAGAACGAGTGCGGGGTCGAGTGCTGCCGCACGCTGTTGCAGCATGTCCATGCGGTGCTGCTCGTCGACGATGCGCTGCCTGACAGCCGTGGTCACCACGCCGGCGGCACGCTCGAGGCGTGTCTGCTGGCGCGAGAGCAGTGCGTCGGTGGCATGTGCGAGGCGTGTTGCAAGCATACTTACAGCCGATTCCTCACGAGTTTTCACCAAAGAGAAAAGCATCGGCACCTTCTGCGCCATGCGTTCAAGGCGTGCCTGTCCGCGCTCCATCATGCGACTGGCTCCCTGCGCCACCATGGCGGCGAGTTCGGCAAGGCGTGAATCCACCTCGGCGAGGTGGTCGATGAGCATGACGGCAGCCGCCGTCGGGGTCTTGACATGCGTGTGTGCCACCATGTCGAGCACACTTTCGTCACGGTCGTGACCTATTCCCGTGATTACGGGCAACGGGAAATTGGCCACATTCTCTGCCAGAAGCAGGGTGTCGAAACCTGAAAGGTCGCTCGTTGCACCTCCGCCGCGGATGATAACAACGGCATCGAAGTCGTCGATGCGGCTGTAAATGGCGTTGAGGGCGGCTATGACGCTTGCCTCTACACCATCGCCCTGCATCACCGCCGGGAAGAGAACGGTGCTGAAAGCATAGCCGTGCGGGTTGTTGGCAAGTTGGTTTATGAAGTCGCCGTAGCCTGCCGCGCCGCCGCTCGACACCACCGCTATGCGTTGGGCGAACATGGGCAGCGACAGTTCGCGCTGCAAGTCGAACACGCCTTCGGCCTTCAATTGCTTTATTATCTGCTGTCGGCGGCGTGCGAGGTCGCCCAAAGTGTATTCGGGATTTATGTCGGTGACAATCCAAGAGAAGCCGTAAGCCTCGTGGAAGTTGGCATAGACACGCAGCAACACCTTCATCCCGGCATGCAGAACCTGCCCCGTGGCGCGTTCGAAAGTGGGGCGGACCATAGCCCAACTGCTTCGCCAGCACTTGGCGGAAGCGCGTGCCACGGGCACATTCTGCACCTCGTCCTTCTGCACAAGTTCCATGTAGCAGTGCCCGCGAACCTCGCGTAGCTCGGAGAGTTCTGCTTCCACCCAGTACTCATCGGGCATGTCCACAGCCAAAGTCTGCGCCACAAGGTTGTTAAGCTCGTACAGGCTGAGCCGCTTTGCATCGTCGCCCCAGAGTGTATCATCATCGCCCCAGAGTCCGGCAGGGCTTTTATATTTTCGTTGCATCATCGTTTCTATTATTCTGTTATGACATTCTTGCAGAACATCGGTTGGCGTTTCAACAACACATCCCAATTCGTTACACGACAACAGGCGTGCTGTTCGGCGAAGCAGTGTCTGCTCATAAGAATTACTTTATATGGTCCGTCGGTGAAATCGTAGGCATACCAACCTGCCTGTTTCAATCTGTCTATAACCTCTGTAAGTTCTGGTTGCACAATGGCGAAGTCGGCTTTTCCCGTGAGACAGGCGTCTATCTGCTGGCGAAGCATACTGTCGTTGAAGCCGCACTGCAACGCCCAATACTTGCAGGCAGGCAACACTCCCGACACGACTCCGAACCCAACGCCCGTGGCATACACCGCCCGTGCTTCCGGCACCTGCGACATCATGCACTCTATGGAGTAGAATTCATGTCGCGCCGCATTGTCCTGTGTGAAGAAATCGCCGTATTCAGCATGTCGCAAATCGTGCACCCACAGATTGGAAACAATCAAGAATGCCGCCGCCATCACGCCCGCCGCCACGGCAGTGCGCCTGCCGTGAAAAGCCTTGCAACGGTCGGTCACGACAACGCCGAGAAACAACAGCAACGGCGAACAGATGTCAAAATAATAAGGTCGAGAGTTTATTGCGCACACAACGAAAAACCATACGCAGCAAACCAACGCCATACGCCGGCAGCAAGGCAGCAGCCATGCAAGACAAAGGGCTGACAATGCGAACACGGTCATGGCATAAATGCCGGAAGGCGAAGCTATGGAATGCAGCGTGGCAGAGAGCAATCCTGTGCTGCCTGTGGTGCGGAGCGTGCCCAGAAAATACTCGTTAATGAAATCGACAAAACACCCTTTCTGCGCAAACCACACCATAAACGGCACTGCCACCGCCGCCGCTCCAAGCACTGCAAGCACTGCCGAGCGTGCCGGCTGCGCCTTGCTGCGACGCTGCGCCACCGCCCATACGAGCAGAACAAAGGGCAGAAGCATCGCCGTGATGTTGTATTTCATGAGCAATGTGCCCATAAGACTCACTCCAAGCATGAAATCCACCCACCATTTCCAGCGCAGGCCACGCATGGCACGGCACAGCGCATAGACGACAAAGGCCACGAACGGCATCGCGAAGTCCTCGCAACGTGTCTCGTTGTGCACCAAGAAACAGAGTCCGGCAAGCATCACCGGCAGCATGGCGACAAAGGATGCGGCACGCCTCTTCAACAGCAGTGCGGCACCGCTCCACGCCAACGACAGGGTGAGTGTCCATGCTATGCACGACAACCAGAACACGCCCAGATAGGAATGCGGCGCAAGCAGATAGCCCACGCCATAGACAAGCCACAGAAGCGGACCCTTGCTGTCGGCAAAATCGACGTATGGCACCATGCCGTTCATCCACGCCTTGCCGCACATGAAGAACCACGCCGAGTCGTTGTGGTTGGGCAAATCGTGCATGTAGGAGTCCTTCGAGATGAACAGCATCACCACGAACACCAAGAGGAACACGGAAAGAATCCGTTTCAGCAAGTATGTCCTGTCCTTCACCGCCATACCGTGCCGTGCGTCAAATGAACCCCTGATTCTTCAAAGCCTCCATCAGTGTCGCCGACATCGCCTCGTTGTCGCTCTTCGTGTAGCGGCAGTCGGTGAACACCTGTGCAAGGGTCTGCTTGCCGTTAAGCCTTACAAACTCCATGTTTTCGGGCAGATTCTCCTTCTCTTCATAGAAGCGGTCGATGCGTTCGGGAGTGTAGTCGCAATAGGTCTCGGCGTGCATCACGGCGTCAAGAGGCAGACGGTCGGTAAGCGGCGGCACTTCGTCGGGCCAGCCGAGGGTTATCGTCGCCACCGGCATGACAAGGCGCGGCAGCTTCAGGGTGTCGATTATCAGCTGCGGCATATACACCGTGGTGCCGAGGAAGCAGCATCCCAGACCCTCTTCTTCGGCAAGGTTGCAGAATGTCTGGCAGAAGAGCAGTGCGTCGGTGGCAGCATTCTGGTAGGACAGCAGATTGTCGTAGCCCGGCACCGCCTGCCTGTTTTCTGCCCAGAGAGTGGTGCGGCGCGTGTCGGCGCAGAACGTAAGCACCACGGGAGCACCCGTCACCATAGGCTGACTGAAGTGCGCCGGTGCCAGACGGCGTTTCATTTCGTCGTCGCGTGTCACCACGACGCTGTACAGTTGCAGATTGCCCATAGTCTGTGTGCGCTCTGCCTGTGAGAGCAAGCGACGCAGCAACGCGTCGTCGATGGGCTTGTCGGCATACTTGCGTATGCTTCGTCTTGTATTTATTGTCTTCATATTTCTGATGTTTTCCATCATTGGTTTGTTTTCTGTCAAGCACAGCAACCGCCCCACTCCACACCAGTGAACGCAAGGGCGGGCATCGCTTTCCTACTTTTCTTCCTTTATAATCCAGTCGCTGATTGTGCGCTGCGAACTGTCAAAGTTTATTCCCACCTTTACAAGGCGTTTGCCGTCGGCGGAGTAAGGGATGAGATAGCCTTTCTCGTCAATCTGCCTCAAAGCCTCTTCGGCGGTTTTGTCCACCTTCAGTTCAAACACATACACTACTTTAGGCATGTGCATCACGGCATCGGCACGACCCGCCGAACTCTTCACCTCGGTACGGATATAGATGTTGAGGAAGCTGAACATGAGGTAGAATATGGTTTGGAAATGCTTCTCCGAACGGTTCTCCAAATCGTACGGAATGCTTGCCATATATGCACGCATGTGCTCCAAAGCATCCTCAAGGTCGTCCCTGTACACCGCTTTGCAGAAGCCAAGAAGGAAAGCGTCGTTGTCTTCATGCCGCGGATTGACATAATGGGGAATCAGAGAATTCAGCAGTCCCTCGCGCACTTCCCTGTTCGGAATTCCGAGTGTATATTGGCGGAACTGCGGGTCGAACTTCTTTATCGTGAGATAACCGCTCTGGTAGAGCAGCGGCAGGGCATTAGTCATCTCCTCCGGCGACTGGTCGAACGAGCCAAGCACTACATTCTGCCCGTCAAGCGATGTGAGGTTCACGTTGTATTTGTCAAGTTGCCGCAGCAGGAATGTGGGGGTGCCGGAACCGAACCAGTAAGGGGCAATGTCCTGCCCATTGAAAGCCTTCACCAGACTGAACGGATTGAATATGTCTTCCGAATTCTTGCTGAAATGGTAGCCGTCGTAGAAGTTGGTGAGTTTGCCAAGCGTCTCTTCGCAGGACAGTCCCAACGCCACGGCGAGTCCTTCCGTGTCGGGCTTCATGGCGGTGGTGAGTTCCGTCTTGC
>USEC01000008.1 GCA_900553595.1 uncultured Prevotella sp. | reverse complement strand
ATCTCGTTGTGCCGCTGTTACAAACAAGGCTTCTTTTGGTTGTAAACAAGGCTTGTTTTGGTTGTAAAGAAGGCTTCTTTTGATTGCAAACAAGGCTTGTTTTTAATCCGTACTACTTGTGGCTTTTATTTAATTGATATTCAGTGACTTGTGTCGGTGAGGCTTCGCCGGTGCGTGAGGCGTGCTTTTTTTAGGTGAAAACTTATTCCTTATTTCCGAAAAAAGCATTACCTTTGCAACCGCTTGCAGACAGCAGGCAAAGGGGTGGCGGATGTCTCCGTCTGAGATTATACCCTCTGAGCTGATCCGGATAATGCCGGCGTAGCGAAAAAGGTGAACATAAAAAGTTGCCCCTTTTTGTGTGTTATATTTAAAAAATCAGGTAAAAAGATGAAAAAGATTATTGGTGCAGCAGTGTTTGCAGCCGTAGTTGTGCCTGTGAAGGCAGCCACGGAGCAGGCCAAGCTCGACACTATGAGCGTGCAGCAAATCAGCGAAGTGGTGGTGAAGGCTGTGAGAGCCCCCAAGAATGCACCGTTCGCAGTGGCAAACATCGAAAAGAACGACTTGCAGACTTTCTCGCAGTCGGGTAAGGAACTGCCGTTCCTCTTCGCCCGTACACCGGGTGTGCTGGCGTGGAGCGAGAACGGAATGGGGGCCGGACCGGCATACATGCGTATGCGTGGAGCTGCCGACAGCCGCATAAACGTGACTCTCGACGGCGTGCCTCTCAACTCTCCGGAGGACCAGAGCGTGTTCTGGGCCAACATGAACAGCTACGGAGCACTCCTCAGCAGCGCACAGATACAGCGCGGTGTAGGCTCGTCAACCAACGGCGACGGCGCTTTCGGCGGCAGCATCTCGCTTGCCACACTCACACCGCAGACCACTCCGTCGCTCGAACTCACGGGTTCGTACGGCTCTCTCAATACAATGAATGTGGGAATGAACTTCTCCACAGGTCTGCTCTGGGATCATCTCATCTTCGATGGTGCCTACCATGAGACGAATACCGACGGATACATACACAACACCAACGGACGGTCGGGTTCATACTACGGCTCGCTCACATGGCTCGGCGACAACTTCACGCTGCGTTACCGCAATGTCGGCAACTTCGAGAAGATGGGTCAGGCATGGAGTGGAGTCACCACAGGCAACGACGATGCCACTATCTACGGCAACGGCGTGAACAGCTACAAGGACATGTACGACAAGGGTCTGGGCAAGTTCAACCCGCTCACGGAGTATCTTGTGTTCGATGACGACAGCTACGAGTTTGTGAAGGACGCCAACGGCAACTACCAGACTAAGCGTTACACCATGCGCGACGGCGGCTACTGGGACAAGACTACCGACAACTTCTATCAGAACCACAACATACTCTCGGCTTCATGGCAGCCCGCATCGCGCTGGACTCACAACGTGACACTGCACTACACCTACGGCTACGGCTACTACAACGAGCTGAAGCCGGACGCAAAACTCGCCCCGAAGTTCGGTATCAACGAGACTTACATGAAGGGCGACGAGCTGAAGTACACCAAGTCGGATGTCGTGAGACAGAAGGGACTGACACAGAACGCATACGGTGCCATCTACAACGTGAACTACAAGGACGACAGCTGGGATGTCATCGGCGGACTCAACATGCAGCAGTTCCGTTGCAACCACTGGGGTTATGTGACATACATCGCCGATGAAGCCATCGAGCGCAAGTATCTTGTGAACGGTCAGAAGTACAAGTATTACGACTCGGATGCCAGCAAAAACGATTACAGCGCATTCGTAAAGGCCGACTATCGCTTTGCCGACCACTGGAATCTGTTCACCGATTTGCAGATGCGTTATGTTAATTACACTACCGATGGTATTAACGACCGCTTCATCAGCGATGCTGCCGGCAAATATACCAACCATCGCATCAATGTCAATGAGAACTACTTCTTCGTGAACCCGAAGGCCGGTATCAGTTTCACTGACAACGGTCACAAGGCATACGCATCCATCGCTTACAGCAACCGCGAGCCGGAACGCAACAATTTCACCGACAACGGCAACTATCCCATGCCGTCGCCGGAGCGTCTGCTCGACCTCGAATTGGGCTATCAGTACAAGGGAAAGAACTGGTATGCAGGTGCCAACCTCTACTACATGGGCTACATCAACCAGTTTGTGCAGACCGGACTGAAGAGCGACATCGGCGAGAACCTCACCACAAACGTGCGCAGTTCCTACCGTCTCGGCGCCGAACTGAGCGCAGGATGGAGCCCCTTCTCCTTCCTTTCGTTCGAGGGTAACGCCGCACTCAGCTCAAACAAGATAAAGGACTTCGACGAATACATCGAAAATTGGGAGGGCGATGCAGTGCGTGTACACTACGACAACTCCACACTCGCTTACTCTCCGGCGGCAATACTCAACGGTTTCGTCGATTTGCACTTCTGTGGTTTCAATGCCACATGGCACACAAACTATGTCGGCCGTCAGTATCTTGACAACACAGAATGCAAGAACCGCTCGCTCGACGCATTCTCGCAGACCGATATCAATGTGAGCTACACCATCAATGCAAAGCGCATCCTCGGATTGAAGCAGATTGTTCTTGGAGCCGACTTCAACAACATCTTCAACAACCACTATGCCGCTTCCGGATGGGTCTATACCGCAGTGTCGGAGTCTATCGGCTACACCGCCGACAAACGCTACACTCAGGTGGGTTATATCCCAATGGCAGGATTCACCGCTATGGGCCGTATCACACTGAAATTCTGATAACATACAGCCGTCACAGCTTCGCCGTAGCGATGCCGTGGCGGCTGTTTACGTCTCATAACCCACATTCGTTTCATCATGCAGACATTGACATTGTTTCTCGCCGACCACTGGCTCGACATCCTTACCACTATCCTCGGCCTGATATATGTAGTGCTTGAATACCGTGCAAGCATTGCCCTTTGGATTGTGGGCATAGTCATGCCGGCTCTCGACATATACCTTTACTGGAGCCACGGACTCTACGGCGATGCCGGAATGGCGGTGTATTACACCCTGGCGGCAGTCTATGGCTACGCCGTATGGAAGTTCGGCAGGAAGCGAAGCGGCACCGCCTCGTGCACAATGCCGATAACACACTTCCCGAAACGGCTCATCCTGCCCACCCTGCTCGGCTTTGCCGCCGCATGGGGCATCACCTATTATGTGCTCTACGCCTACACAGGCAGCACCGTTCCGTTGCTCGATTCGTTCACGAACGCCATGAGTTTCGTGGGGCTTTGGGCTTTGGCACGCAAGTATATAGAGCAGTGGGTGTTCTGGATTGCCGTCGATGCCATCAGCTGCTACCTGTATGTGGTGAAGGGAATACCATTCAAGGCCGGGCTTTACGGACTTTATGTCGTCATTGCCGTGATGGGTTACTTCAAGTGGCAACGCATGATGCACGACGGACTCGCTTTGAAACAGGAAAAAGTATGATGCCGATTGATACGACATTACGCCTTTCGTCAGATGCTTTCGACGCTGTGGTGGCAGCCAACGGCGAACTGCCCACAGGCGGAAAGGTACTTGAAGTGCTGACGAAGGCACGCTTTTTGTGCTGTTGCGATGGTGCCGGCGAGCGGCTTTCCGCACTCGGCTACATGCCCGACGCCATTGTTGGCGACGGCGATTCCATGTCGGCGGCGTTCCGGGAGAGTCATGCCGGCATAATAGAAAAGGTGGACGAGCAGGACGACAACGACCTCACCAAGGCGACACGGTTATGTATGCGCCACGGATTCAGGCGCATAGCATACGTCGGAGCCACGGGTTTGCGCGAGGATCACACGCTTGGCAACATCTTCCTCATGTCCCGCTACCGCCGTGAGTTCGGCTTGCTTCCCGTCATGTTGAGCGATTACGGCTGCTTCATTCCAGCTTCCGGCGACACGGCTTTCGCCACGTTCGCGCGCCAACAGGTGAGCATTTTCAATGTGTCGTGCTCCCGTCTCTCCGGCGAGGGGCTGCGCTGGCAACCCTACGCCTACTCGCAGATGTGGCAGGGAACGCTCAACGAGGCTTTGGGCGACACCGTTGTGATGCACGGCGACGGCGACTACATTATGTATTTCACGCATGAAGCGAAACGATAGGAATGTTCTTTGTTTCGCTTTTTTTTTATACCTTTGCAACGTTTTTGCTGAAAAGCAGAACGAATATTCATTTTATTAACTAACAATTTTTTATGTTACAAAAAAGATTCAACGCGCGACAGGCATTGCGGTTCAAGCATTTCTCGCACCGTAGTTACGCTCTGTTCAGTTGTGTCGGCAGGGAAGTGCTCATCTGTACCCTTAGCGTTGCCACATTGTCGCACGCCAAGGCCGATGGCTTGAGCACTTGCGAGGCTCTCGCTTCCGACTCGCTCGGGCATCAGGAAGTGAAGCTCGACGAGGTCGTCGTCACAGGTTCGCGCGCTCCGCTCACTGCGTTGCAGTCGGCGAAAATCGTTTCTGTCATCACACGCGATGACATTCATCGTGCCGAGGCACAGAGTGTAAACGACATTTTGAAGTTAGCCACGGGCGTGGATGTCCGTCAGCGCGGTGGCTTTGGTGTTCAGACGGACATAAGCATCAATGGCGGCACGTTCGACCAAATCACCATTCTGTTGAATGGCATGAACATTTCGAGTCCGCAGACAGGTCATAACGCAGCCGATTTCCCCGTTTCTCTTTCCGACATCGAGCGCATTGAAGTGCTTGAGGGGGCTTCTGCGCGCGTGTTCGGCAGCTCGGCGTTCTGCGGAGCCATCAATATCGTGACGCGCAGCGATGCCAAAAGCAACGTGAGGGTGCAGGCTGAAGGCGGCTCTTTCGGCACGTTCGGGGGCGATGCGAGCGTCAATGTCAGCACGGGAGCGTTCACCAGCAAGCTCTCCGGCGGCTACACCCAGAGCGACGGAGGCACCACCAACAGCGATTTCCGTCGCCGCAGGATGTATTATCAGGGCAGTTTCGCCTCGCGCTACGCCGATGTGCAGTGGCAGGGAGGCCTGTCGTCGCAGGACTTCGGCGCAAACACGTTCTACAGTGCGAAGTTCAACAACCAGTTTGAGGCTACACGCCGCTTCCTCGCTTCTGTCTCTGCCGACATAAAGCCGCTCGGTACGGAACAGTTTGTCATTTCTCCCACCGCCTATTGGCACCGCGACCGCGACCATTATCAGCTCATCCGCGGCAAGGAGGGTGCGAGCAACGGCGAGAACTGGCACCGCATGGATGTCTATGGAGCCGGCATCAACGCCCACGGTTCATGGCTTCTCGGCAAGACGGCTGTGGGAATGGATGTGCGCAAGGAGCACATCGTAAGCACGGCATACGGCGACGCGCTGCCGGAGAACGAATGGATGGACATAAGCGGCAGCTCGCGCAAGTTCGACCACCGCGGCGACCGCACCAACACGAGCCTCTTTCTCGAACATAACGTAATACTCGGAGGCTTCACTCTGTCGGCAGGTGTGCTGGCAAACCGCAATACCGGACTCGACAACAAGTTCCGATTCTATCCCGGAGTGGATTTAAGCTATCGCCCGAACGACTCGTGGAAGTTCTACGCATCGTGGAACAAGGCGTTGCGTGTGCCTACATTCACCGACCTTTACACCAACAACTCGGTGCAGACGGGCGACCTCAGTCTGCGGCCGGAGAAGAATTCCACATTCAAGATCGGCTCGCGCTACCGCCGTACAGGTTTTGAGGCCACGCTGACGGGCTTTTACAGTCATGGCACCGACATCATCGACTGGGTGTATGACACGCCCGACACGCGCAAATACCACGCCATGAACATAGGCCGTCTCGACAATATGGGCTTCTCGGCAGATGCTGTCTTCAACATACAGGAACTGCTTCCCACGGCGTTTGTCACACGGGTGAAGGTGGGATATGCCTTCATTCACCAGAGCCATGAGACCGACCGCGACATCTACGGCTCGCTCTACGCCCTCGAGTATCTGCGCCATAAGGCCACGCTTCAGCTCGACCACCGCATCTGGCAACGCCTTTCGGCATCGTGGGTGGTGCGCTGGCAGGAGCGCATGAACCACTATACGCCTTACACCAAGGTGGATGTGAAGTTGCAATGGACGGCTCCCACCTATTCGCTTTATGTGAAAGCCGACAACATAACATGCCACCGCTACTACGACCTCGGTTCTGTACTGCAGCCAGGCATCTGGGTAATGGCGGGCGGCAGCATCACCATAGGTCTGTAAGCGAATCTTTATGAAAACAAGTTCGGCGAATTCTTATAAATTATTGATAATCAGTAGTGATTTGAATGATGAATTTGGCACTTTGAAAACAAGGCTTGTTTTGGTTGCAAACAAGGCTTGTTTGCATCGTAAAGAAGTCTTCTTTGCAATGTAAAGAAGCCTTCTTTTCACAGTAAACAAGATTTGTTTTAAATTCGTCGGATAATATTGCTGAAAAACGAAGAAGCCTTGCTTGGTTTGTACCAAGCAAGGCTTCTTTTTCTGATACGATCCGATTGTACTCTTCCGTACATACTTTGGGGCGTCGCCGCCATGCCCGCGTGTGTGGCGATGGGAGCGATTTCAAATCTCCATACCCTCCCATTTCCGTGCAAGAGCCTGGAGCTTTTCCTGCGTCTGTCGCATGAAAGCCTTGTGTTCTTCGCTATCCGGATTGAAAGGACGGTGATTTAAGGCTGCCTTTATGGGCAGCCATTCGCTGAGAAAGCGGCGTGTGTCGTCGCTGAAGAATGTCTCGTCGAAGCGTTCGCGTATGTAGTCCACCGTCTGGTCGGTAGGGTGCAGCATGTCGGGACGGTAGAAACGGTAGTCGCGCAGTTCGTCGTTCACAATTTCGTAGGCGGGGAAATAGGTCACGACATCTGGCATCTGCTTCTCAAGCATGTCCGCAGCGAGCAGCAGGGTGGCTTTGGAGAGCATGCTGCCGTGGTAGCCGTACTTGGCGTAGCGTATCGGACTGACGGTGACTATCACCTTCACTTCGGCGCAACGGCTCTGCAAATGGCGCACGGCACGCATGAGATAGCCGGCGCATTCGTCTGCCGTGAGGCTGCGTTCTTCGAAGAGCCGTTGCGGACGCTTGTTGCAGTTATCTACTATCTCGCCCGTTTCCCGGAGTATGTATATGTGGTTGGTGCCGAGGGTGAGCACCGCCACGCGCGGAGCCTCGCCTTCGTAACGCTCCACGGTGTGCATGATGCTGGCCGGATTGTACATCACCCCGAACGGGTTCACCACGGCACGGAACTTGTCTTCGGCGAACTTTCGCCCCATGTTGTCGGCGAAACACGAACCCACGAAGAGCATACGCTCGCAGGGAGCGATGCTGAACGTGGCGCGTGGTATATCTACTTTCGTCCTGAATTCCATTCCTTTCTACGGTGTTGGCAGGTCGTTACTTGTTGTTGAGGGTCTTCATCACCTTCTCAAGCTCTGCCCAGTGCTCGGGAGTCATGTCGTTGGGGGTGAAGATGCTGATGCCGTTGGCACCGGCTTTGATTGATGTCTCCACTGCTTCGGCAATCTCTGAGGGCAGCAGACCGGAGTTCTCCGGATCGACAACCTTGTCCTTGTGACGCCAGTCCTTGCAGATGAAGATGCCGCTGTAAAGCTGCATTCCTGTGCCTTTCACGGCTTCTGCCTCTTCCTTCGTCACTTTTCCCACCCATGCTGCCGGCTCCATATAGAAGTCGTTGTAGTTCATCGGGAACACAGCGTCGAGCTTCCACTTGTTCCATTGCTGGCGCACCATCCACTCAGCATGGCTCTTCGGGCCGGGGAACACGTCGGCGCTTATCTTCTTTCCTGCGGCGTGTACGGCGTCGGAAATGGCGTTTACGAGGTCGGTGACGGCATCACAGCGGAACTGCGCCCACTCCTTTATCTTCGAAGGGTCGGTCACCTTGGTTATGTCTATGCCGCTCTGCTGCTTGAATGCAGCCACGCAGTCGTTGCAATAGCAGTAGTCTGCCTTGGCATACTCGCCGTTCATGATGAGTCCGTACTTGTCCCACAGACCGCGGGCGAGTATCACATCGGCGTAGCGGATGTAGTCGAGCTGCACGAAATCGACTTCGGGTATGGCGGCAATCTCCTTGAATTTCTCTATAAGGAACTCCTTCACCTTCGGGTTGCGAGGGTCGAGTGTGGTGTAGTAGGGGACGTATGCCGGGTGGTCGAATGCCGATTCGCCCTGACGGTTTACGGTGTACCATGTGCTGTCCTTGCCTCCCTGCACCATTGTGGGTACCCATGCGTGGTACTCCAAGCCTACCTTCTTGGCGGCTTTGGCTGCTGTCGCAATCTTTTCGATGTCCATTCCGGCGTTGATGCACACGCCGGTGACACCGTGACGCTTCCATTCCTTGAAGTCGTTCTTGAGGGTTTCAAACGTGGCATTGTCGCCGAATCCGTTCCATGCATACAATGGAATCTTGTTGCCCTTGGCATTTGCGCCCGTTATTGCTGTGACGATAAGGGCGAGAATCAATATTATTTTCTTCATTTTGCTGTTATTGTTGTTTTGTCGTTTGTCGTGTTACAGTTGCTTTGCGATGCCTCCTTGCGGAGTGAAGCGCACTTCGTAGTGCTTGCCTTTCCTTGTCTTGAAGGTGCAGGTCTGGTCTCCGTAGCGCACGATGCACTTCTCGCCGGAACCGGAGAGTATGTCCGCCCGTTCGAGTTTACCGTCATTCCATGTCATGTCTATGGTGAAGTTGCCGCGTGCGCACAGTCCCTTCACCTTGCCTTCGTGCCATGCATCGGGCAGGGCGGGTAGCAGATGTATGAATCCCGAATGGCTCTGCATGAGCATTTCGGTCACTCCTGCCGTACCGCCGAAGTTTCCGTCAATCTGGAATGGCGGGTGCGTGTCCCAGAGGTTGTCCATTGTTCCGTTCTTCAGCAGGTTGCCATAGAGCAGATAGGCGTGGTTGCCGTCGTGCAGGCGTGCCCACTGATTGAGTTTCCAACCCATGCTCCAGCCTGTGGCTCCGTCGCCACGGTGTTGCAACACCACCTTGGCTGCCTTGGCGAGTTCGGGTGTCGTGACTGGCGAGATGGTGTGTCCGGGGTGCAATCCGAACAGGTGGTTCACATGACGGTGCTCGTCTTTCGGGTCGTCGATGTCTTTCGACCATTCCATAAGCTGTCCGTATCGTCCTATCTTATAAGGTGCGAGGTGGTCGAGTGCGTCCTGCCACTGGCGGCGTTCCTTTGCGTCGGTGCCGAGTATGCGGCTTGCTTCGATGGCGTCGAGCAGTATTTCGCGAATCACGGCGTGTGCGAATGTGGCTCCTTCGTCGATGGGCCCGTGTTCGGGCGATGTCGATGGCGCGGCTGTATAGACTCCGTCGGGGCGGTGCCAGAGGTAGTCGGTGACGAAACGTGCGCTGCCTTTGATTATGTCGTAGCCCTTGTTGCGCAGGAAGTGGATGTCGCGTGTGTAGTCGTAGTAGTTCCAGATGTGTGTGGCGAGCCACGGTCCGGCAAACGGCGAGAAGTTCCACGACATGTCTTCGCTTTCGAGTGGCGTGGTGAATCCGAATATGTTGCCCGACACTGATGTGGTCCATCCCCGTGTACCGTAGTACGATTTGGCTGTGCGTTCGCCCGGTTTGATGATGCCCTGTATGAAGTCGAAGAGCGGAAGTTCGCATTGTTGCAGTCCGGTGGGGCATGCTGGCCAGTAGTTCATCTGCAGGTTTATGTTGTTATGGTAGTCCACTCGCCACGGACCGTCCACGTTGTTGTGCCACAGTCCTTGCAGGTTGGCGGGCAGGTTGCCCGGTCTTGACGATGCGATGAGCAGGTAACGCCCGAACTGGTAGTATAGTTGTTCGAGGTAGAAGTCGCTCTTTCCCTCGCGGTAGCGTGCCAGACGCTCGTTCACGGGCATGTCGTCGGTGGCTGAAGCGTTGTTGAGGCTGAGGCTGACACTACGGAACAGGCAAGAGTAGTCGGCGTAGTGTTCGTTCAGGAGGTAGTCGAATGTCTTGCCGGCGGCATTGTCGAGCCACTTCTTCGTGGTGGCGAGCGGGTCGGTTCCGACATAGGTTTTCGGGTCGTTGAAGTCGGGGTCGAAGTTCATCTTGTAGTCGGTGTCGGCTGTAATGATGAACACCACTTCGTCGGCAGATGTCACCTTGATGCGGTTGCCGTCGTTGTCGAGTCGTCCGCCTTTGTTTATCGCCTTTATGCGCAGTGCGTAGTGCATGCCGTTGTTGTCGAGTCGTGCGTCGTAGAGCAGCTCGTCGGCGCTGTCGCCTTGCTTCATGCTGCCTGTGGATACGGGGTTGGGGGCATAGCTCAGTGTGAGGTTCTGCATGCCTGGGCGGTCGGCCTTGAAGCGCACTATCATGGCGTTGGCAGGGTGGGAGATGAAGTATTCGCGGCGGTAGTGTGTGCCGTCCTTGCTGAACTGCACCGTGGCGAGTGCCGAGTCGAGCGACAGGGCGCGGCGATAGCCGCTCATACCCACCTGGCTCAAGCCCGTCTCAATGTAGAATTCGCCCATTGTGGTGAAGCTGCCGAAGCGGAACGGGTCTTCCTTGTAGGCCTCGTATGGCACTGTGCTGTTGAAGTTCTGCTTCGTGAGCGTTGCCGCCTTGTCCCAGTCGCCGTCGGCGAAGGCTTTCTGTATGTCCTTCATTATGTGTGCCGATGGCTTGTTCACGTTCCAGTAGTAGTCGGCTCCGCGTGCGGTGTTGGGTCCGCCGCGCCACAGTGTCTTCTCGTTGAAGGTGAAACGCTCCGCTTCCACCGAGCCGAGGATGTTGGCTCCGATGTTGCCGTTGCCCAGAGGGAGCGACTTCTGTTCCCATTCCGCGTCGGGATTGGTGGCGGTGTCGCCTGCCGAGATGGGCTTTTTGCCGTCGGACCATTTCTCCGGCTGTCCGCCGTACCACACGGCTCTGCCTTGAAGCGTGGTGGGGCGGTCGAACCAGTAGTTCAGCGCAACCGTCTGTTGTGCTCTTGCTGCGATGCCGAAACTTGCCAGCAACGCCATTGCAAGGGTTGTCTTTTTCTTCATAAACGGTATAGTTGAAGTTGCTTTATAGTATTGATGAATTGTTTTCATCGACTAAGTTAGTAATAAAAAACGACATTCCGGTGTTTTGCCGTCAAATATTTGAGTTTTAGGCGAAATGTTGCCGGAAAGGCGGAGCGGGCGGGGTGATTCGCGCGTTATGCCAGTGTCGTTTTCCAACGCAGTATTGCCTGTATAAAAAACAAGCCTTGTTTGCACTCAAAACAAGGCTTGTTTGTAACCAAAAGAAGCCTTGTTTACATCGCAAACAAGGCTTCTTTTTCATGCTGTCGTAACGATATTGAAAATCAATGTGTTACGAACGGTTGTCTTACTTGGTTTCCGCAAATCTTCAATCTGCGAAACTTTTTTTACTTTATCAGATCCACCGAACGCTTCAGGAAGGCGTCGAGAGCTGCGCCCTTGAGCATGCCGTTCTGCAAGAGAGCGAGGTCTATGAGCTGGTGCACCACCTTGTTGTCCTTGGCGGAAGCGGCGATTATCTCGTTCTTCTTGTTGCGCTGCTGCTCAATCTGCTTTTCGGTGTTGCGCACATCGTCCTTCTCTTCCTGTGTCACCTCTTCGGGTTTCTTCTTGTTCTGCTCCTGATGCAGCACGGCAAGGCGTGCCTCCAGTCCCTTGATCTCGCTTGTCACGGGTTTGAGGGTGTCGGCGCAGGCGGCGTTTTCGTGTTCAAGCACGTTCTTGATGAGCGGATGGTCGGTGTTGAGCACAAGGTTGTACATGTCGGGCATCTGTCCGTAGAAAGCCATACCGGCCTGATACTGGCTCACTTCCTTCATGCGTCGCATGTACTCGCTCTGTGTCATCATCACGGGAAGAGCCTGTTCGCCGAGGGCTTCCACCTCTACATGGAACTCGGCTTTCTCCATCTTCGGCATCTGTGAGCGGAATGTCTGTGACAAAATGTCACTGCTTTCCTTGTCGAGGGCATCGGCCTTCTTGTCGTCTTTCACGATGAGGCGGTCGATGATGTCGCTATCTACGCGTGTGAAGCGGGTCTTCTCCAGCTTCTGTTCGAGCATCGACACCATTGGCGTGTCGAGCTGTCCGTCCATGAGGAGCACGCTGTAGCCCTTGCTCTTGGCGGCTTCTATGTAGCTGTATTCGCCTTCCTTGCTGTTGGCATAGAGATAGACGAGGTTGCCGTCCTTGTCGGTCTGGTTGTCCTTGATGAGTGTCTTGTACTCGTCGTAGGTGAAGTATTTGCCATCAACATTCTTGAGCAGGGCGAAATCCTTGGCACGCTCGTAGAAGTCTTCCTGCGAAAGCATTCCGTAGTTGATGAATATCTTGAGGTCGTCCCACTTCTCTTCATACTCCTTGCGGTTCTCCTTGAAGATGCTGTTCAGGCGGTCGGCCACCTTCTTTGTGATGTAGGTGGAGATTTTCTTCACGTTGGCGTCGCTTTGCAGATAGCTGCGGCTCACGTTGAGCGGGATGTCCGGCGAGTCGATTACGCCGTGGAGCAGTGTGAGGAACTCCGGTACTATGCCCTCCACCTGGTCGGTGACGAACACCTGGTTGCAGTAGAGCTGTATCTTGTTGCGCTGCAATTCTATGTTGCTCTTGATGCGTGGGAAGTAGAGAATACCGGTAAGATTGAACGGATAGTCCACGTTCAGGTGAATCCAGAAGAGCGGTTCGTCCTGCATTGGGTACAGCGTGCGGTAGAAGTTCTTGTAGTCTTCGTCCTTCAGCGTGCTCGGAGTCTTGGTCCACAGAGGCTCCACGCTGTTTATTATGTTGTCCTCTTCGGTCTCGACCTGCTTTCCGTCCTTCCATTCCGTCTTCTTGCCGAAAGCCACAGGCACTGCCATGAACTTGCAGTACTTGTTGAGCAGTTCGCCAATCTTCACCTTGTCGAGGAACTCCTTGCAGTCGTCGTCGATGTGGAGGATGATGTCTGAGCCGCGGTCGGCCTTTTCGGCGTCGCTTATCTCAAACTCCGGGCTGCCGTCGCAGCTCCATTTCACTGCCTTGGCACCGTCCTTGTAGCTCTTGGTGACAATCTCAACCTTCTTGCTTACCATGAACGATGAGTAGAATCCCAGACCGAAGTGTCCGATGATGGCGTTGGCGTTGTCCTTGTATTTGTCGAGGAAATCGTTCACGCCGGAGAATGCTATCTGGTTGATGTACTTGTCTATCTCCTCCTCGGTCATGCCTATACCTCGGTCGCTGATGGTGAGTGTGCCTTTGTCGGCATCGAGACTCACGTGCACGGTGAGGTCGCCCAGTTCGCCCTTGAAGTCGCCACGCTCTGCAAAGGTCTTGAGCTTCTGTGTGGCATCCACGGCGTTCGACACCATTTCACGGAGGAAAATCTCATGGTCGGAATAGAGAAACTTTTTTATTACGGGGAAGATGTTCTCGGTTGTAACCCCTATATTTCCTTTTTGCATATCTTTGTTGTTTTATGTTCTGCCTTATCTTTTGCAAATAGCGTGCCAAAATGGGGATGCAGAACTGACGGAAAAGGAAAGCGAAGGGGTTTGCGCCGTTTTTCAACGCAGGATTTATGGCATAAAAAAGAAGCCTTGTTTACATTGCAAACAAGGCTTCTTTTGGTTCCGAACAAGGCTTCTTTGTGATGCAAACAAGGCTTCTTTTAAAACCGCCTGCATTTCTGCCGGCCTGTCGGGTGATTTCGTTCAGCCGCTGAACGGCTTCCTATTACTTGCAGTTGGGACACCAGGGCTTCAGCTGCTGGAAGAAGTCGTTGCCCTTGTCATCTACGAGAATGAATGCAGGGAAGTCCTCGACGGTGATTTTCCAGATGGCTTCCATACCCAGTTCGGGGTATTCCACGCACTCGATGCTCTTGATGCTGCTCTGCGAAAGCACTGCTGCCACGCCGCCGATGGTGCCGAGGTAGAAGCCGCCGTGCTTCTTGCAGGCGTCGGTTACGACCTGTGAGCGGTTGCCTTTGGCTATCATCACGAGCGATGCGCCGTTGGCCTGGAACTCATCAACGTAGGGGTCCATGCGGTTTGCTGTTGTCGGACCCATTGAACCGCAGGGGTAGCCTTCGGGAGTCTTGGCAGGTCCGGCGTAGAGAATCGGGTGATTCTTGAAGTAGGCGGGCATTTCTTCGCCGGCGTCGAGGCGTGCCTTGAGCTTGGCATGGGCTATGTCGCGTGCCACGATGATGGTGCCTTTCAGATTGACGCGTGTGCTTACGGGATACTTGGTGAGCTCTGCGCGCACTGCGTCGATGCCCTTATCGAGGTCGATTTCTATGCCTGTCGCGCCTTCACCTGGACGGCGATACTCTTCGGGGATGAGTTCTGACGGATTGGAATCCATCTTCTCAAGCCAGATACCGTCCTTGTTTATCTTTGCCTTGATGTTGCGGTCGGCAGAGCAGCTCACGCCCATACCGATGGGGCAGCTTGCTCCGTGGCGCGGGAGGCGCACCACGCGGATGTCGTGTGCGAGGTACTTGCCACCGAACTGTGCGCCGAGTCCAATCTTGTGTGCCTCTTTGAGAAGCTTCTCTTCAAGGTCGATGTCGCGGAAAGCACGACCTGTCTCGTCACCGGTGGTGGGCAGGTTGTCGTAGTATTTTATTGAGGCGAGCTTCACGGTGAGCAGGTTCTTCTCGGCACTTGTGCCTCCGATGACGAACGCAATGTGGTAGGGAGGACACGCGGCGGTGCCCAGACTCTTCATCTTCTCAACGAGGAAGGGCAGAAGCGTGCCTTCGTTCTGGATTGTTGCCTTTGTCATGGGGTAGAAGTAGGTCTTGTTGGCTGAGCCGCCACCCTTTGCCACCATGACGAAGCGGTACTCGTCGCCCTCTGTTGCTTCGATGTCGATTTGTGCAGGGAGGTTGCATCGTGTGTTCACCTCATCGTACATGTTGAGCGGAGCGTTCTGCGAGTAGCGCAGATTGTCTTGTGTGAATGTGTTATATACGCCGAGTGAGAGGGCTTCTTCATCCTCAAAATCGGTCCATACGCGCTGTCCCTTTTCGCCGTGTATGATGGCAGTGCCGGTGTCCTGACAGAAGGGCAGGATGCCTTTGGCGGCAGTTTCGGCGTTGCGCAGGAACTGCAAGGCCACATATTTGTCGTTCTCTGAAGCCTCAGGGTCGGCGAGAATCTTCGCCACCTGTTCGTTGTGCTCGCGGCGGAGCATGAATTCCACATCGTGGAATGCCTGCTGTGAGAGCAGTGTAAGGGCTTCTTTCGACACTTTAAGGATAGTCTTTCCCTCAAATTCGCCAGTGCTTACGCCTTCTTTTGTGAGCAGGCGGTACTCTGTGTTGTCCTTTCCGAGCTGGAACATCGGAGCGTACTTGAATTCTGGAGTTGTTGCCATAATGTTATTTTACGTTTTTGCGGCAGTGGTGTCTTGGCCGAAACGCGCTGCCAGTTATTTGTTTATTGTTGTTTTCGGTATGTGCAAAGTTATACATTTTTTTCCTAATGCGCCCCTGTATAAGCCTTTATTTGGGGTTGCCGCAGTGTCGCCTGTCAGCCGAGCGAGGCTATGAAGGCCTTCATTTCGGCTTCATGCTCGCGCACTTTGAGGAACAGGTGCCACTGGTTCTGGGCGCGCACGAGGTTGTGTGTGGGGTAGGTCGTCTTCCAATAGACGTCGCCGTTGAGGTAATCCCAGAGGAAACGCACTGCCTGCATGTAGGGGAACAGGGCCGCGGCATAGGGTAGAAGCTCGGTTTCGAGAGGCGTGAGGAATGCCGATGCCGACTCGATGTAGCCGCGTGTGAAGGCTTCGAAGATGTCCATCCGCACATCAATCCTGTCGAATTCGGGCGAATCCTCTGCCACGGTATTGGCTGCACTGCGCAGAAAGTCGCCGTAGTCGGAGTAGAAAAGGCTCGGCATGACGGTGTCGAGGTCAATCACGCAGAGCACATGTCCCTCTTCGTCGAAGAGCATGTTGTTCACCTTCGTGTCGCAGTGGCAGATGCGTTTGGGCAGTCTGCCCTCACGGTGGAGCTGCTGTGCACGGCACATTTCGTCGGCATACTGTTCGAGCTGTGCTACGAAGTCCTTCACTCCGGCGGCGCGTCCGGCACGATCCTCCTTCAGGGCATCGTGGAGTTGGCGGCGGCGGAGCTCCATGTTGTGGAAGTCGGGGATGCTTTCGCCAAGCTCTTCCGACATGTCTGCGAGCATAGCTTCAAAGTTTCCGAATGCCTTTCCGGCATAGTAGGAGTATTCGGGGTTCACCGTTTCATGCGTGAAAGCGCGTGGTATGAAGACGGACATGCGCCAATAGCTGCCGTCGGAGTCCTGCCAGTAGCTCTTTCCGGTGTCCGAAACGACAAATTGGAGCACCTTGCGGTCGATATCGACGGCTCCTTCGGCTTCGAGTTTGCGGCGTATGTGGGTGGTGACGGCGTCGATGTTGTGCTGAAGCAAATCGACATCGGTGAAGATGCTGTTGTTTATGCGTTGCAGAACGTAGTCGGGCGCGTCGCCGTGAGTCGTCACTTTGAATGTGTCGTTGATGAGTCCGTTGCCCAACGGCTTCACCTCTGCCACTGAACCAGCTATGTTGAAATGGCTGATTATGTGTTCGGTATCGTTCATAATGTCAGTGTTTGTTTAAAGGTTACGTCTTATTTTCATTGCAAACTTACTGAAAAAAAACGAGAATACGTTTCTTTCCTTTCTTTAATTCATGTTTTTTAGAAGTCGGGACGTACAAAAAACGGGGACGGTGCATCTGGTGCATCGTCCCCGTCGGGATTATGGAACGGTCATGTTCCTTGTTTCATTGTTATTCGTTTATAGCCGGCTTGAAGCGCAGTGTGTAGGTGTAGCTGCCGTAAGTGGGGCAGAGATACTGCGAGAGACAGCCGTCGCCACCGCATGAGTTGTTGCCAAGTCCGCGCTGGAAGTAGTCGAAGTGTGCATAAACCTGGTTGTCGCGTGTGAGGTCGTACCAGTGCAAACCGTCGCTCCACATGGTGTCTCCGGTGCCGCACCAGCGTGTCTCGTCGTAGTGAGAGAGCGAGAATGCCACCTGTCCGGAGGTATTTATGTTCAGACTCAGGTTCTTTTCGGCGTTGGTAAGAGTGAGTTCGCGCAGGTCTTGGTGGTCGCCGTAGGTCTGCGGGTGAATCTGTTCCTCAATCATGTCATCTACGGTTGTGACATAACGGCCTATGAACGAGCCGGTCTTGCGGTCGGAGTAGTTGCTCCAGGGACCGCGGGCGTAGTACTCGACATCCTCGAATCCGCCGGCGAACTGCATTCCGATACCCAGACGGCGTGTGTTGCCAGTGGGCGACAATGTTATTCTCATATCGACGGTGGCGTCGGGATAGAAGGTGTAGTCGATGGTGTAGCTGCAGTTGGAAGCCTGTCCGCGTACCGACATCTTGGCGTTGTTGCCGCTCTTTGCGAGCTTCGATGTGACGCTTGTAGATGAAGAATTGGCGAAGCCGAAGCCGCAGTTGCGGTCGTTGTCAATGTCGCGGTAGCTGTTGAAGTCGGGTCCTGCGTGCATGAGCGAGTTGTCGGCGTATGTCCATTCCGACATCTTTCCGTTGCTGCCGAACGCCACTTTGTATGCCTTTCCGTCCTTTGTCGTACCCGAAACGGTTGTTCCTGACACTGTGAGTGTGCCGCCGTCGGCAGTGTGGGCTGCCAGTTCCGGACGGTTGTTGAGTGCAAACTGCTCCTCAGCCACGGCGTAGCCGGCATTGGCCCATGCGGCATTCTCCTTGAGACAGAGGCTCACATTGATGAGATACTCGGCGTCGCTGCCTGTCGCATCGGTTGTGAACGGCAGTGTGACGGTGCCTTCGCTGCCTGCTGCTATTGACGGCGCTGCGATGCTTCCGCGCTCCACTACCTCGCCGTTGCGCATCACCTTATAGACGAGAGTGTAGAGCTCGTTGAGGTTTACGAAGCTGTTCTTGTTCTTTATGGTGAGCTTTTTGCCGTCGAGTTTTGTGAAGGCTGCATTCTGATAAACCTTCTTTACTTCGGTGAGCTTGCCCGTCCATGCACGGTCGGGAGTGATGATACCGTTGTCAAGGAAGTTGCCCTGGAAACCGATGCCTACTCCGCTGGTGCTGTTGTAGTCGTAGCCTGCCACCCAGTAGTTGAATCCGTTGGCACTTGTCTTCTCGCCTTTGACGAGTTTTGCAGGGTCGTAGATGGCCTGATCCACCCAGTCCCAGATGCAACCACCGAGGATTCCGGTGCTGCTTTCGATAGCGTCCCAGTATTCTTTGAGGTTACCCACGGCCTGACCCATTGCGTGTGCGTATTCACAGATGAAGTAAGGCTTACCTGCATAACCGTAGGATGAACCCTGAACAGATGATACTGTGGGGTACATGTTGGAGCCAAGGTCGCTGTAACTCATGTTGCCTTCATAGTGAATGAGGCGGTTGTCGAGCGACTTCAACTTTGAATATACGCTTGAGAAGCAGCTGGCGCTGCCGCTTTCGTTGCCCAATGACCAGAAGATGACGCTTGGATGGTTGCGGTCGCGCATCACCATGCGTACTTCGCGGTCGGTAATGGCGTCGCTCCATGAGTTGTTTGAAGCGAGACCCTGGTTGAAGTGACACTCAACATCGGCTTCGTCCATACAGTAGAGGCCGTAGGCGTCGAACATTGCGTACATCTTCGGCTGGCGGGGATAATGACTTGTGCGCACGGTGTTCACGTTTGCCTGCTTCATGAGGGTTACGTCCTTGAGCATTGTCTCCATGTCTATGGCGCGACCGTATTCGGGATGTGTGTCCTGTGTGTTCACTCCCTTGAAGAAGACGCGCTTGCCGTTGATATAGACGAGGTTGCCGCTCTTGGTGATGTTGCGGAATCCGTACTTTGTGGAGAATACCATTTCGTCGGTTCCGGCAGCGTCCTGTTGGCGCACCACCACTGTGTAGAGGTAAGGATTCTCTGCGCTCCATGCCTTGAGACCGCTGAGTCCGGCGAGAGACACGCTGAGTGTCTCGTTGTCTGTGCCGTTGTATGTGGCAGAACCGCTCTTCACTGACTTGCCTTCGGCGTCGAGGAGTTCCACGTTTATGTTCTTCTTGGCTTCCGCTTTGTCGCGGTTGTCCACGGTGAGAGCCACGTTCAGAGTGCCGCTTGTGCCGTCGGCGCCCTGTGAAGTGGTTGTGATGTAGTGGTCGGAAACGAACACTTTAGGTGTAGCGACGAGGTAAACGTCGCGGTGTATGCCTGAGAGGTGCCACATATCCTGTCCTTCGAGATATGAACCGTCGCACCAGCGATATACGCGTACGGAGAGTTGGTTCTCGCCTTCCTGTATGAATCTGCTCAAATCGAATTCCGCATCGGTGTTGGCTCCTTGTGAATAGCCCACATATTTGCCGTTGAGCCATACCACTGCTGCGCTGTAAACGCCGTCGAAGTGGAGGAATACGCGCTTGTCCGACCAGTCGGCGGGCATGTTGAATGTGCGGCGGTAAAAACCGGTCGCATTGTGATCGACAACGCCGTATGATGTGTAGCCGCTCACGGCTCTTGGTGGTGTGTTCTGGAAGGGGTAGCCCACGTTGGTATATACGGGTTTGCCGTAGTCTGCCATTTCCCATGACAGCGGCACACGGATGTTGTCCCATGCTGCGTCGTCGTAGTCGGCTGCATAGAATTCGGATTCTCCCGGGCCTGACGATGTGCCCGGAACGTACTTGAATTTCCACTCGCCGTTGAGGTTGAGTGTCATTGCCTTTGACGGTGTGAGCCACGGTTCGTCGTAGTTGGCGTCGGCCTTCATGTCTTCAACCGATGCGTATGGTATGAATGTGGCGTGTGCGTCTTCCTTGTTGTCGCCCACTTTCTTCTGGTTGCTTATCCAGCTGATGTTGAATTCGCCGTGTTCGCCCTCTGTGCCGGAGCCGCCTCCGCTTGACGCTTCGGCCTTGATGAATCCGAATGCGGTGGCTTCGCTCTGCTTGGTGGTGCGTGCAAGGTTGTTGGAAGTGGTGGATGTGGCGAGGTAATACACGGCGTTGTTGTATTTCATACATATATAATATGTGTTGTCGGTGCCTGCGCTTACCACTTTCCACTCCTGGTTTGTGTTGGCACTTGAGCCGCCGTTGTAGTCGTACTCTGATGTCCACTGCAACGGGGGAACGCTCTGGTTGTTGCCAGCCATGTCGAGTGCGAGTTCTGAGAATACGTTCTTGAAGAGGTAGTTGTATTCAGACGACTTGCTCTCTATGATGTTCCACTTCTGTCCGTCGTTGCTCTTGTTGAGGCTTGTCAGCGTGATGCTCTCGTCGCATGCCTGTGTTGTCACGGTGAACGCCTTGAGGTCGGTGTCGAGGGCTGCTTTCGGGCAGATGTAGTATGTGCCGCCGATGGCGGGGGCTACGAACTGCGGAGCCATTGGCTTGGTTGTGACATACACTTCCTTGTAGGTGGCATTGCTTCGGTTGTCGCCCTGTGTGCTGCCTATTCCCACGCTGCTGAGGGCGGCGAGTCCTGCAATTTTGTCGGCTGAGGCGTAGGTTGTGCCGTTGATGGCTACTCCGTCCTTGGAGATGACTACCGTGATGTTGCCGCTGAGGTTTTTAACTGCCTCGCGAACGGTGTTGCTGTTGCCGTTGAGATAGTCCACCTCCATTGTCGAGGTGCTCTTTGTGTAGAACAGGTGCATGGTCTGGCTGTCATCGCTTCCCCATGTGTCGATGGCGTTGCCTACGGAGAGTATGTTCTCGTTTGTTGATGACGCGCTGCATGTGGAGAGGTCGATTTCCGCAGTGATGGTCTGTCGTGTGAAGTCGATTTTGATATCCTTCGAGAACGAGGAACCCTTCGGCGAGTATGACGACCACAGCACCGTCTTGGTGTCAGCCTTTGCGCTGCCGGCGAAGAATGCGGTGAGCAGCACTACGAGCATGACGATTTGTCTTGTTATCGTTGTTTTCATTGTGGTGACGCTTTATTTGGTTAGTTTCTTTCCGTTGATGATGTAGATGCCCTTTGGCATGTTCTCCTTGCCGGTGGCGTTGGTCTTCACCTTCTGTCCTGCGGTGTTGAACATGTCGTATGTTGCCGTTCCGTTGATGCCGGTGGCGTTGATGCCTGTCACACCGTCAAGCGACCATGTCCAGATGCGTGAATCCTTGTTGCCGTCGGTGAAGTAGGCGCGGAGTCCGTTGATGGCTGTCGCTTCGCTGTACTTCTGGAGTTTGCCGTTGATGATGGTGAATGCTCCTGCCGGTGCCGTTGTCTTTGTGAACGAACCTGTTATGGTCACTTCCTCCACGCCTGCCAATACCGGTTCGCTTGTGAATGTGTTCACGCCTTCGAATGTGTATGTGGCGTTGGCGGCCACCTTTTCGGGGTTGATGATGTAGGTCTCGCCTGCGCTGATGCCGTTGGTTGTCGTGGTGAATTTTATCACTTCCTCGTCGGCGTCGGTGAGTTCAGCCAACTGTGTCTTTGCTCCGAACTTGGCCTTGAGCTCTTCGTTGCTGATGTCGAACGGCAGACAGATGGTGTTCCATGTGCCTGCTTCGAGTGTGCGCTTGAGCTTTACGGTGGCGTTGCTTTCCGTAGGTGTGGTGTATGTGTTGGCGGTTTCGTCGATGTTCACGATTTCTATAATCGGTTCTCCTGATGCCACCAGTTTCCACTGTGCGAGTGTGAACTGTGCTCCCGGCTGTGCCGCTTCCAGGGCGAGTGCGCCCGTGGTGGTGTCTTGATAGATGCTGAATGTCGCACTTGCCTCACGGTTGCGGTTGGCGAGGGTATAGACATCGTCGGTGCCCTTCACCTTTGTGAACTTCCACTGTGAGTACTTGCCGCTGCCGTTGCTGCGCGGAGCGTCCCACAGTGTCGCGCTGATTTTGCCGTCGGCTGTCGTCAGTGTGTAGTAGCCGTCGGCTGTCTTGTTCAGCCTTACTGTGAGGTTGGTGCCGCCGAGGGTGAGTGTTCCGTCGGCAGAACTGAGGAACTTGCCAGTGCCTACGTTGTAGAGATGGTAGGTGGCACCGTCCTTCGGGGCCGTGCCTTTATAGTCGGCGGCGGTGCAGGGCACAGCCATTGCGCACAAAAGCACGAGGGTTGAAATGGAATGTTTTATCATATAACTATGTGATTGATTGTTGTCGTTAGATAGTGTGTGCCGTGTCGAGGCTCCACCTGTGAACGTTCTCTTGCCCGTGTATGCCGCTGTTGGCGGCGAAAACCGTTGGGTGGAGAGCGTAAATGTTATTGGTCAGGATTTGTAATCTTGCCGCAAAGATACGAATAAATTCCGACAACATAATATAGTTTCGCCGTTTTTTTATTCAAATTCAATAAGATACGCCTTTTCGTCAGCGAGTCGGCGTTGTGTGCGGACGGTTTTTGTATGGCGTTTCGGGGTCGGTTGCGGGAGGGGTGGATTGTGTCTGGAAAACGTGCGCATTTTACCCCGTTTGCAAACAAGGCTTCTTTACGTCGCAAACAAGCCTTGTTTGAAGTGTAAAGAAGTCTTGTTTGCGACGTAAAGAAGCCTTGTTTGAAAACGGGTGTGATAATGGTTGATTCGCACACGGTGTTTCATTGTGTGTGGGGTTCGCAGCATTGCGCGTTGTGAGCTATTATATATAAGGTGTGTCTGGCTGTTACCTTATCATTATCTTCCTTCCGCTGTTGATGTAAACGCCCGGCTTGACGGGACGGCTGGTGTAGCGTCGGCCCTGCAGGTCGTACCAGTATGCGGGCTGGTTTTTGCTGTCGGTGGTGACGGTGGTTATGCCGGCGGGCATCTGTGAAGTCACGTCGTTCACATAATAATGGTTCTGGCTGTCCTTGTCGGCGCTGACTTCGAGGTATGTGTCCTTGTTGATGTCGTATATATTGACGGTCTGCGGTGAGCCGCTGGCAGTGCTGAGGACGAACGATATCATGCAGTCGCGTTTGGTTATGTGGTATGTCCGGCTGTACCACTTCCTGCCTTCTACGGTCTTCGTGGTGCTGACGGCATCGCCGGGCCACTTGCCCGTGGATGTGAAGTTGTCGCCGTAGAGGTCTTCCCATGCCCAGAAGTTCACGCTCTTCCATCCCACGTTGTCCACGTTTACGTTTACGGTGATGTCGTAGGGAGAGAAACTGTCGGAAGGGGAGATTTGGTATGTGCGCGTTGCGACGGCTGAGACGGTGGTGCCTACGAGCAGTCCCACGTTCAGTGTGGTGGTGCCTGTGGGTATGTCTATGAGTGTTCCGCTTGCAGCCTTGCGGCTCTGTGCGGTAGGCAATGTTCCGTCGGTGGTATAGACGAGCTGTGCGCCCTGCTGGTCGCTGACGGCGGTGAGGCGTGCCTTCTGCACATTGTCATAGCGTCCGGAGGGCAGGTCCACCCAGGCCACGTTGCTGCTGTTGCTGAGAAGGTAGCGGTAGTTGTGTCCGCGCAGTATCTCGGTGAATCCCGCCGGTGCCTTGTAAGCGTCGGCGTTGGCTCCCATCACGGCGTAGAGTGTGCCGTGCGAGCCTTCGGTCTTCAGTACGTTGCATTGCGAGCCGGTGTACTCGTTGAAAGTGGTGTTGCTGGTGTTGGCGATGCCTGCTGCGTGGCGGGCGTTTATCATCATCTTGATGTCGGTGGGGTAGGCAATCCAATGTTTGTAGAAGATGCACGGCGTGCCGCATGAAGCCAGGATGTAGGCGTTGGCGGCAAGTGTGTCCTGGCGTATGGGATCCTGCTGTTCTGAGCTTGAGCGGTACTCGGTGTCGTGGTTTTCCACGAAGCTGACCGCGTATCGGCGATAGGCCGGGTCGCTGGCAAGCCCTTCCTTTGCCTTGCCGCTCCATTTCGATGCGATGAGGTCGCGCACGGCATAGCGCACGGGGAAGTCGAAGGCGGCCGATGTGGGTTCGCCGTTCACCTTCGTGGCATTAATCCATGCCTTGACGGTGGTGGCGTTGCCGTCCATGTATTCGCCCACGGAGAAGCGTGGCTTTGCGGCAGAGTTGTAGATGCCGGTGAACAGTCCGGCGTAGCCTTTCACCATGTCGTAACGGAATCCGGCGTAGCCCAAGTCGTTGAGCAGCATGTCGAGGTAGGCCTTCACCACGGTCTGCACGTTGGAACTGTAATGGTCGAGGTCGCGTATGCCGTTCCATCCGTCGCCTGAATCGTACTTGTTGCTGAGGCTTACCTTGGGAGTCTGGCTGTTGGCCCAATTGTAGGTTTTCCCCTCATCGTCGTCGTGGCAGATGTCTGCGGGGTACATCTGGTAGGTAACGCCCTTGTAGGTCTCCACGGGGAAGTCGGTCCAACTTGTCAGGGTGTTGCGGTGATTGATGACGACATCGGCTATGGTGCCTATGCCTTTGTTCCTGAATGTCCTTATCATGGAGCGCAGTTCGGCTTCATTGCCGAAAGAACTGTTGTAATTGCTGAACCAGTAGAGGTCGTCATATCCCATGGATCGTCCGCTGCCACAGTTGGCACTCTGCGGAATCCATACCAGACTGAAGTACGGGGCAAGGTCGTCGGCCTGTGCCTCAAGCTTCTGCCACTTCGACGCGCGGTAAGAGTTCCAGTAAAATCCTTGCAGCATCACGCCTTCATAGTCGGCGGGCCAGCCTTGTGCATGCATACTTATCGCCCCCATAAGAGCAATGGCTGTCATGTAAAGTTTCTTCATCGTTTTCCGTTTTTAGTTATTTTTGTAGTAAATGGTTTATTAATGCTTTTATATGATATGTTATGACTGCTTGCCGGGTTACAACTACTTGCATCACGCAACCGTATAAGCTCTTGGCTGAACTTTTGCAATTTCTGAACTTGCAGAAGTTGAACACTTTATCTTTTATGTCCCAAAGTTATTCCAAATTCCATTATAAATGTATGCGGCTGATTGTCAAACGTGCAAATAATGTGTGCAAACGTTTGCATATCAGTGTGTAACCAACAAAAAAAGAGACCATTCACACCAAGTGAACAGTCTCTTTCAATCCAAGTTATAAAACTAAAACCTTAATTAATCTATATGACAGTAGATGTATGTATGACTTTTAGCTTGCAGTTATTCAGCGGCAGGAGTGAACGAATAGGTGCCATCCTCAAGATTGATGCTGAACAGGAGTTTTCCGCTTGTTTTAAGGCATCCGGCTCCTACATCATCTTTGGCGGTACGCGGAATGAGCATACCCTCGGTTGCTTCATCACCGTTCTCAGCCACGCCGTAGGCAGCGTTGTCGCCGCTCACCCAGTTGCCTGTGAGGTAAGTGGATTCCGGAACGACCTTCCACCACCATCCGTTGGCAGCTTGCTCGTTGCTGATGTTCACCTTTAGGGTGAATACCGGGTTCTCGTAAGGATTGCCTGTGTGATCGAGCTTGATGGCAGTAGCCACCGACCAGTCGTTGATGGTACCAAGCAGATAATAATTGTTTTCAATAACGAGGTCGCTTGGATAAGGAGTCACCTTAATCTTTGAGGCACCCAGATAGGTGTTGGGGTCGCCTATACGAACTACAGATGTCTTGTTCTTGACGATGTAAGCTGCATAGCGTATGAAGATGTCCTTGGCTTTCGGGTTGCGGCCGATGGTTGCTTTATAGGCCTCTTCGAAGTCAGAGGCTCTCACAACAGCCGTGTCGGAATCCATTTCGCATGTTACGGTGCCGTACTTGGCGAAGTCTGCGGTCTTGCTGAACTGCAGTTCGTACTTTGTCTGGCTGCCTTCCGGGAGGTTCTTCACGCTTTCGGTGAATAGTCTCACCTTGTTGTCCTTCATATATGTTTCTTGCAGATTGATGGCCTCTGGGACAATACTTTTCAGTGTAATGTCGTCCACGGCAAAGGCTTGCTCCTGAGGATTGGTCTGCGGCGCTGCCTCCGTCCAGTCGTCTTCGCATGAGGCGAAGACGAGAGACAGAAGCGCCATAAGTGATATCGTTAATTTTTTCATGTTTTTTTTCACTTTGACGTTACTAAAATATTAACCTACTTTCTCGAACTTGACGGTCATCTTCGATTCATTGCTCATATTTACGGTAATCTTAACCTTGCCGCCGGGCCAGTCGAATATCTGATAGCTACCCTTGCCCTTGACGATAGTGCCGTCGTATATGTCTTTGGTCATCGTGATTTCCTTAGGAGAGTCTGCCTCCTGACTGCCGTACGAATCCTTATCCCATCCTGTCAGAGCCGTGTAGAAGCGGAACTGGAACTTTCCTGCCGGAACGTCGAATTCGCCGTAGTACACCTTGCTGCCAATGGCATTGTCGCTCTCAAACAGTTTCCATTCTTCGTAGTGGGCCTTGTTTTCTTCGCTTGGACCAACCCAACCTTCAGGCGCACCAACGAGGTAGATGTAGCCCGGCAGACGCAGGGCGAAGTATCCCTTCACCTTCTCCATTGCCACAACATTTGAGAGAATGCTGGTGTCTTCGTATTTCAGAATCTGCGATCTTACGCGGAAGAACACCTTGCGGGCAGGTTCGTCAGTGTAAGTCTCCTCGCTCTTTATGCCGCGAAGCTTGCAAACGGCTTCTGCTATCTCGCTTGCCTTCACGTTCATGTTGCATGAAGTGTAGGAAGTGGCAAGCTCCTCGAAGTTGGAGAAGCTCTCGTCGAGCGACACTTGCATATAGTAGTTGGCTGAAGCTGCAAAACCATAATCGGCCTGCGAGCATGTGAAGTTTACAGTACCTGCATCCTTGTCATAGCCAAGATCTACATATTGGTTGGCGGTAGCCGGTGTGTTCAGTACAAGCTTGGTGGGTGTCTGAATTACAGGATTCTCCTCTTCAAGACCACTGCACGAAGCGGTGGCAAGCACCAGGCTGATAAAGCTGAACAGTATATAACTTAATTTTTTCATTGCTTAATCTGTTTTTTTAAGATTGATTGATGCTTAATAGTTAGGGTTCTGCTTGAAGTCAGGCTGAGCAGCGATTACCGATGAAGGAATCGGGAATACGTTCATGTAGTCAGGTATGGCTGTACCCTCGGCTACATTACCCTTCCACGACCATGTGTATTTGCTTCCGCTGAAGAGTCCGAAGCGTACGAGGTCGGTACGACGTACGTTCTCCCAGTACAATTCGCGGCAACGCTCGTCGATCATGTTCTGTTCGTTGAGGTCGGTTTCAGTCCATTTCGACACGCCTGCACGTTCGCGTACATAGTTGGCATATTCCACTCCCTTTGCCTTGTCGGCTGCTCCACGCATTGCGCATTCGGCATACATCAGATAGACATCAGCCAGACGGAAGAGCGGAAGGTCGGTGTTCGGGAACTTGGTGATTTCGCCTTTCTTGAAGTTGCCGTTGCTGTCGCGCAGCAGATTGGTGAACTTCACTACGCCATAGCCGTCGGTAAACTTAGAGAATGATGTGTTCTCCTTCTTGAATCCGTCCACATCCTTCTTCCACATCGACCAGCGTACGTCGTTAGGCTCGGCAGCAAACTTGTCGGCAAACTCCTTTGTGGCGTGCATACAGCCCCACTGCTGGTTGAGTCCGTAGTCCTCGCAGTTCATGTATGCACCGTCGTTGTCCACTGTCAGGTTGCTTACACCTGCACAGCAGAGGAATGTGGTGCCGCCGTACGGAGTGAGTTCTACAGCATCGTAGGGGATGCCCCAAAGAATTTCGTTGACATCTGATCCGCCAGGCATATATACATCATTGTCGCCGCAGAACAGATAGAGGTAGTGATCGGCAAGACCAGAACCCTTGAAACCTTTGCCTTTGTGGCGTGCGATGATGTTCTCGCAGTGCTGAGCGCATTTGTCGTATGCCGGTGTGCCGGTATAGACGCCTGCGTTAAGATAAAGACGGGCGAGCAGAGCCTCTACACCATCCTTGCCTACGCGGCCGTAGTGAGGTGTGGCATCAGACATGTTGGCCACGATGTCCTCAAGTTCGCTTGCCAGCCATGTGTAGAGTTCGAGACGCGAAATCTGCTTAGGCTTGCTTCCTACTTCGTCGTCCTCGGTGATGAAGCCACCCATGCCGAAGAGATCTACGATGTTGTAGTAGCTCATGGCGCGCAGCGCACGGGCTTCAAGAGCCATTTCCTTGAACTGGTCCTTGCCCTTTATGAGGCGCAGGAAGTCGTTGCAGATGGCAATCTCCACATACATGCGGCTGTATGTACCAAAGATGTTGGTGTTGCCCTTACCCCATACGTTGGTGTTAAGGTCGATGACACCTTCGTCTTTCCATATCCACTTTACCTCGTCGGTGGGGAATTCGTTGAGCATGAAGAGTGCACGTGTGTACTGACCTGTACCGCCGTCGAGACCGGAGATGTCTGATGCTCCGTCAGGACCGCCCTGGCCTGACACGGCCAAGCCCGAATAGCACTTTGCCAATACGCCCTCGTAAGCTGCCTCTGTCATGTTGCTGGCTGTTGTGGTGTTCGGATCATTAGGCTCAAGATCCAAATCGCCGATACAGGAAGTGGCGGTCAGAGCCAGACCTGCAAACATTGCTGAAGCTATGATGCTTTTATATGATTTCATATTATTATAGTCTTTTTAATTTGTTAGACGCTTGTTGTATGATTTAGAAGCTTGCCACTACACCGAGTGTGAAGGTTGTGGCGCGTGGATAGAGGTCGCGGTCGATACCGTCGGCCACCTCTGGGTCGAGACCTTTATACTTGGTGATGACGAACGGGTTCTGAACAGCTCCGTACAGACGCAGACGCATATTGTTGTCGAGCAGCTTGGGCCATGTGTGGCCAAGTGTGATGTTGTCGCAGCGCAGGAAGCTGGCATTGCGCAACCAGTAGTCGCTCTTCATAATGCCTATCGCCGGATTGATTGTTCCGTTGAAGTAGTTGTCGGCCTTGATGAGGTTGTTCACCTTGCCGTTCTTCCAGCAGTCGTCGACAACAGAGTGGTCTGACATGGCGTCGGCATATACATAGTTGCCGATGTTGGCGTGCAGTGCAAAACCGAGATCCCAGTTCTTCCAGTTGAATGTGGATGAGAAACTCATTGTCACCTTCGGATCCTTGCTGTGGCGTATGCGGCGATCATCGTCGTTGATTACGCCGTCACCGTTCTGGTCAACATATACGCCTTCCAGAGGCTTGCCGTTCTTGTCGTACACCTGTTCAAAGAGGAAGAATGAGTTTACGGGATGACCTACAGCCTGTACCTGACAGTTGTTGCCGTTTCCTGAAGAGATGCCTCCCGTCTCGATGTACGATCCGTCGTTGTTAAGCTTTGTAATTCTGTTCTTGTTGTAAGCCACGTTGTAGCTTGCTGTCCAAGTGAAGTCGTTTGTAACGATAGGACGCGCTGTGATTGAGAACTCGATACCCTCGTTCTTCAATGTACCGATGTTCTGGTTCATCATGTTGGTGGTAGAAGAACCGCTTGGCACGGATACATAGCTCAACAGGTCCTTCGACTTGCGCAGATAGTAGTCGATGCTGGCTGTGATGCGGTTGTTGAGGAATGCGAAGTCGAATCCGGCGTTCCATGTAGTTGTCTCCTCCCACTTGAGTTTGGGATCGTAACCTGTCGGGTACATTGTTGAGATGAAGCCGTTGCCGCTGAGTGAAGGATAATTGGAACCCTGCACTGATGCAACGTATGTGGCGAGGTAGGGATAGTAGTTGTCGCCGATGTCCTGCTGACCGGTGACACCCCAACCGAGGCGCAGCTTCATTTCGTTCATCACGTTCTTGACATTCTTCATCCAAGCCTCGTCAGTGATCTTCCATGCGAGAGCTGCTGCGGGGAATACGCCCCAACGGTTGTCCTTGCTGAAACGTGAGGAAGCATCGCCACGCACTGTGAATGTGAAGAGGTAGCGGTCCATCAATGTATAGTTGAAGCGTCCGAAGAACGACAGCAACTGAAGATGCTTTGCCCATGCAGTCTTGGCTGGGTCGGTGTAGGTTGTTCCTTTACGCTCTGTGCCCCAGTTGAGTGTGTAGGTGCCGTCTTCGTTGAGGACCGGAGTGCTGAATCCGTCAGTAGTGAAGACTGTTCCGTTGTTGCGGCCGTCGCTATAGAAACGCTGCCAGGAATAACCGGCTGTGACATCGAAGAACGACTTGATGCAGTCCACTTGCTTCTGGTAGTTCATGTAGAAGTCGAGCAAGGTGTTGCTCTTGAACTGCTCGATGTATTGATGAGTACCGGCACCGTCATTGCGCCATCCGTCCCATGCTGTAGGCGAGTTGGCAGCAGTGTAAAGGTTCTCTTTCGACTTGCTCACATCATAACCGAGGTTGAGGTTGAAGTGCAGGTCGGGCAACCATTTCAGAGCGTAGTCAATCTGCAAGTTACCGTTGCTGCGCAGAATGGTGGCCTTGTCGTCCTTGTCGGTTGCAGTGGCAATCGGGTTGTTGGTACCGTTTGTGTTGAAAGCCGCACCGTTCATGTGTGAGTAGTAGCCGTTCCAAAGCTTGTAGCCCTCTATGCCGCCCTTCATCTGAGCGTCATTATATATAGGTGAGGAAGGATCCATTGCTATGGCTGCTGCTACGGCACCTTGGTTGGTAAACTGGTTCTTAATCCAGTAGCCCTTGGCATTAGCCTTGATTTTGAGTCGATGATTGAGGAATTCAGGAGTAAGATTGAATCCTACAGTGGCACGGTCCATGCGTGAGTCCTTCAGAATACCGTTGTTGTTGGTGTAGCTGGCTGATATGCGGTAAGGCAGACAGCCTGTAGTTCCGCCCACGCTAAGGTTGTAGTCGTGCGAAATGGTGGTACGCAGAACTTCGTCCTGCCAGTTGGTGTTGAGCGCACCATACTTCTGTACGTTGGCCTGAATATATTTTACCGCATCGCTTTCAGCACCGAATTGCTGTGCAAGAATACCGGTCAATGCCTCTGACGACAACGACTCGTAAGTCTTGCGTGCCGTATTGACATACATGTTGGCAGAGAAGTTCACCTGCGGTTTGCCCTTCACGCCGTGCTTTGTTGTGATGATGATGACACCGTTGGAAGCGCGCGAACCATAGATGGCTGTTGCGGACGCATCCTTGAGGATGGTCATGTTCTCGATGTTGTCAGGAGCAATCATTGAGAGCGGGTTGCCCATACCCTGTACGCCGGAGTTGTCCAAAGGCACACCGTCAATGACGATAAGTGGGTCGTTGCTGGCGTTGAGTGAAGAACCGCCACGCACGCGTATCGTACCCCCCCCTCAGGTCCACCGGCACTGGTTACAGTCACACCAGGAGCCTGACCTACCAGAAGGTCCTGGGCTGATGTGGCAAGTCCGGCCTGCACCTCGCTTGGCTTTACTGTGTTGATAGAACCCGTAAGGTCGTTTTTCTTTACAGTTCCATAACCGATGACCACAACCTCATTGAGGAGCTTGTCGTCACTGGCGAGTGTTACGGACATGTTGCCCGATGCCTTGACAGTCTGTGGCGACATGCCAAGGAAAGTAAATGTAAGTTCTGTACCAGGAGCTGCGTCGATAGAGAAGTTACCATCAATGTCGGTAATGCCTACAGCTTTACCTTTAATTGTGATGGTAGCACCCATGACGGGTTCGCCCGAAGCATCTGTCACATGTCCCTTGACGGCATTGTTCTGCGCGAAGGAACTTGTTGCAAGAAGAAGACCACCGGCAAGTGCCATAGTCCTCAGAGGCAATTTGATTTTCAACTGCTTCATGTTTTGCTGTTTTTAGTTATTGTTGTTATTGTAAGTGAAATTCAGAGGTTTAAGGGTCTGTTTCATTCTGTTTGCAAAATTAGGACTTATATATTGATGTTGCATCTTTTTTATACATAAAATCGTCATATTCTTAGTGCAAACGATTGCACCACAATTTAATAATTTGTGCAAACAAAAACATTACACATTCGGGAATAATGACTAATTTTGCGTCATAACTGAAAACCATGGCAGATAAGTTACCTATAACAATGAGAGATATTGCCCGCGATTTGGGCATCTCCGTAGCGACTGTAAGTCGTGCGCTCAATGACAGTCCACGCATCAGCGTGTCACAAAGAGAACGCATCCAGGCATACGCGAAAGAACATAACTTTTGCCCTAATGTCATTGGCGAGGCGTTGCGCCATACCCGTAGCCAACCAATGAAGGTTATCGGCGTAATCATTCCTGAGTTTGTGCATTACTACTTCTCGTCCATACTGTCGGGAATAGAGGAGGAAGCACGTTCACGCGGCTATCGTGTGATGGTGGCGCAGAGCAACGAACGCTACGACAAGGAAGTGGCAATATGCGACGACTTCCATAAGAATAAGGTGTGTGGCATCATCGTGTCGCAAGCAAAGGACACCAGACAGTACGACCATTTCCGCCAACTGATGGACAATGGAGTGCCGCTTGTGTTCTATGATCGTATCTGCACCGGCGTGAATGGTTCGCGTGTGGTGGTGGACGATTACAACGGAGCTTACACGGCGGTTACACATCTGATTGATACAGGATGTGAGCGCATCGCCTTCTATGGTTCGCCGATGAACTTGGAACTCTCGAAGAATCGCTATAACGGTTATCGCGACGCCTTGACCAAAAACGGACTGAAGTTGAACGACGCTCTCGTCAGAATATGCGACAACCGTGCGGAGGCTGAGGCTATAACCCCCGAAATACTATCATTGCCGGACGACGAACGTCCTGATGCCTTCTTCGCCATCAACGACGACACCGCCATAGGCATACTATACACCGCCAAGCGCATGGGATTCAGCATTCCCGACGAGATAAGCATCTGCGGATTCACCAACGGCGAACGTGCCGTGGCATGCGACCCGATGCTCACCACGGTGGAACAACGTGGCGTGGCTGTGGGCGAGGAGGCTGCCAACATACTCATAAGCCAGGTGGAAGGCTCGCTGCCGCGTAATGAGGTGGCAATGCGCGTGGTGAGGACACGCCTTGTCGTGAGAGGCACCACACGCTGAACGAATAAGATACCACTGACCGAATAAAATATAAAAATACAGTAAACCAAATAACAATGACCCAAAAACCTAATCTTTCATTCTGGAAACTCTGGAATTTGAGTTTCGGATTTTTTGGCGTACAGATAGCTTACGCCCTGCAAAGCGCCAACATATCGCGCATCTTTGCTACATTGGGAGCCGATCCCCACAATCTTAGCTATTTCTGGATATTGCCTCCTCTGATGGGCATACTCGTGCAACCCATAGTAGGCACGCTTAGCGACAGGACATGGTGTCGCTTCGGACGCCGCATCCCTTATCTGTTTGTAGGTGCCACGGTGGCTGTACTCGTGATGTGTATGTTGCCGAATGCCGGATCGTTCGGAATGGCTGTTGGCACGGCTATGGTCTTCGGTCTCATCTCTCTGATGTTCCTTGACACAAGTATCAACATGGCGATGCAACCGTTCAAGATGCTTGTCGGCGACATGGTGAATGAGAAACAGAAGTCGCTCGCTTACTCCATCCAGTCGCTCCTCTGCAATTCCGGTTCGCTTATAGGTTATGTATTTCCGTTCTTCTTCACGGCTCTCGGCATTTCCAACGAGGCCCCGAAGGGCGTAATCCCTGATTCGGTCATCTATTCTTTTTATGTCGGAGCCGCCATTCTCATCCTCTGTGTCATCTATACTACGGTAAAGGTAAAGGAATGGAATCCAGAGGAATACGCCAAATATAACGAGACTCAGTCTCAGAAAAAGGAAAAGAGCGCAGGTTGGATAACGCTTCTCAAGAATGCACCGTCGATGTTCTGGAAGGTAGGACTCGTACAGTTCTTCTGTTGGGCAGCCTTCATGTATATGTGGACTTACACCAACGGTACCATTGCCGAAACCGTATGGCACACTACCGATGTCGCTTCCAAGGGCTATCAGGAGGCAGGCAACTGGGTGGGCGTACTGTTCTTCTGGCAAGCCATCGGTTCGGTGTCCTGGGCTATGGTACTGCCTAAGTTCAAGAACGAGAAGCTGGCATACGCCTTGAGTCTTGTCATCGGCGGCATAGGTTTCGCCATCGTACCGTTTATAGGCGACAGAAATCTGCTCGTACTTCCATTCTGGCTCATAGGTTGCGCTTGGGCAGCCATGCTTACCATGCCGTTTGCCTTTGTCACCAACGCTCTTGAGGGCTACAGCCATAAGGGTGCTTATCTCGGACTCTTCAACGGCACGATATGCGTTCCGCAGATTGTGGCAGCCTTGTGTGGCGGCGAATTGCTTCATCTTGTCGGTTCACGCCAGGGCAACATGATGATAGTGGCTGGCGCATTGCTCGTCTGTGGTGCCTTGTCAGTGGCTGCCATAAGAAACAGGAAAGAGGCGTAACAGGAATAAAAATAGTTTTCATGGTAACAAACCTATAACCAACATATAAAATGATATTATATTTTCACATAGAATACCGTACCGCATTTGGTGAGGAAGTCACACTCAACATCATCGAGAATGGAGAGGTGAGTACACACCGCATGACCACCGTAAACGGAGTGGAGTGGTGTTGTGAACTCACACAGCGTACAGCTTGCCGTCGTCTTACATATTATTATAAGGTGACGGTGGACAATGCTACTGAGCGAAGCGAATGGCAGACGGTGAAGCATGTGCTCGACTTTACATGCACCGCTGCAACCGAATATCATGTGCACGACCGTTGGAACGACATGCCCGACGATTCGTATCTTTACAGTAGCGCATTCACCGACTGCATCAACCATCAGGAGCTGCAGCCTATGAAGCCTACCTCCTACGACCGTACGTTGCGTCTGATTGTACGGGCACCGCAGCTGCGCGACGGCGAATGTCTGGCTGTGCTGGGCGACCGGAAGGCATTGGGCGAATGGTGTCCTGACAAGGCATTGCCCATGACGCTTCACAACTACTGTGAATGGGCTGTCGATATCGATGCGTCGCAGTTCCACGGTGAGCATATAGAACTGAAGTTTGTGGTGACAAACGCTTCCGGACACATGATGATGTGGGAGTGTGGCTATAACCGTTGCCTCACTATGCCCGACATGAAGAAGGGCGAGACGGTGGTTTACGGTCTTAACCAGGCTTTCTTCGAGATATGGAACCGCAGACTCGCAGGTACGCTTGTACCCGTCTTCTCGCTCCGTACCAGGGAGAGTGCGGGAATTGGTGACTTCGGCGACCTTAAGATGATGATTGACCTGATGGCGAATACCGGTCAGCGCGTGCTGCAACTGCTTCCGATCAACGACACCACCATCACTCATACCTGGACCGATTCTTATCCGTACAGCTGCATCAGCATCTTCGCCATACATCCGCAGTATGCCGATTTGCGCTCATTGCCGGAGCTGGACGATGAAGAAGCACGCAAGGAGGCGGAAGCAGAGTGCCGCCGGCTCAACGCTCTGCCACAGATTGATTATGAGAAAGTAAACGCATTCAAATTAGAATATTTAAGGAAAGTCTTTCAACAGGAAGGTAAAAAGATTATGAAGAGCGCACAGTTTAAGGCGTTCTTCCAGGTAACACAAAATTGGCTGGTACCATACGCTCAGTATTCATGGCTGAGGGACAAGTATGGTACCGCCGATTTCACACAATGGAAAGACCATAACACATGGACTGAGGACGACCGCGCGATGCTGTCTGATCCTCGCACAAAGGAGTATCAGAATGTGGCTTTCTACTATTTCGTGCAGTACATACTGTCCTCGCAGATGAAGGAAGCCCACGAGTATGCCAAGCAGAAGGGCGTTATCCTGAAGGGCGACATCCCCATCGGCGTAAACCGATATAGTTGCGATGTGTGGATGGAACCAAAATACTTCAATCTTAACGGACAGGCTGGAGCACCGCCAGACAATTTCTCCGTGAACGGACAGAACTGGGGATTCCCAACCTACAACTGGGATGAGATGCTGAAGGACGGCTGCCAGTGGTGGACACGTCGCTTCCAGAACATGTCACAGTTCTTCGATGCCTACCGCATCGACCATGTCCTGGGTTTCTTCCGCATTTGGGAGATACCCATCGACAGTGTACACGGACTTACAGGACAATTCGCTCCGTCGCAGGCAATGAGCTGTGATGAGATAATGCAGTACGGATTGAACTTCCAGGAGGAACGCTTCACGCAGCCGTTCATTACCGACTGGGTGCTCGACCGCGTTTTCCATGAACGTGCCGACGAGGTGCGCCGCGAATATCTGGAACGCATCGACGGCGAACGTTATCGTATGAAGCCAGATGTGGATACGCAGCGTAAGATTGAAGCACGCTTCGCTGGAGTAACCCGACAGGAAGACCTCTGGCTGCGCGACGGACTCTATTCACTTGTCAGTGATGTGCTCTTTGTGCGCGACCGTAACCGTGCCGACATGTTCCATCCGCGCATCTCTGCCCAGCTCGACTTCATTTACGAGTCGCTTTACGACAACGACAAGCAGGCTTTCAATCGCCTTTACAACGACTATTACTATCGTCGCAACAACCAGTTCTGGTATCGTGAGGCAATGAAGAAGCTGCCCAAACTGGTGCAGGCCACCCGTATGCTTGTGTGTGCCGAGGACCTTGGCATGGTGCCCGACTGCGTGCCTTGGGTGATGAACGAACTGAAAATCCTGAGCCTTGAGTTGCAGAGCATGCCCAAATCGGTCACCACGCGTTTCGGACATCTCAGTCAGAACCCCTATCGCTCAGTATGCACCATCTCCAGCCATGACATGCCTACGCTCCGCCAGTGGTGGGACGAGGATTATGAACGTACGCAGGACTACTATAACTCCATGCTCCACCGTGAAGGAACGGCACCACATCCGCTGCCGGGATGGCTTGCCAAGGACATCATAGCCCGTCACCTTGATTCGCCGTCGATGCTCTGTATATTGAGCGTTCAGGACTGGTTGGCTATGGACGAGCGTCTGCGTCTGCCCGATGCCGATGCCGAACGCATCAACATCCCTGCCAATCCCAAGCACTACTGGCGTTATCGCATGCACCTCAACATTGAGGACCTCATTGCTGACGGTAAGTTCATTGACGACATAAGCACGCTCGTCGGTCAGGCGGGAAGATGACTAAAAAAAGACTGGAAGTAAAAACAAGTATAATAAAAAAACATATACCAGAATGCTGAAGAAATATATATTGTTGTCGGCGTTGTTGCCTATGATGGCTACAGCCCAGACTGTAAAGTCGCCTAATGGCGATGTGGAGCTGACATTCTCGCTCTCAGACAAAGGACAGCCCACATACGAAATGTCGTACAAGGGCAAACCCGTGGTCAATCCGTCGCACCTTGGACTGGAACTCGCCAAGGACAAACACGCCTCCAAGGGAATTGACGAGACCGACCTTATGGACGGTTTCAAGATTAAGGACACGCAGACATCCACTTTCGACGAGACATGGCGACCCGTATGGGGCGAAACTGCCACCATACGCAACAACTACAACGAGATGGCGGTAAACCTGCACCAGCCGTCGTCAGACCGCGACATCACCATACGTTTCCGTGTGTACGACTATGGAATGGGATTGCGTTATGAATTCCCGCAACAGCAAGAACTCAACTATTTCGTTATAAAGGAGGAACACACGCAGTTTGCGATGAGCGGCAACCATACCGCTTACTGGATTCCCGGCGATTACGACACGCAGGAGTACGAGTACAACATCACTCCGCTTACAGGCATCCGTGAGGTGATAGCCAAGAACCGTGAGTCATACAAGAGCAACTCGTCCACCACAGTATTCTCCGACACAGGCGTTCAGACATCGCTGCAACTGAAGACAAAGGACGGGCTCTACATCAACATACATGAGGCTGCCTGCTTGGATTATCCGACAATGCACCTCAACCTCGATGAAAAGACTTTGACCTTCGAGTCGTGGCTTACTCCCGACGCCGTAGGCCGTAAGGGATTCATCCAGACACCCTTCAACACACCTTGGCGTACTGTAATGGTGAGCGACGATGCCCGCGACATGCTCTCGTGCAAGCTCACTCTCAACCTCAACGAGCCATGCAAGATAGCGGACACATCGTGGATTCATCCCACAAAATACTGTGGTGTGTGGTGGAACATGATTGTAGGTACAAAGACATGGAGCTACACCAACGACCTGCCGTCGGTTCGTCTCGGCGTTACCGACTACAGCAAGTGCAAGTCCAACGGCACTCATGGAGCCACTAACGAAGAGGTGAAACGCTACATCGACTTCGCTGCAAAGAACGGTTTGCAGGAAGTGCTGGTGGAAGGATGGAACGAAGGATGGGAAGACTGGTTCGGACATCAGAAGCTCGATGTCTTCGACTTCGTCACACCATATCCCGACTTCGACATAAAGATGCTCAACGACTATGCCCACTCTAAGGGCGTTAAGCTGATGATGCACCACGAGACCTCGTCTTCCGCTCTAAATTACGAGCGACACATGGAGGACGCTTTCCGTCTGATGAACAGGTATGGCTATGACGCCGTGAAGACAGGATATGTGGGCGACATCATTCCGCGAGGCGAATACCATTACAGTCAGCTGATGAACAACCACTATCAGCGTGTCATCGAGACTGCTGCCAAGCACCACATCATGGTGAATGCTCACGAGGCAACGCGTCCTACCGGCATCTGCCGCACCTGGCCTAACCTTGTGGGCAATGAGAGTGCACGCGGAACGGAGTATGAGGCATTTGGCGGAAACGTGGCTTACCATACCGTGATGCTGCCGTTCACCCGTTTGCAAGGAGGTCCGATGGACTATACGCCCGGCATATTCGAGACACGCCTGTCTGACTGGAGCAACAACAAAAGCTTCGTGCATACCACCCTTTGCGGCCAACTCTCGCTTTACCTCGTGATGTACAGTCCGCTGCAGATGGCTGCCGACCTGCCCGAACATTACGAAAAGTACGACGACGCATTCCAGTTCATACGCGATGTGGCTTGCGATTGGGACGACTCCAAGTATCTGGAGGCTGAACCGGCAAAATACATCACCGTGGCACGAAAGGCCAAGGGAACTGACAACTGGTTTGTTGGAGGCAAGACTGGCGAAGAGGCACGCACGGCTGTGGTGCGCCTCGACTTCCTCGACAAGGGTCGCAAGTACGACTGCGCCATCTATCAGGATGCCAAGGACGCCGACTATGAGCACAATCCGAAGGCTTACCAGATACTGCACAAGACCGTAAAACGTGGCGATGTGCTGAAGATAAAGGAGGCACGCGGCGGCGGTTTCGCCGTGTCGCTTATTGCGAAATAGTTGATGAGTAAACAAGTAAACGAGTAGACGAGTAAACAAGTAGACAAGTAAACAAGGAGGTTACCTACATGAACAGAAGATATATGTTTACGGCATTTGTTTCCGCCATGATTGCGTTGAACGTAAATGCTCAGGGACGCTTTGATGAAATGGAATACGGAAAGACCAAGACCGTATTCCGTCTCAACGCGGTTTCCCTTCCAAAGGTGCGCATCTATAAGGACGGACAGGGTGGCAGACCCGTCAAGACTGTTAAGATGCGTGCCATTGGCGACGACCGTTGGGAGGCAACGGTCAAGGGCGACCTTAGCGGTATGTTCTATACCTTCGACATCGGCAGAGGCGAATGTCCAGGAACGTTTGCCAAGGCTGTAGGCGTAAACGGCAATCGTGGTGCCATTATCGACATGGCTGACACCAATCCCGAAGGCTGGGACAACGACCGGCGCCCGCCTCTTGCATCGCCTGCCGACCTCGTGATTTACGAACTTCACATGCGCGACTTCTCCGTCAGTCCCACTTCGGGCATGCAGCATCAGGGCAAGTATCTTGCCTTGACCGAGCCTCGTGCCATAGATTATCTGAAGCGTCTTGGTGTCAATGCCATCCATTTCCAACCCTTGTTCGATTACGCTTCGGTGGACGAGACGCGCCTCCAACACCCTCAGTTCAACTGGGGCTACGATCCGAAAAACTATAATGTGCCCGAAGGCAGCTACGCGTCCGACCCTTACAGGCCGGAAGCGCGCATACGCGAATTCAAGGAAATGGTGCAGGCTCTCCACAAGGCCGGCATCCGCGTAATCTTCGACGCCGTATATAATCATACGTTCGATATAGAAGGAAGCAATTTCCAGCGCACTTATCCCGACTACTACTATCGTAAAACAGCCGACGGACATTACTCCGACGGTTCTGGCTGCGGCAATGAGACGGCGTCTGAGCGTCCGCTGATGCGCGAGTTTATGATAGAGAGCGTGAAGTACTGGATAAACGAATTCCACATCGACGGATTCCGTTTCGACCTCATGGGCATTCACGACATCGAGACGATGAACCTGATACGCGCCGCCGTTGACGAGATTGACCCCACAATATATATATATGGTGAGGGATGGAGTGCCGGAACGTGTGCCTATCCGCAAGACAAGCTTGCCATGAAGGCTTCAACCTTCAAACTTAACGGCATAGGAGCCTTCAGCGATGACATGCGCGATGCGCTTCGCGGGCCGTTCTCCGACGACACGAAGGGAGCCTTCCTCGCCGGAATAAAGGGCGAAGAGGAGAGTCTGAAGTTCGGCATAGTGGGCGGCATTGCTCATGAACAGGTGGATATGGCGCGTGTCAATTATGACCGTAAGCCTTGGGCAAACCAGCCTACGCAGCACATCAGCTATGTGAGTTGCCACGACGACATGTGTCTTGTGGACCGTCTCAAGGCGAGTGTGTCGAGCCTGAAGGACGCGTCGAAGTGCGAGGCTGAGCGCATGGCAGAGCTGATACGCCTCGACCTGTTGGCTCAGACGGCAGTCTTCACATCGCAGGGAGTGCCTTTCATGTTGGCTGGTGAGGAGATGCTGCGCGACAAGAAAGGCGTGCATAACAGCTTTGCGTCGCCCGACAGCATCAACGAGTTCAACTGGGACAATCTCAAGCAGTATCCGCAGGTGTTTGAGTATTATCGTGGGCTGATAAGTATTCGCAAGAATCATCCCGCCTTCCGTCTTGCCAATGCCGACGCCGTAAGGAAGCATCTGGAGTTTATAGCCACCGACGACTGTCTTGTGGCGTTCCGTCTGAAGCATCTGGAGGGCATCGACTCGTGGAAGGATATCGTCATAGTGCTCAATGCCAACAGGCATGCGAAGACTGTAAACATACCCGAAGCCGAATACACCGTGGCTTGCTGCAACGGCGTTATCAACGAGGAGGGCATCGGAATGCCGTTCGAAGGCGACAAGGTGCAGGTGGACGGACAGTCGGCATTGATACTATACAGAAAGTAAGAACCTTAACACAACAAGATAATGAAGAAAAAACTGGTATCATTAATAATGCTTATGAGTGCAGTGAGTGTGAATGCTGCTGTGAGCGTGGACCGCATTGAACCCACCAACTGGTATGTAGGTATGAAGGATGCGTCGCTCCAACTGATGGTGTATGGCAAGGATGTGCGCAACGCTGATGTGGAAGTGAGCTGTCCCGGTGTGCGCATTGACTCCATAGCACGTCTCGACTCACCCAATTATCTATTGCTTTATCTCAACCTTGAAGGTGCGAAAGCGGGCGAGATGACGCTGAACTTCAAGCAGGGCAGGCAGATGAAGAAGGTGAAGTATCAGCTTAGGGAGCGTGCCATGGCGGGCGACAAACGCATGGGATTCTCCAACGAGGATGTGCTTTACATGCTCATGCCCGACCGCTTTGCCAACGGCAATCCCAAGAACGATGCCTTCAAGACCATGCGCGACAAGACCTGCGACCGCACGGCTCCGAGCCTGCGTCACGGCGGCGACCTTGAGGGAATACGCCAGCACCTCGACTACTTCACCGACCTTGGAGTGACGGCACTGTGGTTTACGCCGGTTCTTGAGAACGACAGTCCGAGCAATGGCGTGAACTCAACCTATCACGGATATGCCACAACCGATTACTATCGTGTAGATCCGCGCTTCGGAACCAACGACGAGTATAAGCGTCTTGTGGATGAGGCTCACTCCAAAGGACTGAAGGTGGTGATGGACATGATTTTCAACCATTGCGGATTCGACCATCCGTGGGTGGCAGACATGCCGTCGAAGGACTGGTTTAACGCTCCCGAATGGCTCTCGCCGGAATATCAGACTGCCGCACACCAGAAGAAACTGGACACGATGGACGGCAATGCCAAGGTGAACGACAAGTATCTGCAGACCAGCTACAAGCTCACGCCGGTGCTCGATCCCTATGCCAGCAAGGTGGACATGCGCGAGACTGTGGACGGATGGTTCGTACCGACAATGCCCGACCTCAACCAGCGCAATCCGCATGTGATGAAGTATCTGATTCAGAACAGCGAGTGGTGGATTGAGACTGTAGGCATCGACGGCATCCGTATGGACACCTATCCGTATGCCGACCGCGACGGAATGGCACTGTGGATGAAGACGCTCGACAGCGAATACCCCAACTTCAACACCGTGGGCGAGACATGGGTGACGGAACCTGCCTATACTGCCGCATGGCAGAAGGACAGCAAACTGTCGGAAAAGAACAGCTATCTGAAGACTGTCATGGATTTTGCCTTCTTCGACCGCATCAATCAGGCAAAGCGTGAGGAGACCGACGACTGGTGGAACGGCATGAACCGCATATACAATGTGTTGTGTTATGATTATCTTTATCCCAACCCCAGGAGCGTGATGGCGTTCATAGAGAACCACGACACCGACCGCTTCTTGGGCGAAGGCAAGGACACTTTGGCGTTGAAGCAGGCCTTGGCACTGCTGCTGACGGTAAATCGCATACCACAACTCTATTACGGTACAGAGGTGCTGATGAACGGTACGAAGACAGTGACCGACGGCAATGTGCGTCAGGACTTCCCCGGAGGATGGGCGGGCGACAGCCGCAACGCCTTCACGGCAGAGGGACGCACCGAGGCACAGAACGACATGTTCGGCTGGATGAGCCGCCTGTTGCATTGGCGTCAGGGCAACAATGTGATAACAAAAGGCAGCCAGACCCAGTTCTGCACGCACAAGGGCGTCTATGTATTGGCGCGGCAGTATGGCGGCAAGAGCGTCATGACTGTCATAAATGGCAGAAACGAGGCGGCAGAACTCGATGTGAAGCGTTATGCTGAGATAATAGGAAGCGCGGAAAAGGCTGTGGATGTCACAACTGGCAGCAACGTGATGATAAACCGCAACGTAAAGCTGTATCCGCGCCAGACAATGGTGCTGGAATTCTGACAGGAAGGAATCGCACAGGCAGTAAGAATGTTGTTGCAGATTAACCCCAAATCTAATGACCGATTTGGGATTATTTCCCCAGTTTTCAAACAAGGCTTCTTTGCATTGCAAGGAAGCCTTGTTTGTAGTGTAAAGAAGTCTTGTTTGCGATGCAAAGAAGCCTTGTTTGAAAACGGGGGGAAATTTCATCTTTAGCGCATTTGTTTTCTTGTGGTATTCGTTGGGTTCCAGTTTACATTTATTGATTGTTTTGTGTCTTCACTGATTCTTGTTTTCATACGTTGTTTTGGGGTTATACGAAAAGAGGCCGGACGATTTGTCCGACCTCTTTTCGTTTGTCATTTGCGGAGCTTTGCCGCTCTGCAATTCATCCGTTTCACTTGTTGTTATTCGTCCCACACGAGGTAGGCTGACACGAGCCAGTGGTTGAGTTCGTCGCCATTGATGGGTTGTGCCTTGGGAATGTCGATGGTGAAGGTGTGCTGTCCGGCTGCGAGTGTTCCGAGATCCACTTCCTCCGGCACCACATCGCTGCCCGGACACCAGTTGGAGCGTGAGAAGTCGCTCGATGCTACGGGCTCTTCCACTTCCTTTTCGGCATATCCGGTCTCGCCGATGTAGGCTGCCGTGCGCTTTGCGAGCCACACTCCCGTGGCTGGGTTGAAGCGGCGGAACGAGGCGCAGTCGTCGCGCCACGGGGTGAAGCGGTAAACCTCCTTGCCGTCGATGGAGAGTATGTTCTCCTTCTCCACGAACTCGTCGCCGCCGTTATGTCCGCCGTGTCCCGTCGTGATGTAGCGCAGGCGTATGTTGCGTGCGTTCTTCGGAAGGGTGAAGGTGGTGGTGAGTGGCCGGCGCGAGAAGATGTCGGGATATTCCTGCCCCATGTAGTACACGGTGTTTACGAGCGGAAGCACGCGGCTCGGTGTGCGGCGGTCGCAGCTGATGGTGCTTTCCTTGATGTCGAGTGTGAGGCTGGCTATGTAGCCTTCCTTTGTCCATGTGTCGATGAAGATGCCGACATAGGCTTCGTCTTCAAGCATGGGGTAGAGGCATGTGATGTCCTGCTGCCAGTCGGTGCAGGGTGCCCACTTCGGGATATAGACGGGACGGCGTTTCGAGGAGAGCGAGTCGTTGTTGTCGCTGTAGTATCCCACGCCGAAAGGAGTCATGAAACGCATGAGCTCCACGTTGGGTTGGTAGTCCTTTCCTGCTGTCACGCCGACGAGTTTCTCGACGAGTGTGGAGTCGATGGCGGGGTAATGGGTCTTGCCCTGCGCTATGTTGATGAGGTTTATCGCCGAAGTCTTGGGTATGACGAAGCACGAGCCCGACTTGTCCCAACGGTCGCCGTTTGACGCGATGCTTAGTCTTGCCGTCACCTTCACGTTGCGTTCGTAGTGGGGCAGGGTCACTTTCTTGAGTATTATGCGTCCGTTCACGAGGTGGATTATGCCGTTGGCGTCGGCATCAACGAAGTTGGCCACGCTGTCGGGGTTCCATCTCACGCGCTCTTTTTCGAACACCTTTACGGTGCAGTCGCCCTTGGCTGCATACTCCTTGTGCTTTGCCGCGTTCGCGCCTGTGGCTGCGAGGCAGAGCATGGCGAGGGCCATTGTCTTGATATTCATGTCGTTTGTAATGTCTTTTAAGGTTGTGTCATCAGTTGCTTTCTATCACTTTGCCGGCTCCGCGGTAGAGCTTTATCGGACCGTCGAGGAGCACTGCCACCACGGTGATCATGGGGTCGAGGGCGCGTTCGGGCACGTCGATGTAGAGATTGCCCGGCACTTCGCTCCAGTAGTTCTTGTTATAGACCTTCGACTGTATTATCTCACCGTCGCCGACAACCCATACACGGTTCACCTTGTTCATGAGTCCCTTCACTTCAATGGGTCCGTTGGGGCGGTAGGGCAGGTAGAGGTAGAGCACGTCGCCGGCTTTGTTGAGTGTGGAGTAGCCCTGGAAATGCTCGCTGGGGATTCCTGCACGGGTGTCGTAGATGGCTTCGTGGTGCTTCTTTGTCCATCGTCCGAACTCCTTTAGCACTGCCACCTGCTCTTCGGGAATGGTTCCGTCCTGCTTGGGACCTATGTCGAGAAGCATGTTTCCGCCCATGCTGAGGCAATCGACAAATGTGCGCAGCAGGATGTAGGGGCTTTTGTAGTTGGTGTCGGCGTGCTGGTAGCCCCACGAGTCGTTCATGGTCATGCAGAGTTCCCAGTACTTGTCCTCCGGACGCACCACTGGAACGCCCTGCTCGGGAGTGGCATAGTCGCCGTAACCTTGCACGCGTGAGTTCACGATTACGTTCTTGTTGGCCTTGCGAAGCATCTGCACCAGTTCACTTGCGTGCCAGTCTTCGGCCGTCTGTTCCCAGTCTCCGTCAAACCAGTAGAGGTCTGGCTTGAAGCCGTTGAGTTCGTGCAGCTGTGCAAAGTCGAAATCCACGAAACTTTTCCAGCGTGCCGAGTCGTCCTTTATGGCGTAGCGTGTGTCGGTACGGGTTATGTTCGGGTAGCGGTTGTCCGACCAGTCGATGAGCGAATAGTAGAGTCCGAGCTTCAGTCCGTGCTTGCGCACTTCCTTGACGAACGGTGTCACGAGGTCGCGCTTGGCTGCTGTCGCCTTGACGGTGCTCAGATTGCTCTGCTTTGTGTCCCAGAGTGCCACGCCGTCGTGGTGCTTTGTGGTGAGCACGGTGTATCGTGCGCCGCTCTCTTTTATGAGGTCGAGCCACGCTTTGGGGTCGTAGTTGGAGGCGGTGAAGCCGTCGCACTGGCTCATGTACTGCTCGTAGGGCAGGTATTTGTTGTAGAACGACCAGCTTTCCGACACTCCGTTCACCGAGTAGATGCCCCAGTGTATGAAGATTCCGAGCTTTGCATTGGCGAACCATTCCATGCGTTTGTCCTTCTGTTCAGGGGTCTCCGCGCCCTGGATGCTTTGGGCTTGCGTGCCCAAAGAGGCTGCTGCGAGGAGCAGCGAACATGCTATCTGTCTTGTTTTCATTTATGGGATGATGTGGTTTTGAAGTTGTTGTTATTTGTTGTGCAATGTTATTTGTGTGTAAAGTTAGCTTATTTTTTCCGATTACCGCACTTCTTTGCACTAAAAAAGGATGTGCAACCCTTGTGGAGTGGCACATCCTTTAGTATTGATTATGAGGAGTCGCCTCCTCGTATCACGCTGTTGTCTGTGGGAATTAATGGCCACCGATAGCCCACCAAAGCGGTGTGAGGTGGCTGTCCTTCTGTCCCTTGAGCAAGCTTACTGCCTGCTTGTAACCGGCAGCATCGGTAGATGCGAGGCTTGACGGGAACTTGAAACGCTGCACGAAGAGGTCGATGGTCTGTGGGTTCTTGTAAGAATCCTTGTTCCATGCCTCCATTTCGGTGAGCGACATTGTTGAAGTAGGTATCTCCCAGAAAGGCAATCCAAGACGACGGTGGTTGCAAAGGTTCTCGTTTGGCAACCAAGGTGTGTTGGCAATGTAAAGCTGAGTGATAATCTTCGTGAGGTGGTCGTTCAGCGCAGGTCTTGCGGCTACCTTTGCATACAGAGTGTTTGCTGCCTTTGGATACTCGTAGTTCACAGTCGATACAGCGCCGGTGTAGCCGTTCTTGACTGTCATCGGTGTAGTTGTGGGCTCTGTTGTGTGGCTCCACTTCACTGATGTTCCTACGCGGTTGTAGTCCTCTGAGTTGATGTATGCGTCGTAAAGGTCGGCCATGTCGTTGTACTCGAAGCTTGCCTTGATACCGTTGTAGTAGGCAGCCTCGGCTGTTGTGCCGACATTCCATCCGCGCTCGGCAGCCTCGGCGAGCAGGAAGTAGGTCTCCCACGGGCCGAAGAACACGCGCTTGTTGTTGTTGTTGCGGTAGTCGTCGGCGAGAGCCGGGTATGTTCCTACATAACCGTAACCACCGAGATCGGAACCGTTCACGATACCGTTCTGCGAAGTCTTCTCGTCGTTTACCCATCCGGCGGTGAGTCCGTTCCATGTGAATGTGGCATCAACAGTGGCGACTGCTGTCTTGGTCTCGTCGCCCTTGTTCCAGCATTTCTCCACCTGTGGAGCCTTGGCATTGGTGAACGGGCCTACATAGCCGCTCTGCTTGCGGTTGGGATAATCGCCCGGCAGGAAGAAGTAGAGCAGTGCACGCGGATCAACCTTCGATGGCAGACCGTCGAAGAAAATCTGCTTTGTCGGGTTGTCGGTGTATGCTTCCCAGTGGTTCTCAAGCTTTATGCCGAGGTAGCTTGATGCGTCCTTGACGTATGAAGCGTAGCGGTCGGCCACTTCGTTGCCGTCCTTGTCAGTGGTTGTCGATTTGACAACTTTCTTGAGGGCATCTTCTGACAGTGCACCGCCAAGGTTGGTGGTGAGGTTTGCCATTGTGGCTGAGAGCGACTGGATGTCCCATGAGCGGCTCATCACGCCCGACCAGTTGTCCCAACCGGGGTACTCCTGTACGCGGAAGGTTCCGTCTGTGGTGGTGATACCGCTTCCCTGCTGTACGGCTGCCTCGAATTCGCTCTTTGCCTTGGCCGGGTCGGCCTCGGAAAGACGCATGGCGAGACGCATACGGAGAGAGATTCCGTAGTTCTTCCAGTTTGTTGCATTGAATCCGTAAGCCGGGTCGCACTTCTGTTCTGTTTCGTTCGGCTCAACTGAGGTGTTGATTTTGCCTACTGCATCAGCCAGTTCTGCGAGCATCCAGTAGTATGCTTCTTTTTCCGAATTGTATGTAGGATTCTCGCCTTGGAAGCCGTTCAGAGGTGCAGGACCGAAGTTGTCGACAAACTGCGACATCATCTGTACGCGCCAGATGCGTGCCATCTGCAGCAGGTTGGGATAGAATTCCTCTTCGTGAGCAGTCCATGTTCCCTGCTTGTTCTCAATGAGAGTGATGGCGGTGTTGGCGTCTCTGAGCCAGTTGGAGATGTTGCTGTAGGCTGCGCTGTAATAGTCGTCGTGCGTTGTTCCGCCCGAAGTGTTGTAGCCGTCCTCTCCGTCCTGACGTGCGGCAGCTGCCCATTCGATGACGAAGAGGCGTTCGCCGATGTCCGGATTCATCTGTGAAGCGATGATAGAGTTGCTCAGTGCATAGTATGGCTTAACTTTGTCGCCACCCGTAGCCATCGGGTTGGTGTTCACATCATCGAAGTCGCTGCAGGAAACGAGTGCTCCGCCGAGAGTGAGCGCCATCATGGCAGATATTATGAATTTATTCGTTTTCATATTTTCTTGATTTTAGGAATTAGAAACCGATGGATACATTGAATACGAAGCTGCGTGTTGTGGGCAGACCTGTGAACTCGAATCCGGTAGCGTTGGTGCTTGTTGCGAATACGGATTCAGGGTCGATGCCGTTCATATTGCTGTGAATCATCAGCACGTTGGTGACTGTGAAGCCTGCCTTGAGCGACTGGATGATGGTGTTGGCAAGGGCTTTTGACGGAACGGTGTAGCCCAACGATATGTTACGCAGGCGGATGTTGCTTGCGCTGTAGATGTTGGCTTCGCCGATACCAAGGTTGCCTGCGCCGGTCACGGCACGCCAGTACTGCTGGTTTGTCACCTTGTTCTCGTTCTTCACATACTGTCCTGTTGCTGGGTCGATATATACTCCGTCGAGCACGATGTCGTTGGTACGCACGCCACCGGGTGCTGTTACGGCTGCATTACCGGTCTGCTGCATCAGCATGTTGGTACCTGAGAATATCTGTCCGCCCAGACGTGCGTCGATCTGGAAGCTGAAGTTGAATCCCTTGTAGCTGAAGCTGTTGGTGAGACCCATGTTGCATGTAGCCTGCTGGTCGCCGATCTTCTCTGCTTCCGCTGTTGCCTGGGGCAGACCATCGGATGTGAGGAGGAGCTGACCGAAGTATGGGCTGCTCTCATCGGTGACGCGACGGAATCTGGTTCCCCATATCTCGCCGTAGTTGCCACCCTTCACTGCATACACGCGGAGGTTGTCGTAGCCGCCGAGCTGATAGCGTTCCACGCCATCATAGAGGTCGATGATTTTGTTGCTGTTGTGTGAAATGTTGTAGTTGATGGTCCACTCGAAGTCCTTTGTACGGATAGGTGTTGCGTAAGCCATCAATTCCACACCGGTGTTCTGGATGTCGCCGGCATTGATTTTCTTGCTGCTGTATCCGGAGAGTGAGTTCATCGGGAGGTTCATGAGCTGGTTTGTGGCGTTAGACTTGTACCATGCGAAGTCCAATCCCAAACGGTTGTTCAGGAACTTGAGTTCCAAACCTACTTCCCACGACTTGATGAGCTCGTTCTTCACGTTCTTGTTGTAGATCGTGCTACCGCTCTGTGCTGTAAGTCCTGCATGTGTGTCTTTGCTGGTGCTGTACAGGTTGTAGAGCTGGTATGGGTCCATGTCGTTACCGACTTCAGCGTATGAAGCGCGGATCTTTCCGAATGTGAACCACTTCGGCATCTTGATTCCCTGGCGGTTGAACATTTCTGCGAAGAGCCATGAGGCTGAAACTGATGGATAGAAGAACGAACGGTTCTCCTTGGCAAGTGCCGACGACCAGTCGTTGCGGAATGTTGCGTCGAGGAATGCCCATCCGTCGTAGTTCACGCCCACTGTTCCGTAGAGTGAGTTGATTTTCTTTTCAGAGTAATCCTCATCTACAGATGCGGGGTTTGTTCCGTTCTTGATGGAGAACTTGTCGGCGATTACGAGGTCGGTGACGGTTCCTGACAGTCCTGTCTTCTTTGTCGCCATGAGGTTTCCACCGAATGTCACTGTTCCGCCGAACTTGTCGATGATGTTGTCCTTTGTTGCAGTGAGCAGGTAGCTGAAGTTGTTCTCATAGAAGTGATAGAGGTGCTGTGAGTACTTTGTGGTCACGTTGGAGTTGCCGGAGTATGTGCGGCTGGTTGTCTCCATGGTGTACATGTCGGTACCTGCCTTTATCTCTGCGGTGAGCCAAGAGAAGACTTTGTACTTCAGCGATGCGTTCATGAGGAAGCGGTCGCGCTTGTCGTCGGAGAGGTTGTACTTGCTCATCCAGTAGGGGTTGTTGCCGCTTGTGTTCCACCATATCATCTTGTTGTTTTCATCTACGCAGTTCTCGAACTCTGTGATGTCGATTGTTGTCGGGAATGTGTAGAGTCCCATTGCCGAGTTGTTGGCGTTCTTACCTGAAACGGGGCGGTTGTTGGCCTTGTTGCGTATGTACTGCACCTTGCCGTCGAATGTCCATGCGTCGTTCTTGCCGAATGTTGATACGCCGCGGAGCATGAGGTTGGTACGGTTAAGCTTTGCGCCCGGAGTCATCGACTTGTTGTTCATGTTGGTCATAGAGGCGTAGATGGATGTCTTTCCGTACTGCTGTGACAGTGTGACATTCTCCTGCAGCTCCGTGCCTGTGCCGAAGTAGTTGTCGAGGTTGTTGTAGGCGCGCATTGTGGCCTTTGTTCCATCGAAGCGTGTGTACTCCTGTCCGGTGATGAGCGGACCCCAGCTTGTGCCGGCAGTAGCGTCGAAATCGCCGTTGTTACCCTGTCCGTAGGTGGTCTGCATGTCGGGCTTTGTGAAGAGTGTTTCGGCTGTTACGGTACCGCTGATGGTGATACCGAGACCCTTTGTCTGCTTACCCGTCTTTGTGGTGATGAGGATTACACCGTTACCTGCACGCGAACCGTAGAGTGCGGCAGCCGAGGCTCCCTTGAGTACTGACATCGACTCGATGTCTTCGGGGTTGATGTCGGCGAGACCGTTACCCATGTCGGCAGACGGATTCCAGATGTCTGTGTTCTCCTGTCCGGTGAAGTTGTCCATTGGGACACCGTCAACGACGATGAGAGGCTGGTTGAGTCCGGTCACGGAGTTGTTACCGCGGAGCTGGATTTTTGATGAGCCGCCGGGGCCGTTGCTTGAACGTGTGATCTGTACGCCGGCGATTTTACCTGTGAGTGCGTTTGCCACGTTGTTCTCGTGGGAGTTGAGAATGGCATCGCCCTTCACGTCCTGGATGGCGTAACCCAGCGACTTGCGCTCGCGCTTGATGCCGAGAGCGGTCACCACCACCTCGTTGATCTGCTTCGAGTCGTCCTTCATTGTCACTTTGAGTGCCTTGCCTTCCCAAGCCACTTCCACGGGGTTCATACCAAGAGATGTGATGCGGATGATTTCACCCTTGTTCACATTCTTCAGAGTGAAGTTACCGTCGATGTCGGTAACTGTACCGAGTCCGGTCTTGCCTTTCACTACTACGGATGCACCAATCATTGGTTCACCTGTAGCGTCGATAACGACACCCTTACATTCTGCATCCGTCTGTACGTTCTGTACAGCATTTGGAGAAGTAATAGTTCCAGCATTCACTGTACCCACGGCCAATGCCGACAGGGCAAGCAGCATGCTGACTGTTTTTACTTGCTTTGACATAGATGTTGAATTTAATGTTAGTAAAATTAAAATATTATCTTTCGTTTAATACTTTTGGGTTTCAAATGTGCTCAATATTGAAGTTTGTTTCGGTCAAAGCCTCTGCTTTGTATGTGATAAATTCCGAATTTCTGTCATATAGCATAACAAAAGTATTACATTTTTTTTGATTTTACAAGAAATCTTTTAAAAATCTTTACTTTTGCGTCGAAAATTGTATTAAAATGCAAAACGTATGCAGTTTTGTATAACTTTGATGGGTTCTTGTAGTGGTCGGGTGTGATGCAGCACCTTATGCGGCAGATATTGTTTATACAGGCAGTGGATTTTACACCTTTTATATATATAGCCTGTCCGGGCTTTGCGTATAGATGGGTGTCAAGGCGAAATAAAGTCTGAAAATCAGAGTGAAAAGCATGGGTTTCAGAAGAAAATAATGCCGGTTTGCAAACAAGCCTTGTTTGCATCATAAACAAGGCTTCTTTTGAGTGTAAACAAGGCTTGTTTGTGATGCAAAGAAGTCTTGTTTGAAAACCGGTGAAAACGCGGTTTTGAGCGTAAAAACGTATGGGGCTGATACAAAGCATATTGCGTTGTTTTCTGAAAAACAAAGGAGAATTTTTTTGTCCTTTCATGCTTTTCCACTAACTTTGCATAAGACAGGCTGCACTCGTCAATGTAAAGCAAGCTTTCATTGAGCTCGTTTGCACTGTCTTTGCATAAGACAGGCTGCACTCGTCAATGTAAAAGCAAGCTTTCATTGAGCTCGTTTGCACTGTCAAACACCTGTCTTCTCATGTTAATCGCATTAATAACTGATGAACAAGGAAAAATTCGAACTGTTAGGCAACATCAAATACCCTGCCGATCTCAGACAACTCACCGTCGGACAACTGCCGGAACTGTGCGCCGAACTGCGGCGCGACATCGTGGAGGAGCTTTCGGTGAACCCCGGACACCTCGCCTCTTCGCTCGGAGTGGTGGAGCTGACCGTGGCGTTGCACTATGTCTTCGACACGCCCTACGACCGCATCGTCTGGGATGTGGGACACCAGGCCTACGGACACAAGATACTCACAGGACGCCGCGACACGTTCTGCACAAATCGTAAGCTGCATGGCGTGCGCCCGTTCCCGTCGCCGGAAGAGAGCGAGTACGACACGTTCGCGTGCGGACACGCCTCCAACTCCATCTCGGCGGCACTCGGAATGGCCATCGCCGCAAAGCGCACCGACAACGCCAATCGACATGTTGTGGCGGTGATAGGCGACGGAGCAATGAGCGGCGGACTCGCTTTCGAAGGCATCAACAACGTGTCGTCGTCGCCAAACGACCTGCTCATCATCCTCAACGACAACGACATGAGCATCGACCGTGCCGTGGGAGGAATGGAGAAATACCTGCTCAACCTCGACACCAACGCCACTTACAACCGCCTGCGCTTCAAGGCTTCGCAGTGGCTTCGCTCAAAAGGCTATCTCAACGACGACCGGCGCAAGGGACTTATACGCCTGAACAACGCGCTGAAGTCGGCGATAAGCCATCAGCAGAACATATTCGAGGGAATGAACATACGCTACTTCGGACCCTTCGACGGCAACAATGTCACCGAAGTGGTGCGCATACTGCGGCAGCTCAAGGACATGAGCGGACCCAAACTGCTGCACCTGCACACCGTCAAAGGCAAGGGATACAAACCCGCCGAAGCCGAGGCCACCATCTGGCACGCACCCGGAAAGTTCTGTCCGGAGACAGGAGAGCGCATCAAGAGCGACGATACGGGGCAGCCACCGAAGTTCCAGGACGTCTTCGGCAACACACTGCTCGAACTCGCCGAAGCCAATCCTGCCATAGTGGGAGTGACACCCGCCATGCCCACAGGATGCTCCATGAACATCATGATGAAGCAGATGCCCGACCGCGTGTTTGATGTCGGCATAGCCGAAGGACACGCAGTCACATTCGCCGCAGGTATGGCAAAGGACGGACTCATGCCCTTCTGCAACATTTACAGCGCATTCGCACAACGCGCCTACGACAACATCATACACGACGCGGCACTGCAACGCCTCCCCGTAGTGCTCTGTCTCGACCGTGCCGGACTCGTGGGCGAGGACGGCGCGACACACCACGGAGCATTCGACATAGCGGCACTGCGCACCGTTCCCAACCTCACCCTCGCCTCGCCAATGGACGAATGCGAGCTGCGCCGCCTCATGTACACGGCGCAACTGCCCGGAAAAGGCACCTTCGTCATACGTTATCCGCGCGGAAAGGGCGTGCGCACCGACTGGAAGTGCCCCCTGGAGGAAGTGGAAGTGGGCACCGGACGCACACTGCGGGAGGGCAACGATGTGGCAGTACTCAGCTACGGTCCGCTCGGAAACGATGTGCAACGCGCCATCGACGAGCTGCAACAGGAAGGCAACACAATAAGTGTGGCACACTACGACCTGCGTTTTGCCAAGCCGCTCGACGACGCTCTGCTCACGACCGTGGCACAACGCTTCAGCCGGATAGTCACCATTGAGGACGGAGCAAGGGCAGGAGGCATAGGATCGGCAGTGCTCGAATGGATGAGCGACCACCACTTCACACCAGAACTGACACGACTCGGACTGCCCGACAACTTCGTGGAGCACGGCACTGTGGCACAGCTTCGCGAGATAGTGGGGCTTGACATTGAATCAATAAAGAAAGCAATAAAGGGAGACTGACACCCATGAAGATAATAATCGCTGGCGCTTACGCCATAGGAACACACCTCGCACGGCTGCTCGCACGCGACCACGAGGACATAACCGTAATCGACACCGATGCCGAACGACTCGCCGGCATAGGCGCAGATGTGGACCTTCTCACAATGGAAGCGTCGCCGACAAGCCTCGAATGCCTCAAGAATGCCGGCGCAGAACATGCCGACCTCTTCATTGCCGTCACTCCCGACGAGTGCCAGAACATGTCGGCATGCCTCCTGGCAAAGGCTCTCGGCACACGGAAGACAGTGGCGAAGATAGACAATTCGGAGTACATCGAGCCGGATGTGCAGGATTTTTTCGCCAATCTGGGCATCAACAGGCTCATCTATCCGGAGATGCTTGCGGCACAGGACATAAACAACGGACTCAAAATGTCGTGGGTACGGCAGCGCTGGGATGTGCACAATGGTGCGCTCGTGATGCTTGCCATAAAGCTGCGCGAGAGTTGCGAGATTCTCGACCAACCCTTGCGCGACCTCTGCGGACCCGACGATCCCTACCACATCGTGGCGATAATGCGCGACGGGGAGACCATCATTCCGGGCGGAAACGACAAGCTTGAACTCTACGATTTGGCATACTTCATGACCACACGACAGTTTATTCCGTACATAAGGAAGATTGTCGGCAAGGAACACTATGTGGATGTGAAGAACGTTATGATTATGGGCGGCGGTGCAACTGCCGTGCGCACGGTGAAGACCATGCCCAGCTACATGGACGTGAAGATTATAGAAACCGACGAGCAGCGCTGCGAACGCCTCAACACGCTGCTCGAAAACGAGGACGCTCTCGTCATCAACGGCGACGGACGCGACCTCAGTCTGCTCATAGAGGAGGGCATAAAGAACACACAGGCGTTCGTTGCGCTCACCGGAAACGCCGAGACCAACATCCTTGCATGCCTTACCGCCAAGCGTTTGGGAGTGAGAAAGACGGTGGCAATGGTCGAGAACATCGACTATGTGAGCATGGCCGGCAGTCTGGACATCGGTACTATCATCAACAAGAAGTCGATAGCGGCGAGCAGAATCTACCAGATGATGCTCGACGCAAACGTGCATAACGTGCGTTTTCTTATGATTGCCAACGCCGATGTGGCTGAATTCATACCCACTGAAGGCTCTAAGATTACGAAAAAGCCCGTAAAGGACCTTGGACTGCCAAAGGGAATGACCATCGGGGGACTCGTGCGCGACGGCAAGGGAGAACTTGTTTCGGGTAACACGCAGATACAGGCGGGCGACTCGGTGATGGTGTTCTGTCACGGACTGAACATGAAGAAGATAGAGAATATGTTCCTATGATAAACCTGAAACTCATATATAAGATTATCGGCTCGCTGCTTTTCATCGAGTCGGCACTCATGATGGTGTGTCTGGCAATGGCATTCTACTTCCGTGAGGACGACATTCTCGCCTTCGGAGTGGCTGTGGCTGCGACGTCGTTGTGCGGTCTTTTCATGCGTTTCATGGGTCGCGACAGTGACAACAGCCTTTCGCGGCGCGACGCTTACCTTGTGGTCACGCTCACATGGCTGGTGTTTTCGCTGCTCGGCACGCTGCCTTTCGTGGTGAGCGGTTATCTGCCGTCGTTCACCGACGCTTTCTTTGAGACCATGTCGGGCTTCACCACCACCGGTGCCACGGTGATAAACGATGTTGAGGCGTTGCCGCATGGCCTGCTTTTCTGGCGTTCGCTCATGCAGTGGATAGGCGGTCTGGGTATTGTCTTCTTCACCATTGCGCTGTTGCCATCGCTTGTCGGCGGTTCGGTTAAGGTGTTTGCTGCCGAGGCTACGGGTCCCATCAAGACCAAACTGCACCCTCGTCTGAGTACGGGTGCGAAGTGGTTGTGGGTGGTGTTCCTTGTCATCACGCTGCTCTGCACGCTTTCTCTATGTCTGGCAGGCATGGATTTGTTCGACAGTCTGAACTACAGCATGACCACAGCAGCCACGGGCGGCTTCGCAACCCTTAATTGCAGCGGTGCACTCAGCCCTTTAATCCAGTACATTCTCACTTTCTTCTGCTTCGTGGCGGGCATCAATTTCACTCTGCTCTATGTGTCTGTGTCGCGTTTGCGGCCGCACACGCTGTTCCACAGTGCCGAGTTCAGGTTCTATATCACGCTTGTCGCTCTGTGTACGGTGTTCATAATGCTGGAGCTTGTCGTGCGCAGCGGCTACGGATGGGAGCATGCTTTCCGCAGCAGTGTGTTCCAGGTGGTGTCGTTTATCACCACCACCGGCTTTGTGAGCGACGACGCTGCGCTCTGGCCGCATGTCACTTGGGTGGCTCTGGCGGTGTGTATGTTCTTCGGTGCGTGTTCTGGTTCGACGAGCGGCGGCTTCAAATGCGTGCGCGGCGTGATGCTTCTGAAGACCATCAAGAACGAGTTCCGCCAGATATTGCATCCCAATGCCGTCCTTCCCTTGAAGATTGACGGTGTCAATGTGCCGTCGAGCAAGCGTGTCACACTGCTTGCCTTCCTCACCATCTACCTCATATTGAGTCTTGTCTGCTCGTTCGCCATGATAGCGATGGGCATCGACAACACCAATGCCATAACCTTGACGCTGAGCAGTCTGGGCAATGTCGGCCCGACACTCGGCACTGAAATAGGTCCGACAATGTCGTGGAGCATACTGCCGGATGCGGCGAAATGGATTTGTTCCACGCTCATGCTCATCGGCCGTCTTGAGATATTCAGCGTGCTGGTGATATTCACTCCGCAGTTCTGGATAGAGAATTAGTGTGGCTGCGGACGCTTTTTGATACAATTAAAACCATATAGATTATGAAACCACTTAAATTCAATGCACTGCTTAAGTCCACCCTTTGGGGCGGCGACAAAATCATTCCGTTCAAGCATCTCGACATAAATCAGGAGAATGTGGGTGAGAGTTGGGAAATATCAGGCGTTCCCGGCAACGAGACCGTAGTGAGCGACGGCGACTACAAGGGCAAGAAGCTCAACGAGGTAGTGGCAGAACTGAAGGGAAAGCTTGTGGGTGAGGACAACTACACACGCTTCGGCGACGAGTTCCCGCTGCTCATCAAGTTCATCGACGCGCGTCAGGACCTCTCCATACAGGTGCATCCCACCGACGAGATTGCCAAGCAACAGGGCAAGGAGCGCGGTAAGACAGAGATGTGGTATCTGCTCGATTCCGACAGGGACGCCACTCTTCTTTGTGGACTGAATAAGAAAATCACGCCCGAGGAGTATGCAAAGATGGTGGAAAACGACACTATCTGCGACGCCATCGCACGCTACGACGTGAAGGAGGGCGACTGCTTCTTCCTTCCCGCAGGACGCATCCACGCCATAGGCACGGGCTGTTTCCTCGCCGAAATACAGCAGACAAGCGATGTTACCTACCGCATCTACGACTTCAAGCGTAAGGATAAGGACGGCAACTACCGCCAGCTCCACACCAAGGAGGCTGCCGAATGCATCAATTATAATGTTGAGGCCAACTACCGCACCGATTATATCCCTGCCAAGAACCGTGGCGTCTCGCTCGTGCAGTGTCCGTATTTCAACACCGCCGTGTATGATTTGAACGAGCCAATGACTCTTGACTACTCCGAACTCGACAGTTTTGTAATCCTCATCGGACTGAAGGGCGAGGCTGTCATCACCGACAACGAGGGCAACCAGACTTCGCTCCGTGCCGGAGAAAGCATGCTCGTGCCTGCTACGACAGAGACTCTGAAAGTGGAAGGAACTCTGAAGTTCCTTGAGACTTACGTTTGATGATTTGCAAGGCATTTTTGCCTGAAATGAAAAGAAGGCTTCTTTGCTCTCCAAACAAGGCTTGTTTGGACTGTAAAGAAGCCTTCTTTGCATCCTAAACAAGCCTTGTTTGCAAACGGGTAGGGGCGTGCTTGGACTGCGTTGGTGTAATGTGTTGGTAATCAATGGTGTATGGAGAGCCGGACAACAGGCGTTCCATCTGTCGGCTTTGACTTATGTTATGAGGGTTGAGGAATGGTTCTTGGGTGTGAAATATTGGTGTCAGATAATCCCGAAACCGGTCGTCAGGTGTTGGCAAGAATGTTTTTATAATGACCAAATGGGCATAAGCAAAAAGGACTTCAAGCGTTTCTTCCGCTCGAAGTCCTTTCTTCTTATGCCGTTGCCGGTGGTGTCTGCCGGCGAATCAGTCTTGGTAATACACGCGTTTCACACGGTTGCTGATGCCCGTGAGCACCTCGTAGGGTATGGTCTCCATGGCGTCGGAGAGCACGGTGACGGGCAGTTCCTCGCCGAAGATTATCACCTGGTCGCCCTCACGGCAGTCAATGTCCGTGACATCTATCATTGCCACATCCATGCAGATGTTGCCCACATATTCGGCTTCCTTTCCGTTCACGAGGCAGTGGCAGTGTCGGTTGCCCAGACGGCGGTTGAGTCCGTCGGCGTAGCCGATAGGTATTGCGGCTATGCGCGAGTCTCTCGACAGTGTGCCGCGGCGGCTGTAGCCCACCGTTTCGCCTGCCTTGAGGTCGTGTATCTGCAGGATTGTGGTTTTCAGTGTGGTCACGTTGTTTATCATCGAGTTGTCGCGTGAGTCGTAACCGTAGAGTCCCAGTCCCAGACGGCACATGTCGAGCTGCCGTTCAGGGAAGTGTTCTATGCCGGCAGAGTTGTCTATGTGGCGCAGAATCTTGTGCGGGAAAGCCTTGCAGAGCAGCTCGCTTCCGTGGCAGAACAGTCTGAACTGCTCGGCGGAGAAGTCGTCGAACGAGTCGCTGTCGCTTCCCACGAAGTGCGAGAACACCGAGCGTGGGATGAGGGCCGACTGGCTTTTGAGCCTGTCTATGAGTTCGGGCATGTCCTGCATGGGGTCGAATCCGAGGCGGTGCATGCCGGTGTCGAGCTTGATGTGTACTGGGAAGTTGCTTATTCCCTCCTTCTGTGCTTCGCGTATGAGTGCGTCGAGGAGGCGGAAGGAATAGACTTCCGGCTCAAGGTCGTAGTCGAACATTGTCTTGAACGCCGACATTTCGGGGTTCATTATCATGATGTTCGATGTTATTCCGTTCTTGCGCAGCGTCACACCTTCGTCTGCCACGGCCACGGCGAGGTAGTCCACACGGTGGTCCTGCAGTGTCTTCGCTATCTCCACGGCACCTGCTCCATAGGCATCCGCCTTTATCATGCACACGAGTTTGGTCTCCGGCCGCATGAACGAACGGTAGAAGTTGAGGTTCTTCACCACTCCCGAAAGGTTCACTTCGAGTATCGTTTCGTGCACTTTCTTCACCAGAAGCTCCGTGATGCTGTCGAATCCGAAGCGGCGTGCGCCCTTTATCAGAATCACTTCATCGTGCAGCGACTCGAAGACGGCGCTGTGGATGAACGATGTTACATCGTGGAAGAAGAACTTTTCCTTCACCTTTATCAGGTCGGCGTGGTCCATAATCTGCGGTCCTATGCCTATGATTTTTGTCACACCGCGCTGCACTGCGAGGCTCGACACCTCGGCGTAGAGTTCGTCGAGAGGCTCGCCTGTCTGGTAGATGTCGCTCAGAATGAGCGTGCGTCCGAGTCCTTTGTGGTCGGGACGGCGGTTCATGAAGTCGAGAGCGATGTCGAGTGAGTTGATGTCGGAGTTGTAGGAGTCGTTTATAAGGGTGCATCCGTGCTGCCCTTCCTTTACTTCCAGGCGCATGGCTACGGGCTCAAGGCTCTGCATTCGTTCTGCCAGAAGAGTCTTTGAGAGCCCCAGATGCAGCGCGACGACGGCTGTTGTCACCGAGTTGCGCACCGAGGCTTCGTCGATAAACGGCAGTGTATATTCGCCTTCCTCGCCTCTCCAGGTGTAGTGAATGACGGAGTTCAGTTCCTTTTTCTCCACCGATTCCACGAAAAACGGCACACTGTCGTCGTTCATCGACCATGCCAGATTCTCGCCTTTGTATTGCGATTCGTTCACGATTTCATCGACAATCGTGTCGTCCTTGCAATAGACTATCGTCTTGGCGTCATGGAAAAGAATCACTTTCTCGCGGCATTTCTCCTCAAGCGAAGTGAAGTTCTTCTGGTGAGCATCGCCTATAAAGGTGAGAACGGCGATGGAAGGCTGTATGATGTCACGCAGGGCGAGCATCTCGCCGGGTTCTGAAATGCCGGCTTCGAACACTCCTACCTGACTCTGTTCGTTGAGAAGCCACACCGAAAGAGGCACGCCTATCTGCGAATTGTAGCTTCGTGGCGAGCGTGTGACCTTCATTTCGGGCGAAAGGAGCTGGTAGAGCCATTCCTTTACGATTGTCTTTCCGTTGCTGCCCGTTATTCCTACGATAGGAATGTCGTATTCGTCGCGGTGGCGTTCAGCCAAACGTTGGAGCGCAACAAGCGAGTCGGCCACCTTAAGGAAGTTTGCATCTGGATATACCGTGCTGTATCCGGCAGGCATATCCTGCACAACGAAGTTGCGTACACCGCGGCGGTAGAGGTCGGAAATGTAGTTGTGCCCATCGTTTCTGCCCGATTTCAGGGCGAAGAAAAGAGTCTCTTCTGCGAAACAGAGCGAACGGCTGTCGGTGAGAAGGAACCCTATGTTGGCGTCAGCCGTACCGAAACGGTGTGCGCCTATGAGCGTTGTCACTTTTTCAATAGTATAAGTCATTTTCCGTAAAAATGTTTTTATGGGTGCAAACTTACTGAAAAAATCTGATTAAGCGAATATAATGGTTCGTTTTTTTGCCGGTAATGCGAAAAGGCATTAACTTTGTTTGCGGCAAAAACAATAAATATAAGATATGAACAAGCGCGAATATGCTGACGCAAACAGGCGTTGGCTTGAAGAAAAGGCTGCCGAAGAGGGCGTGAACGCACTGCCCGGCGGCATTTATTATAAGGTGATTTCGCAGGGAAATGACGACGGAAAGCATCCCACACGCCGCAGCATCGTGACGGCACACTATACGGGAACGACGATAAACGGCAAGAAATTCGACTCTTCCCGTGGCGGAACTCCGCTCGCAGTGCGCCTCTGCGACCTCATCGACGGATGGATTATCGCCATGCAGCAGATGTGTGTCGGCGACCGTTGGGAGGTTTATATCCCTGCCGAAAAGGGTTACGGCAAGTTCTCGCAACCCGGTATTCCGGGCGGTTCAACCCTCATCTTCGACATCGAACTCATTGCGATTGCATGAAAATCGAAGGGGATGTGTAAAGGGAGTTAGCGGAAAGGGTGAAGGGAGTTAGCGGGAGTTTGGGCTTCGCCCGAAGTTAATGGAAGTTATCGGACAATAGCTTTGCAATGAGCGGGCTTTGCATTTGTCCGATAACTTCCATCCGTCGCAGACGGATTAACTTCCTTTTTAACTTCCGCTAACTCCCTTTTTATTATCAATACTCGTCTATTTCGAGGCTCTTCCGGTAGTTGTCGAGTTCCCGTTGAAGCTGTTTTGTTATTTTTTCGTACCCCGGTTTGCCGTAGAGGTTGTTGAGTTCGTGCGGGTCGGAACTGAGATCGTACAGCTCATTGTAGTTCACTGCCGAGTCTTTCGGTTCGAAATATCCGAGTGAAGTGAGGTATTTCATGCCGCCGTTCTCCCTTGTTCCGGGCTGCCGCTGGTATTTGTTCTCCTTCACGGCGTCGAGTCCGCCCGCTCCATAGAAGTGTATCAGCTTGTAACGCTCGGTTCTCACGCCGTCGTGCTTGCGTACCATGTGGTATGTCGGGTAGTCGTAATAGTGGTAATAGATGCTTGTGCGCCATTTCTTCACGTTGTCGCCGCTTTCGAAAACGGGTGTGAGCGAGCGTCCGGGCATATTGTTCGGTTTCTTCACTCCGGCGAGTTCGAGGAATGTCGGGGCGTAGTCGATGTTCTGCACGAGCCTGTTGCATGTGGAACCGGGCTTTATGTGTCCCGGATAGGCGATGATTAGCGGTGTGCGCAGCGACTCCTCATACATGAAACGCTTGTCGAACCACCCGTGTTCGCCCATGTAGAAGCCTTGGTCGGAGGTATATACTATGATGGTGTTGTCGCTCAGTCCGTGGCTGTCGAGATAGTCAATCACCCGTCCTACGCTCTCGTCCACCGACTTGATGACGCTCATGTAGTCGCGTATGTAGCTCTGGTATTTCCAGTTGTCAAGTTCCTTTCCAGTGAGATTTGCTTCAAGCAGACGCCGGTTGCGTGGGAAGTAGTATTTTCCCCATGCTATGCGTTGTGCCGGAGTCATGCGGTTCACCTCGTTCATCAGGCTTAGATACGAGTCCCAACTGTCGGCGTTTGCGGTGTCGAGCATTTCCGGTACCTTGAAATCCTGTTCCCAACGCATGTGCTCCGTCACCTTCATTTTCTGTGTGCGCACTGCCGATCCGCGTGTTTCGTAGTCGTCGTAGAAAGTCTCCGGCAACGGGAATGTCACGTTGTCGTATGCTCCGAAGTTCTTGGTGTTGGCGAGCCAGTTGCGGTGTGGTGCCTTGTGGTGGAGCAGGAGGCAGAACGGCTTCTGCGTGTCGCGGTGCTCTATGAAGTCGAGGGCATGGTCGGTGGTGAGGTCGGTGGAGTATCCTTCCTCCACGATGAACTTGCCGTCGGTGTCGGTGCCTTTGTATTGCGGGTTGTAATACTGTCCCTGGTCGTTGTAGATGTGGTAATAGTCGAATCCTTTCGGTTCGCATCCCATGTGCCATTTGCCCACCACTGCCGTCTGGTAGCCTGCCTGTTGCAGCAGTTCGGTGAAGAAAGTGCGTGTGGTGTCGATGCCTTCGCCGAGCTGTCGCTGTCCGTTCTGGTTGCTGTACATGCCTGTCATGAGGCACGCACGCGACGGTGTTGAGAGCGAATTTTCCACGAAAGCGCGGTCGAAGCGCATTCCGCGCTGCGCCAGCCTGTCGATGTTGGGTGTTGGCGCGAGTTTCGAAATCTCGCTTCCGTATGCGCTTATGCACTGGAAGGCGTGGTCGTCGCACATTATATATACTATGTTAGGGCTTTTCGCTCCGGTCTTCTGCTGTGCCTGTACGGCTGCAGCGACGCACGAGAGTGCCGCGAGCGACAGATAGGATTTTGTTGATGGTAGCATAATGAAATCAGGTTTATGGTTTGTCCCGATAATGTCGGGTTTTCGCAAAGGTACTGATATTTTCCTTACCAGACAAATAAAAAAGGTCTGTCTCGCACCGTCAAGGTGGAAAACAGACCTTTGTCCTTACGTTTTCGTGTCTCGTGTCAGTTTTTTACACGAGGTGGCTTATGAGTTCCTCGCGGCTTCCTGCGAGCATGTCAATCACTGGAATCTCCACCATAGTGTAGCACCCCGGCTGCTGACGCATTGACGCGCGTGCCACATTGACGAGCACCTGACCTGTGAGTGCAGGGTTGTTGATGCTCATGGTGAACTCCATGCGCTGGTTCTGTGTCGTTCCGCTCACGCCTTTTCGGGTGAGATGTACGCCGTGACCCATGTCGCGCACGGCATCAACCGACGGTACTTCGAATACATGTGTCTCGTCGTTGGAGAAGTAGGGGTCGGCCTTGATGGCCTTTGTCACCTCTTCGAGGTTCGCACCCTCTTCGAGTTCCACATAAACCATGCGGCGGTGCAGGCCTTCGCCCTTGGGGATTGTCATTGAGAGGGCGTTTTTCACGCCTTCCTTCGAGCGCACGCACACGGAATGACCCATCGACATTCCGGGGCCGAAGTTGGTGTAGCTCAGACCCTTCGGTGCCAGACTCTGCATGAGAGTGCGCACGATGGAGTCGCTTCCGGGGTCCCATCCTGCGGCGATGACGCTCACTGCTCCGTGCTCCTTGCATATGGGAGTGAGTGTGGCACGGTAGTCGAGGATGGAAGTGTGGATGTCGAAGCTGTCGACGGTGTTTATGCCGAGCGGCAGAATCTGCTTTGCATACTCCTCGCACGAGCGTGTAGGCGTGGCGAGTATTGCCACATCCACATCCTTGAGTTCGCGTATGTCCTTTACCACTTCGTATCCTGCCAGCTCTGCCGGCTTGTTCTCGGCTCCGTGACGGCGCACGATGCCGGCTATTTCAAAGTCGTCGGCGGCTTCGAGAGCCTGCACTGCATACTTTCCGATATTGCCGTAACCCACTACGGCTGCTCTGATTTTCTTCATCTTTTATCTGTTTTTTCTTTGTAAATCCCGTATTTGTCTATTATCGGTGCAAATTTACAAAAACTGGAATTAATACATAACGTTTGCATGGATATTTTTTGTTTCAACATCGATTTATATTATAAAATGTAAGAAACATGGCTGTAAAACGTGCATATTGGGGTGGAGTGGGGCTGAAATGTTTCAATCTGAATGCGTGGCAGGAGTGATGCCTGCGCTCCGGCTTCCGCATCACCTGATTTCCTACTGCGTAAGAATCAAGTGCGGAAGGAGGCGTGTCGGGTGGGGAAATGACGCTAATTTTAACAAATGTTTGCTAAAAACGGAGTCTGAAAAAGTGTCGCCAAAACTCCTGTTCCAGCGTGTTGCCAAGCCCGAAAAAGTTCCTTTTCACGGCAGTGAAGCACGCCTTGCAGCCGAAGGAGGCTTCCTTGCTGTGCAAACAAGGCTTCCTTGCATTGCGGACAAGCCTTGCTTGTGATGCCAAAACAGCCTTATTGCGCTGAAAACAAGGCTTGTTTGCGTGGTTTTTCCGTCGTTTTCAGAGTCGTAAAACGGTGTGGTTCCTGTCGTGCGGATGTAACGTACTGGGCGGTAGCAAGTTGCGCCTAATCGTTGAGAATGCCGGTAAAAGCGGCGGGGAAGTATCTGCTGCGTTTTGATGGTATTATCGCGCGTTAAGGAAAATGTATTAATGTAAAAGTATCACTACTGTCCCGTTAAAGTGGACTAATCGCTCTTTGAATTAATTGAAATACAGT
>USEC01000007.1 GCA_900553595.1 uncultured Prevotella sp. | reverse complement strand
GGGACCTCATGATTATGAATCATGCGCTCTAACCAGCTGAGCTATCCCGCCATCGCTTATTTGCGGGTGCAAAGGTAATACAATTTTATTAAACTCCAAAAGATTTTCAAAAAAAATGTACTTTTGTGAGCAAAATTTATTATTTTTGCAGAGAAATGTGCTGCAAAAGGTTCTTACAATCCATGACAAGTGCCCCAAAAGCCGTGCAGACGCAAATGTTAAACATTAAAAATGACAACCTGATGACGAAGCAAAGAATCGAAATAGAACACGAACTGAAATCGACTTCGGCGAACATCGTGTGGAAACTTATAAGCACTGCCGACGGATATGCCAACTGGCTCGCCGACTCCGTGACCGCCGACGGCGACGAACTCACATTCACTTGGGGGCAGGAATGGCGGCACCACGAACAGCGCAAGGCACACTTCGTGGCAAAGGAACGGCTCTGCCGAGTACGTTTCCACTGGGACGACGACCCGGAAGACGTATTCGTGGAGATACGCATGGAGCGATGCTCGCTCTCCGGCACCTACTCCCTCTTCATCACCGACTTCTCCGACGAGGACGACACCGACTGGCTTTACAGCACATGGGAGAAGAACCTCAAACGGCTGCATGAGACAAGCGGAGTCTGAACCGTAACTGCTTGAAAATCAATAGCATTACATACAGCCCAAAAACAAGGCTTCTTTGGAGTGCAAACAAGCCTTGTTTGCAAGCCGAAGAAGCCTTGTTTGCGTTGCAAAGAAGCCTTGTTTAAAAGTAAAAGAGTAAAAGGTGGAAAAGTAAAAGAGTAAAAGGCGGAAAAGTAAAAGAGTAAAAGGTAAAAAAGTAAAAGAGTAAAAGGCGGAAAAGTAAAAGAGTAAAAAGGGAAAAAAGTAAAAGAGTGAGCAAGAGCAAGGCACACGCTCTTACACATTATTAAATATAAACCCGCCACCAAAACACAAATACGCCAAAACACGCCGACGATGTTTCAAAAGCATGAAAAAAGTAGAATCTTTTTCAAATAGAATGTAAATAATTTGCATGGAATATTAAAATTCGTTACTTTTGCAACATCGACATACCAAAATCCGCTTTACATAAAGCTTATTTTTTCAATTGTCGTTAGCCAGAACCGCTAATACATCTTTTATTAACAACTTAAATTTGACAAAATGGGAAAAGGCATCTTGAAACAGAACTGGAAATGCGGACTCGTAGGAGTCGCAGCATGTTCCATGTTATCATTTTCCTCTTCGGCTGCAATGGCAGGCACAACACCCGTCAAAACTCCCGAAGCTTTTGCGCAACAGCAGGGCACGGTAGCCGTCAAGGGAGTCGTGAAGGACTCTAACGGCGAACCCATCATCGGAGCCACAGTAAAGGCTGCCAACGGAAAGGTGGGAGCTATCACCGACATCAACGGCAACTTCAGCATCGATGTAAAACCCGGCGCATCCCTTGAAATCTCATCTATCGGCTACGCTTCCACAACAGTGAAGGTGGGACAAAGCCGACAGCTCTCAGTAGTCCTCAAGGACGACAGCCACATGCTCAACGAGGTTGTGGCAATAGGCTATGGTGCCGCAACAAAGAAGAAGGACCTTTCAGCTGCCGTAGGCGTGGTGTCGAATGTCGATGAACTCGCCGTACGCCCCGTGACCTCAACCGAAGGAATGCTTCAGGGACAGCTCGCCGGCGTGACAGTACAGGCCGACGGCGGCGACCCTACAGCCGCTCCCAACATCGTTATCCGCGGACAAGGCTCACAGAACGGTGACAACGTGCTGTGGGTTGTCGATGGAGTGCCCGGCGCACCCATCTCCTCGCTCAACGACATCGAGTCAATCGTAGTACTCAAGGACGCCGCGTCGGCAGCCATCTACGGTGCACAGTCAGGAGCCGGCGGTGTTGTACTCGTGACGACAAAGAAGGCGAAGAAGGGCGCGACATCCATCTCCTACGACGGAATGGTGGGCATACGCAACGCCATGAACCTCCCCACTCCGCTCAACGCAGAGCAGGAAATACAGATGCGCAAGATTTCCTACGGCAACGCCAGCATGGAAATGCCGGCAGGATGGGACGTGAACAAGAACCCGTGGATTGCCACAACACGCACCAACTGGATGGACGAAATATTCCGCACCGCCTTCTACCAGCGTCATAACGTATCGCTCAACTCAGGCAGCGACACGTTCGCCAACCGTCTCTCGTTCTCTTACGACAACGACGAAGGTATCCTCCAGAGCACATTCAACAAGAACCTCGCCATCCACTACAACGGAAAGTACCAAATCAACAAGTGGGTGAGCATCAGCGAGGACTTCGTATGGAAGAACACCGAGAACCGCACTACTGCCACAAACGAAGGCTACACAGGTCCGATTCTCTCTGCCATCTACATGCCGGCAAGCGCAGAAGCCTACAGCCAGTTCACAGAATCGGGCTTCGGCGGCGTGACGACACAGGACCCCACATACATCGCACAGTACGGAAGCAACTTCGCCGACATACACGGCGACGCAGTGAACCCGCTCAACACTCTTTCCTCAAAGAACACCTTCAACCGCACAAGCGACACATGGAGCACCACATCGCTCGAGGTGGGCAACGTGATTCCGGGATTGAAGTTCGTGAGCCGCTTCACATACAACCTTCAGTCGAACCTCTACAAGCAGTTCTCGCCGCGTCGCGACGAGGTGGGTAAGCCCAACAACAGCAACTCGCTCACTGAAAGCACCTACCGCACCGACCAGTGGAAGACGGAGAACACACTCACCTACGACAACACATTCGGCAAGCACACCGTGGGTGCTCTCCTCTCGACGACAGCCGACCACTACAACGTGCGCGGCTTCGAACTCGACGGCAAGACATTCGCCGACGAGTCGGCATACCTGCAGTACATAGCCAACGCCGGCTCTGTCTCAGGCAGCGACTACCTCACCGGCCCCGACGCCAACGTGTCGCTCATCGGCCGTCTGGCTTATTCTTACGACGACCGCTACTTCCTCACCGCTTCATGGCGCCGCGACTACGCCGGCCGTCTGCCTAAAGGCAACAACCACGGCGACTTCCCGGCTGTGACAGGTGCATGGAAAATCTCCAACGAAAGCTTCTTCCCGAAGAACGACCTCGTATCGCTCCTGAAGCTCCGCGCCTCTTGGGGACGCGTGGGCAACCTCGGTTCCATCGGCTACAACTACAAGACCGCTGCCCTCTCAATGAAGGTATGGCAGGAACAGGCACAGTACGGCGTGGAGAAGAACACTCTCTGGAACACATTCTACTTCAACTCCCAGGCCATCAACAACAACCTGACATGGGAGACATCAGAGCAGTTTGACCTCGGTCTCGACCTCAACATGTTCAACGACCGTCTGGCCTTGCAGTTCGACTGGTTTGAGAAGCGCACATTCAACCTCATCCAGACACAGTCGATGAACTGGCCTAACAGCATCGGTCTCGACGCAATGCTCGTGAACCAGGGTGAAGTACGCAACCGCGGTATAGAGTTCTCAGCCAACTGGAACGACCGCGTGAACAAGAACTTCTCTTACTATGTAGGCGGCAACTTCGCATGGCTCAAGAACTGGGTGAGCGACATAGGCGTGAAGGACAGCGACGGCAACCCCGGCGTATGGACCGGCGACGGCAAGTTCCGACTCATTCCTTACTGCTACCAGACTGCCGAAGGCGAGCCTCTCGGTTCGTTCTACCTCGTGAAGACCGACGGCATCTTCCAGAGCGACGCTGAAGCAGCAGCCTACGTCGACAAGGACGGCAACCGCATACAGCCCAACGCAAAGGCTGGCGACCTGAAGTTCATCGACCACGACGGCAACGGCAAGATCGACGACGGCGACCGTCAGTACTGTGGCTCGGCCACTCCGAAGTACACATTCTCACTCTCCGGCGGCTTCACATGGAAGGATCTCTCCTTCTCGGCAATGCTGCAGGGCGTGGCAGGAGCACAGGCCATGAACGTGGCAAAGTGCATGACACTGTCAGATGTTGAAGGAAACTTCAACCGCGACGCACGCATCCTTGACGCATGGAGCGAGACCAACCGCGACAGCAACATTCCACGCCTGTCGAAGAACGACCCGAACAACAACTTCTCGACAGCTTCCGACTGGTATCTGGAGAACGCTTCCTACCTGCGTCTGAAGAACGTGACCGTCAGCTACGACCTCACCAACATCCTTCGCAAGTGCGCACACTTCAACAGCCGCAACAGCCGTCTGAGCGTTTATGTAAGTGGCGAGAACCTCTTCACCATCACCGACTACACCGGCATCGACCCGGAATGCGGCGGATGGGACGCTATGCGCTACCCCGTGGCACGCACATTCTCTTTCGGAGTTAAACTTACTTATTAATTAAAAAAGGAAGAAAGTTATGAAAGCAAAATATTTATTGACAGCAGCTTTCTCTTTGGCGCTTCTCAGCTCTTGTAGCGATTTCTTGGATGTGCAGCCGGAGGGAAGCCCTACAACATCACAATACTTCAAGAACGACAACCAGGCCATCGAAGCCATTGACGCTCTTTACGCACCGATACACCAGGAAGGCCTCTTCGGACGAGAGATTTTCTGGGAGCAGGGAGCCGCTTGCGACGTGGTATGGGGACGCACACGCGGCTACAGCGACCTCGCAACATTCCGCTACACCGGCGACGAGAGTCCGCTGCGCACCACATACAACAACTTCACACAGGTGACATCACGCGCAAACTGGGTTATCGCCAAACTTCTTGAAAAGCAAGCCGGCACCGCACTCACTGCCGTAGAGACACGCTCTCTGGGCGAAGCCTACTTCATGCGTGCCTTCTCACAATTCTACATCGCCTACCGTTACGGTACAGACAAGCAGGGTGTGCCCTTCACACGCTACGAGGACTATCCCGACGGATACGACAACTCCATACCAAAGCAGCAGGCATCGGTAGTGGACAACTACAAGTATATCATCGAAGACCTTGACAACGCCATCAAGTACCTGCCCAAATTCGAAGAATACGGAGCCGAAGACCGCGGACGCGCACACAAGGCGGCAGCCGTAGCCTACAAGGCAAAGGTATATGCCTACTGGGCAACTTGGGACAAGACCCAGTGGAACAACGTGATTTCAATGGTGAACGAGCTGGAAACCACATACGGCCGTGACCTCGCTCCCAACTTCGACGATGTCTTCTCGTCTGACTTCGCCAACTTCTGGACAAAGGAATACCTCTTCGGTATAGCCGGAACCGGCGGCGACACACCCGGTGGTTCAGAGTTCCCTGGCGTCATCCTCGATAACAAGGGATGGGGCATCTACAACGGATGGGGCCAGAACAAGCCTTCATACGACATCTATGAAGAAATGATAAAGGACGGTGCCGGCAACGACCGCATCAAGCGCACTCTCCTTGAATACGGACAGGAGTTCGAATTCTTCGGCGAAACACGCAAGTTCTTCTCCACCGCCGATGTCGAGTCGGGTTTCATGATCAACAAGTACATGGACGCATTCAAGTATAAGGATGCCGACAAGAAGGGCTATGTAAGCACCAACGGCGACTGGCCCACATCACGCGTGAACATGCCGCTCGTACGCTTTGCAGAGATGCTGCTGTTCCGTGCCGAGGCTTATCTCGCTACCAACCATCCTGACAAGGCCGCTACCGACCTCAACCGCCTCCGCACACGCGCACACCTCACTCCTATCGCAGGCAACGCCACATGGACCGACCTCTATCACGAGCGTCGCTGCGAACTGGCATTCGAGTTCACCGACCACCTCTACGACCTCAAACGCTGGTTCCACGCAGGCAATGCCGAGATAAAGGCTCTCGCTGAAAAGGAACTGAACGCACACCCGCGTGTCCGCCACTACGCTGACCGCAGCGACAGCAACAGCACATTCGAAATCGGTGCCTACAAAGACTATGTGAACGAAGCCAACCCGCTGGTAAAGGCAGTGAAATACGACGACCACTTCATCGCATTCCCCTATCCTTCAACAGAAATCACAAAGTCTGGCGGAGCATTGAAGCAAAACGACGGCTACTAAGCCGCAACGCTTACGCCTGTAAGGCATAAACACATCAATGCCGGAGATTGCAGCAGCAGTCTCCGGCATTTTTCGTCCAGCCTGGCACTTGACTTCGCTTGCGCAAAGCATTACCTTTGCACCGGCAGACAGTAATGTCGCAAGCGGTCTTTGACATGTTTACATAAGAAACTATTGCCACACGGCAGAACAGGAGTCAGATGCCTAATGTTGCAGTAAGAGCAAGACATAGGAGAATATGGGCGGAGTGTCAAAACAAACCCGTCAATATACGGCACCGACGCACAACGAATATTAGGCAGGAAGAAACGGAAAAGGCCCCGCCACTGCACTTGCATGCAGTAACGAGGCCTTATGCCGTGTAATAAAAAAACAGTGTCTTACTTCTTATGGCGGTTGGCACGCTGCTCGCGATACTTCGCCTTCTGTCGTGCCGAACCGCTTCCATGGGCACCGGTGATGTATTTCTTCTTCTTGGCTTTGGTCTTCACCTTGCCGTCGTCAGCCTTCTTGCCGGAGCCGCCTCTGCCGAAGACGATGCCGCCTCCTGCAATGATTGCGTCAATATCGTCGCCTTTGCTCATAATTATATAATAATGTGTGGATTCAGAAATGAATTAATGGTGGAACAGACGCACGCCTGTGAACGCCATGGCAATGCCGTACTTGTCGCAAGTATCAATGACATTGTCGTCGCGGACAGAACCTCCTGCCTGGGCGATGTACTGCACACCGCTCTTGTGGGCACGCTCGATGTTGTCGCCGAAGGGGAAGAAAGCGTCGCTGCCAAGGGCAACACCAGTGTTGCGGGCAATCCATTCCTTCTTCTCTTCGCGTGTGAGCGGTTCCGGCTTCTCCTTGAAGAAGAGCTGCCATGTGCCGTCACGAAGCACGTCATCACAGTCGTCAGAGATATAGACATCGATAGTGTTGTCGCGGTCGGCGCGGCGAATGCCATCAACAAAAGGCAGATTCATAACCTTAGGATGCTGGCGCAGCCACCAAATGTCGGCCTTGTTGCCGGCGAGGCGTGTACAGTGTATGCGGCTCTGCTGTCCCGCGCCGATACCAATGGCCTGTCCGTCCTTGACATAGCAGACCGAATTGCTCTGCGTATATTTCAAGGTTATAAGGCTGATGACGAGATCCCGTATCGCTTCCTTGCTGAATTCCTTGTTCTTTGTGGGTATGTTGGCGAAGAGCTGAGGGTCGTCGAGACGAATTTCATTGCGTCCCTGCTCGAAAGTTATGCCGAACACCTGCTTGTGTTCTATCGGCGCCGGAGTGTAGTCGGGGTCAATCTTTATTACGTTGTAAGTGCCTTTGCGCTTGTCCTTGAGTATTTCTATTGCTTCAGGAGTGAAGTCCGGAGCGATAACGCCGTCGCTCACCTCACGCTTCAGAAGCGTGGCTGTAGCGGCATCGCAGGTGTCGCTCAGTGCAACGAAGTCGCCGTAAGAGCTCATACGGTCGGCGCCACGGGCACGGGCGTATGCACAAGCCAGCGGCGAGAGCTCTGTTTTCACATCATCAACGAAGTAAATCTTCTTCAAAGTGTCGGTCAGAGGCAAGCCGATGGCAGCTCCTGCGGGCGACACATGCTTGAACGATGCGGCGGCAGGCATGCCTGTTGCGGCCTTGAGTTCCTTGACAAGCTGCCATGAATTGAGGGCATCAAGGAAATTGATGTAGCCTGGACGGCCGTTGATTACTTCGATTGGGAGTTCGCCTTCTTCCATATAGATGCGCGAAGGCTTCTGATTCGGATTGCATCCGTACTTTAATGCTAATTCTTTCATATTGCAATATATGACAAAAAGATGTGTTCTCGTCTTTTTTAAGAGAGTGCAAAAATACTATTTTCTTGCGAGATATGCAAATTACTGACAGTCAAATTGCTATCCGCACAACAGTCCCCTGCGTGAAGAAAACATTCGGAAGCGAAACATTTCGGTGGAAAAATTTTGCCGAACGACGCGTTATTGCTAATTTTGCGAGCACTAAACATTGTATGTTATGGAAGGTAAGAAACATGAGCTGAAGAAGCTTTTTGAAGCCGTGGAGCACGGGCTCGGACAGATTCCAAGCAAGGTGTTGGCCACAGAGAAGCTGACAAAGTACTTGAAAGGCACGGAAAAGCCGAAGCGTGAGACGCTCGACCGTATCTCGCTCCTCGTGGGTTTCCAGGACTGGGAGAGTTTCAAGGAAGCCCTGCACGGCGATGACGACGGGCAGATGAGCTACGGCGAAGAGAAAGAAGAAGCCCCGAAAGAGGAAAAGAAATGATGCCGACGGGACTGAAAGAGGTTCAGCAGGCAAGACGAACAAGAATAGAATGAAATAAAAAAAGAGATTCTGCGCAATGCAAAATCTCTTTTTTTATTTTTTTTTCCGAGTTTCAAGGAGACTTGATTACTCGCCGGTGATGACACGACGCTCAGCGATACGAGCCTTCTTGCCAGTGAGCTTGCGCAAGTAGTAAAGCTTGGCGCGACGCACTTTACCGTGCTTGTTCACCTCAATGTGGTCGATGTTGGGCGATTCGATTGGGAAGATACGCTCTACACCAACTGTGCCAGACATCTTACGAACGGTGAAACGCTTCTTCTCTCCGTGTCCGGAAATCTTGATTACGACACCACGGTAGAGCTGGATACGCTCCTTTGTACCCTCGATAATTTTGTAAGCGACTGTGATAGTGTCACCAGAACGGAATTCCGGGAACTTCTTGCCGGTTGCAAATGCTTCTTCAGCAACTTTAATTAAATCCATTTTTACTTGATAATTAAATTTGTTTATCGTTCTCGCGCAACATAACTGGCAACTCTTCTTCCCGTCATAGGTTACGCCGAAAAGCGGTGCAAAGGTACGGAAAAATTCCTAATGCCACAAGTTTTCGACTCATAATTACACCGGAAAGAGTGATTTTTAACGACTTACAATGTCGATAGAGAATTTATTCATACCTTTGCAGTAGTGTAACAAAAGAGAAAACGAATAAAAACCATGCATAGGACATCAATAAAAACCGCCATCGTAGCAACGGTATGCGTATGTGCTTCATGCTCCACACACTACCAGTTGTCGGGCGTGGAACGCACAAGAATACTCATCGACAGCCGCTACGACACCACAAGCGACACCGAAACGGAACGCTTCATAAAGCCGTTCACGGCGCATGTAGATAGCATGATGAGCCCCGTAGTGGGACAAACGGCACGCTATCTCGCCACGGCACGCCCCGAAGGACTGCTCTCCAACCTCATGCCCGACATACTTATGTGGGCGTCGGACAAGTTCGGTGAGAAGCCAGACTTCGCCGTCTATAACCAAGGCGGCATACGCGCGGCACTGCCAGAAGGCGACATCACCGTGGGAGATGTGCTCGACATTGCCCCGTTCGACAACAAAATCTGCTTCCTTTCGCTCAAAGGCGACAAGGTGACAGAACTGTTTACGCAGATGGCGAAGCGTGGAGGCGAGTGCGTCAGTCATGGCGTAAGGGTGCGGATGAGCCGCGACCGGCATCTGCTCGGAGCTACTATCGACGGAAAGGAGATAGACAAGGACCGCACCTACCGCATCGTGACACTCGACTATGTAGCCCAGGGCAACGACGAGATGGTGGCATTCAAGGAAAAAACCGATGTCGTCTCGCCGCAAAACGAAGAGAACAACGTGCGTTTCCTGGTGATGGATTACTTCAGAGCCGCCGCAAAAGACGGGAAAAAGGTGGACAGCCAAATCGAAGGCAGGTTCACAGTGGAATAATATATAATGTGAAAAGATGATGAAAAGACACTTTCTTGCAATCACACTGATGCTGCTTATCGCCCTAACGGCAACAGCACAGAAGCAGCTTGAGATACTGCACACCAACGACACACACAGTTGCATACTGCCGCTCAACCCCAATCTTGCCGACACGGCAGTGGCAGGACGCGGCGGATACCTGCGCCGTCTGGAAATGATAAAGGCCGAACGCAAGCGCAACCCGCAGCTGCTGCTCATCGACAGCGGCGACTTTTCGCAAGGTTCGCCCTACTACACGCTCTTCAAAGGAGATGTGGAAGTGGAGCTGATGAACCGTATGGGCTACGACGCCATAACGATAGGCAACCACGAATTCGACTTCGGACTCGACAACATGGCACGCATTTTCCGCATGGCGAAGTTCCCGATAGTCTGCGCCAACTACGATTTCAGCGGCACAGTGGTTGAAGGACTGGTGAAACCATACGCCATACTGAAGCGCAACGGACTGAAAATAGGAATCTTCGGAGTCAGCCCCGCACTCGAAGGACTCGTTGATTTGGCAAAATGCAAGGGTGTGAAATACCTCGACCCTGTGGAAAAAGCCAACGAAACTGCCGCTCTTCTGAAGCATAAGGAGAAGTGTGATGTCGTGATTTGCGTGTCGCATCTCGGCTGGCTGCGCCCGACAGAGCCGGGAGACCAATGGCTTATCGCCCATTCCAAAGACATTGACCTCGTGCTTGGAGGCCATTCCCACTCGTTCTTCGAGCAGATGCGCTATGTGAAGAACGCCGAAGGACGCGAGATTGGAGTGGACCAGAACGGCAAAAACGCCATTTATGTGGGGAAAATCACACTGTCGTTCGACAGAAAACAGCGTAAGGACAGCAAGAAATAAGCATTGGCAAAACTGCCGGAACACGCCGGACAGACATTCAAAAAAGCGTCAGTCGCAATTGCGGCTGACGCTTTTTTTGTTTCTTCAAAGTTGTGAAATGCGGGCATTGCAGAAACTATATTCCGCAAAACCAGAACGTTTCGTCATTTATGCTTGATGCTTTGCGTGCGGCGGAACTCCGTGGGCGACACGCCGAGATGGCTTTTCGTGAACTTGCCGAAGAACGAAAGGTTGGGAAAATCGAGCATCTCCGATATTTCCTTTATCGAGAGATTGGAGTGTTTCAGGTAGCGCACGATGGTCTCCACGGTGTATTTGTGAATCAGTTCCAGTGCCGTCTTGCCGCTCACGCTCTTCGATACGAACGACAGATACTTCGGCGTTATGCACAAAGCCTCGGCATACCGCTTCACGGAGCGCACCTTTCCGTTGTTGTCTATGAGCATCTCCATGAAGCGCGAGAATATCAGATTGGCCTGCTTCACCGACGCTCCGTTATCGACATACTCCACATCCGGCGCGATAGTGGCAAAGAGTTCACTGAAGAAGCACACGAAGATGCTGTGCATTATCTCCTTGTGGAAGTAGCCGTGCGGATGGCTTATCTTGTGACTCACGATGTCGTAGTACTTCACGATGAGCTCCCTCCGTTCCGAGTTGAGATGTATCACGGGGTTTTTCGTAAGGTAAGAAAGCAGGGCGAACATGTCCTTGTTCACCTGCATGTTCTTCTGGAGTGCCGAATAGGACAGTCCCACGATTTTCGACTCTATATCCGGCGACATGAGATAGTTGCTCAGATAGTAGTTGGGCAGACACACAATCAGGTCGCCCTCCTTGGCCTCGTAGGTCTTTCCGTTTATGTCGCCTTGCAGACGGCCCTTCACGAGATACATCATTATGGCCATGTCGAGATGCACGGTGTCCTCCATCGTCATTGCACCGATTTTGTCAAGCACGATGATGTCGCCATCAGAATAGTCGGCTGCGCCGCATCCGAGGATATAATCAATATCCACTCTTTTTTCCACTACCTCTTTCTCCATAGTCGCATTGTTGTTGTCCTGTTGCAAAAGTAGTCATTTTTTCCAAAACGACATTATTCTTTTGCACAGAATTGTTGTTCTATTCCGACTATTTAACATTCTTATTACATATTACAAAACTATTCCTCCGATTGCTGCAACAGCAGCTTTTCCGGCGGCGAAAAGCACGGGGCAGAAAGCTGAGAAATCTGTAAAAGGCAGTGGAACAGGCAGTTATGTGATTGATATACATCAAGAAATATACAGAAAATATACATTTTCGTGAAAAATCCGCTTCAAAAATTTGTCAGAACGGCACAATGGCGGTATCTTTGCAACGTTTTTCATGGTATTAGATTTAAGGTTAACAAAGGTTGGGACTCAGCGGAGCCCCTTTTTTTTTTGCCTTTTTGTCAGAAACCGCCTCTGATTCCGTTCCTTTTTTCACAAGTATTCATAAAAAAACATTGAAAACGGGGACGCCGGGAAAATAAAAGATGAAAAACATCCACATTCTTGTTTTTTTGTTGTAAGTTTGCAAGTCATTGCCCTGATTACGACGGCATCCGTACCCGACGAGCAAGGGATACGCACCCGATACCAAGCGGCGTGCGCAATGCTGAAAACATTAACAAACAACATATAATGAAACAGAAAGCACCATCGTTGAGCAGCAGACAATATGCCCTGCCGTTCATCCTCATCACCTCACTCTTCTTCATGTGGGGATTCGCACGCGCCATCCTCGACGTGCTCAACAAGCATTTCCAGACCGAACTGAACATCAGCATCACACAGTCGTCACTCATCCAGGTGACCACCTATCTGGGTTATTTCCTCATGGCAATCCCCGCCGGACTCTTCATCAACCGCCAGGGCTACCGCCGCGGCGTCGTTTTCGGACTCACGCTGTTCGGTGTGGGTTCGCTCGCCTTCATCCCCTGCTCCAGCATGGGCACGTTCTACGCCTATCTCATAGCCCTTTTCATCATCGGCTGCGGACTCGTCTTCCTTGAGACATCAGCCAACCCGTATGTCACGGAGCTCGGACCCAAGGAGACCGCCACTGCGCGCCTGAACTTCTCGCAGTCGTTCAACGGCGTAGGCTCGATGTTCGCCACACTCGTTGTGGGCAGTTTCCTATTCCAAGGCACCACCGACGGCGAGGGAGGCGGCAACGCCGTAGTGCCCTACACCATCATGGGAGCCTTCGTGCTGCTCGTTGCCCTGCTGTTCTCGCGCATCAGTCTGCCGGAAATAGCACACGCCGACGACAAGGAGACACAGACGGGAAGCCACAACCTCTCGCGCCTTTTCGCCAACCGCTGGTTTGTGTTCGGACTCCTCGCCCTGCTCGCTTACGAGGTGGCAGAGATTTCCATCAACTCCTATTTCATCAACTATCTCACGGGCGAAGGTTGGATGGAGTCGGCCACGGCATCGACAATCCTCACCGTCGGACTCGGTATCTTCATGCTGGCACGCTTCGTTGGTGCGGCGGTGATGAGCAACATGGCGGCGGAGAAATATCTCCTCGTCTGCGCTGTTGGCACCGTAGCGTCGATGGCAGTGCTCCTGCTCGGCTTGGGACGCTACATCTCCGTGGCGGCACTGCTGTGCAACTACTTCTTCGAGGCTATAATGTTCCCCACCATTTTCGCCCTCGCCCTGCGCAACCTCGGCGGTCTCACCAAGAGTGCATCGTCCATTCTGATGATGACGCCCGTAGGAGGCTGCGGCTTCCTGCTCATGGGAATGGTGGCAGACAGTTATGCCAACTTCACTCTGCCGTTCATAATCCCTCTCCTCGGCTTCGCCTTCGTGCTCATGTTCGCATGGCGTTGCGTGGCGAAGAAGGAGGCATAAAATCTACGCACATTCAAGCCGCTTTGAAAAGAAGCCTTGTTTGCACTCAAAAGAAGCCTTGTTTAAGACACAAAGAAGCCTTGTTTGCAGTGCAAACAAGGCTTCTTTTTTTATTGTCCATAAATGCTGCTGCGCGACAGCATGACAGCAGTGCCTGCCGTCCATGCCGCCGCAGCCGGCAGGCGCGGTCAGCGCCGCAATCCGAACATACGCAATCCCTTATGCAGCTTCATACGCTTCATTGGCTGAGATCCATACGAAGAGACGCTACGCGGTGCCACGCTTGACTTGGTCTGGCTCTTGTAGAAATAGTCAAAGTCGAACCCGTGTGCAGGATCGGAGATGAGCCTCATCCGCTCGTGTTGTATGAAGCCGTCCGCACGCAACGTGTAATCAAGATTGAGTCCCGATTCCATATCAACAATCTGTATCGGGAGATATGTCGGGCCAGGCCCCACCTGTCCGGAGAAGAAGAGCGTACCGAGGTCGAGCATCACCAAAGCTGACGGATATTGCTCATTCACGTTTTTCTGAAGACCGTAGGAAATGTATGTATCCTCATTTGCGAAATCTTCAGACGACGGGTCGCTGTAATTTATCTTCACAAGCTTACCGTCTTCCCAAGTGAAGTTAAGGTAAGTAGCACCATCGTCAGCATAGGAAATGATTCTGTTGATGCGACCGTCACGGTCATACGAGAGTTGTCCGGAACCGTATTCCGTGCCATATTCATCAGAACCCGACCATTTGAAATGCTTTATATTTCCATATTCGTTGTATTCGATGTTATACCAAGTGTCCGTTTCGCCATCGCCCTTGGTCACAATCCTCGACAGTTCCCTGCTGGTGTCGTCCTTATAGAAGAACGTGCTCTTCAGGATTTCCGACGGGTCGGCGGGTTCTGAAAGCATGCATGTCCTGTCGGTGACACTTGTCATGCGTCCGTTTTCATCGTATTCAAACCGGTAGGCATTTCCTATACCTGTGAGCAGCGTACCCGTAGAAGTCGTTGCCGTGACAACACACGACAGTCCCTGCTTCTTGTGCGTGGCGACATCTTCCACCCACGCTCTTATCGTCTGCTCGCCTTCCTTTTCGCCCAAAGTCCAGTTTATATCCACAATTTCCTCACTTCCGTCGGGCTGGTATATGGTCTTGTGATAACGGTCAAGAGTTCCTCCGCCGTTCACGACTTCAAGGCGTATGCCCTGACCCATCTGGCATTTCACTCCGAATCTTACGGGCATTGTCAGGCGCTGGCCGGGAATTCCGCTCTGGTTGTTGCCGCTTATGACGCTGACGCCGACTCCGAGACAATTGGTCAGGATTTTATTGTGCTGCGAAAAGCATTTCTGTATGTATTCCGGACATTTGGCACGCATATAAGTACGCCCCAGATTGCCTGCGAACGCCGACACTCCATCGACGATGCTGAGTCCTTTCAGCAGTTTGGCGCAAAGTCCTTTGTTCAGGTAACTCTGCTCATGATCCTCGCACCATTTCCACAAACGGCTCAAGACGAAGCTGCATGTCGATTCCACCCACTTGCCGCCGTAATTGGCATTCGGGCCGCCAAACGTTTTCAAACCGTCCAGGACGAAATCCAAAGCATCATCGAACTCCTTCTGGTTCACGGGGTTAAGGATGGATGTTTCAAGCCACACTCCTTTTTCCTCATCATATTTGTTAATCGACGAGAGAGCCCCGAAGAGGTTGAACACATCGTTCACCACATAGCACAGCTGCGCTCTCCAGGCAGCATCCGTAGTGAAGTCGGCTGTGAAATAATAATCGCCGGCATCGCTCATGTCAAATGTCTGCCAGTCGCCGTGCACGAAGTCGTCCCATGCTTCAGGGAGACTCTGAAGCTTAAAGCCCATCAGCAGCATCTGGTACAGGTCGGTCCAGCTGTACGACTCGTGCGGCAGCAGGAGCTTGCTTTCCGAGCGCACGAGGTCGTGTTCGGTATAGCACTCGTAAACCGGAGCGAAACCCGACACGCGGGCAGCTGTCGTAACAGCCTCCGGGCAGAACTCTATCGGGCGTGTGTCTGTCTCCTCGTCGGTTTCGCCAGCCTTTGCCTTACCGTTCTTCACGCCTTGGTTTCTACGCTTTTCCACTGATGCGCCATCGGTGCCAAGCAACTGTTCGTAGCAGGTGTTCATGGCTGCAATCAACGACTCATTGGAGGTTGCCATAAGGTTGCGGTTGCTTCCTATCAGAGTCTTCACCTCTTCCACCAGACGGGAGAAGCCCTTCAACTTGCTCACCTGCTCGGAAAACTGTCCGTAGTCGTCAAGATTCATGCTCCAGAACACCGGATGAAGCGAAAGAAGGGCGACAGCCGTTGTACGTTCGTTGATTTCTATCGGAGTCGTTGAAGACAGACGACCACGGTATATGAATGTTATTTCATCGCTGGCGTTAGAGCAGACGACGAGCATCGGCTTACCCGTATTCTTCGTGTTAATCTCGAAATCACTGCCGTTCACAGTCCCTACACTGCTGAAAGTCTCCACTCCGACAACGCCGCTGAAGTCATTGCCGCCGATTTTGATTTTACCTTTCACCGTTTCCGAAGCGTCGGCTCCTGAACCGTCGCCAGGATTTGTGTTGTCACTTATATATAATGTGTTCTCACTGCAAGCTGCCAAGACAACGGACAACATCATGGCCAAGCATAACTTGGCAAACCGTATAAATTGATTTTTCTTCATTTTCCCTTTAGTTTTTAGTTAGAATCTGAATGTGATGTAGGCTCTGAAGCCGCTGTATGTGGTTTTGCCTTTCTCACCGGAGAGCAAATGCACGCCGTCGGCGATGGCTTCTTCGTACTGGTCTTCACCCTCGTCGCTGTCGAGCCGCTTGTATGTCGAGCCGCCGAAACGACCCTCGACGCCGACTCCTATGAACTTCCAGCTGACATTGGCACCCACTACGCAGAAGTTGCCGAAGCCGCCCTGGATGTTCTCGCCGTCGTAGAAAAGGGAGTAGGCAGGGGCGTAACGTCCGTAGGCGTGCACCTGGAACTTGTCGTTTATGCTGTAAGTCACCGACGGACCGAACTGCATACCTATATCAACGCTGTGCATGGTGATGTTTGAATAGTCCTCATCGTCGTCATAATCCATGTCGGTGTCGGAGAGAGCGGCGGCATCGCTGCCCTCGTACTGGTAGTTCACCTTGTAGTTGCATAGTTCAAGTCAGTCCAAACCCAGTCGAGCCCTATGCGCAGACGCCCGCCGATGGGCTTGTGCAGATAGTAGCTGCGACCCGACGTGAACGATATGCCCGTGTTGTTTTTCAACTCGGCGCCATCCTTACGCGAGAACGTGTTGTAGCTGTAACCGATTTGGGTGAATTTCTTCCTTGCCTTGAAAGCCGTGTCACCCGAATCCTGCAGCGTGTCTGAGACAGCAGCGGAGGGCCACAGAAGCAATGCGCCAAAGAGCGCACTGAGTAATGCTCTTCGTTGTTTCATGTTCTTTTAGTTTTTTAATGGTTGTGTTATGTTGGTATGCTTAAAGCCTATTTGAACACACAATATGTCGGGAGTCCGCGCCAGCACTGCGGGCGTTTCAGTCCGAGGATTTCGGCTATGGTGGCGGCGGTGTCGTATTGTATCACCGTGTCGGTGATTTCCATACCCCGCTTTATGCCTTTTCCGAAAAGGATGTAGGGTATTTCCATCTCCAGAAGCGAGTGGCCTCCGTGACGGCGTTCTATTCCTCCGTGGTCGGCGGTGATGATGAAGACGGTGTCATCGTATATGCCGGCGTCCTTGGCAGCCTGAATTATGCGTCCCACCTGGATGTCGATGCTTGCCACGACATCGTAGTAGGCAGGCGTGTCGTGGCCTATGGCGTGTCCCACATGGTCTATCTGGTCGAAGCATACGGCGAAAAACACGGGCTTTTTCTCCTTTATGTATTTCTCCGCCATGCGGCAGAGCTGTGTGGAATCCTTCTCATAATTCCCCGCAACATCCACATAACTGATTGCAGCCGAGTCCACAAGGAACTTTATTCCGTCCCATTCGGCTATGCAGCCGGTCTCTGCCTGCGGTCTCTGCTCGCGCAGGATGGAATAGATGGTGGGATATATGCCGCGGCTGTTGGTGCAGAGCGACGGTACTTCAGGCACGCGCGAGTTCCAGTTGGTGTAGCCGTGCATCTCCGTCGGCGCACCGTTGAACATCGAAGCCCAATTTATTGCCGACTCCGACTTGAGCACACAACGCTTGCGCAGAGTGTAGCATCCGTTCTGCATGGCACTCTGTATGTTGGGGATGTCGTGCGCCTTTGGTACGCTGTATGCGCCCCATCCGTCGAGACCTATAAGTATCACATGCCCTGCGCGGGCTTTGCCGGCGGCTGATGCGGCGAGCGCAAAAGCCGAAACCAATGCGATGAAGCAGAATATTCTTTTCATTTTACGATGATTATTGGTTGATTGGAATGTTCATTTTTATCTGAGGTTGCAGCAGACGGGTGTGTCCTTCGCCGTCGAGCACCTCGTAGGTGTCAGCGGAAACCCTGTCGCCCTTGATGCTGAGCACCACGAACGAAGCCTTGCCGTCGCCGTCGTTCCATGCGTTGTTCACCTGCATTATGGGGCAACCCTGGTATGTCTCGACAGAAGAGGCGTGGGTGTGCCCCACGAGGAAAGCCGCCAGACGGTAGTGGCCGAGCAGAGACATGAGGCGGTCGCGGTTCTCCTTCTTCCACCATTCCTGCGCCCATCCGTCGAAACCGTAGTGCTGCACGAACACTACCGGCGTGCCGTCGGAGGCGAAGCGTTTCAAGTCGTCCTCCACCCACTGCATGTTGTCGGTGCTGTATGAGGTGTCGCCGAAAGCAAGCTGCGCACAGACGAAGTGTACTCCACCTATGTTATACGAATAGCTGCGGCTCGGACGGTGCAGATTCACAATCTGTCCGCTGTTGAGTTTGTCGATGAGTATCGAGTCGAGATAATGCAGATTGAACTCGCAGCCGAGCTTGTTCAGCTCCGGCCGACCGCTCTCCGGACTTATGTCGTGGTTGCCGTAGCACGGATAGACATCGTAATGTATCTGCCGCGCGTCAGCACCGCGCTCCCAACGACGGCGGTAAAGGTCGAGAATGGCGGGTGCCGACTTGTCGAAGAGGTCGCCGGCAAGCACCACGGCATCAATCTTTCGGTGCTCGCCAAGCGTGTTTATCGCCACGACATGATGGAACTGGTCGGTCTCCGGCGGCATATCGAAATGCAAATCGGCGGCAATCACCACCGTACAGTTGGGTCTTGTCTTCTTCTGCGACGCATAACCGTTGAGCGCGGAAAGGGCGAAGAACAGAAGAGTAACTATTATCATTTTTGTCATAAAGCCTCCTATATTGTCTGAGTCCCTGCTTTCACTTCCGCATCAAGCTTGCTGTCGCCCCAGAGAAGGGTCACCTTGAATGGGACATTGGTTGTTATTGTCACCCGTGGCTTGTCGGCAACGGAAGCGCGTTTTGCCACTTTTATCGAGACATTGCCGTCGGCTCCGAACGGATAACGGTCGATTCCGTAGGCATCGGTGAGGTTCACATCCACCGTGACATGGTTCTCTTCCACATCAGCGCGTATGCCGAAGATGTACTCTATCAGCTCGGCGATAGGCGGAAGACCCGTCCATCCCACGAAGTCCTTGCGTGCCATGAAGCCAGGTTCTGCCTTCTCCGGAGCGTAATACTCCCAGAAAGTGCCTGTCTTCTCAAACACTTTGAGCACGTTTTCGTAGTGGTTCATCACGATGTCGTGCGCCAATCGGTTGTAACCCTTGTTCACAAGGCCTGATATAACCATGTAGTTTGTTCCCGGCCAGACGCCTCCTTCCCAGTAGCGGCCGTTGGCCTTGTACTTCGGATTGTCTGCCGCCAGCGAGGCGACACGGTGCGGACGGTTGAACTTGGCAGTGTCACTGAGGTGCGCCACGAGGCGGTCGAGACGCTGTTTGGGCAGTACATCGGTGTGAAGAGCCCAATAAGCGTAGATGCCCTGTGTGGTGCTCAGCGAGTCGTTGGCATACTGGTCGTAGAGGAATCCGTCGCGCTCGCTCCACATGTTCTTGTTGATGTATGCTGTGAGGTGCTTTATGTCGTCCTCAAACTCCTCTATTTCCTGCCAGCGTTCGAGGTAAAATCCCATTTTGAGGAGTATGTTTGCCATCATTATCTGTTGCAGACAGGCGTCGAGCCACACCATGTGTCCGTTGCTGTAAATGGTGTTATAGCCTTCGGGCACACGCGGCATGTTGTCCATACCCGTTCCCCATCCGCTGCTCCAGTAGGTTCCGTTGCGCCATGTACGATTGAGCTTCAGCCATTTATAGTAGGCAGCGAGCACGGGAAACACCTTGTTCAGACGGTTATCATCGCCAAACTGTGTGTAATACAACCATTCGCTCCACGGCAGAATGTTAGGTCCTGTGCTCGTGGGGTCGTAGCGTCCGAAGCAGTCGGAGCCATCGGCACGTATCTCGCGGCATATAAATCCGTCGGGATGCTGCTTTGCATAGAAGTTGTCAAGCGTTTTCTGGAACGGGAAGAAGCGTTCGCCGTAACGGCAGAACATGGTGATGAAGGCGTCGTCCCACATGAAAATGTTGCCGTTGTATGCCGGAGAGATGTATGAAGTCACGAATCCGGAGTCGTCAAGCGGCTGGCAGATGTTCTTGATACCTATCTGCCATGCCTTCCAGTACATGTCGATAGCTGTCTGATGTCCCTCCCAATATGGTGCAGGCAGCACTTTTCTGGCCTGTTCGAAAGTTCCGGGCTTGGTCTTTTCCACCTTTGCCGTGCGGAAAGAGTTCTCTGCCACGAGCGTCTGCATGACATAAGTGTTCTTATAAGGAAGCTTGTAGAGCGGCGAACCCGACGATATCAGGTTCTGCGCGTGTGCCGAAAGGGCTGCCACCGACATTGCCGCTGCCATGATAAGATGCTTCATTCTTTTCTTGTTTGTATGGTTAATGGATTTATTCACAAAGTCGGAATCCCACCCACGCCCTACGGCTTGGAGTGGGATTCCTTTTGCGTTTATTTCTTACTCATAAGTCGTTTGATTTTCCAGAAGATGTCGGTGTTCTCCATTATGCCGCTGAAATTCTCCGAACCGGGTCCGAAAGCATACACAGGCACCATCACTCCCGAATGGCTTTTCGTTGAGAAGCAGCACTCAACCCTACCCTCCTGCTTGTCGCCATCGACGAGTGTGAGGCCTCCGGTCTCATGGTCGGCGGTGATTACCACGAGGGTTTCGCCGTCCTGTGCCGCCCATTTCATCACTTCGCCCACTGTCTGGTCGAAGTCGAGAGTCTCCTTCATGAGCATATCAAGCTGGTTGAAGTGTCCGTAGTCATCGAGTTGCGAGCCTTCTATCATCATGAAGAATCCGTTTTTGTTCTTGTTCATCAGTTCCATTCCTTTGAGAGAGGCGCGTGCCAGCAGGTCGCCGCGCTCGTCGGGCACTGGCGTGTCGCCTTCGAAAGGCACGCAGAACACCTTGCTTGTGTTCCACTTTTCGAGGTCGTCCCATGTGCGTGACACATGATAGCCCTTCTTTTCGAGTTCCTCAAAGATGTTGCGTCCGTCCTTACGGTTGATGAAATACTTCGCACCTCCGCCGAAAACGTAATCGACTCCGCTCTCCGGATAGTCGCCGACGAGTTCCTGTTCCATGTCACGGTCGCTGTTATGACAGCAGAAGTCGCACGGTGTGGCATCCCAGAGACGGCATGTCACCGCCACACCGGCATCCTTTCCGAGTCCTTTCGCCACATCCACGAGCGATGTGAGAGGCTTTCCTTCGGGATCGACGCCCACTGCATGATATGATGTCTTGTGTCCTGTCGCGAGTGCGGTGCCTCCTGCTCCGGAATCGGTGACGAGTTTGTTCGTACACCAAGTCTTCGACAGTCCGGTATATTGCGCGTTCTCAAGCCACAGCTGGCCCCGGTTGCAGGTCCATGCGGTATAGACATGCATCAGACTCATGCCGTCGCCAATCATGAGAATCACGTTCTTCACCTTCTTTCCCTTTGGAGGAGCGATCTTCTCCACCTTGTAAGGCTTGTCAAACGTATATGTCTGTGTGGGCATGTTATACTGTGCTTTGGCAGAAAATGCGCACACAAGCAGTGTTGCAGTAGCTAAAAGTTTTCCGAATTTCATCATATTGTATTTCAGTGTTAGTTTTTATAGGTTTGCTTTTATCATCTTCTCCGGCGTTTGTGATGCACGGGTCTGCGTTTTGCGGCAGATTTGCTGCGCCGCACTGTCGGTGTAGCCGGTGTCACCTCAGTGCCTGTTTTCTTCGCCGACGAGATGCTTCCGTTGCTGTTCAGTGTGAGCGTGGTCTGCTGAAGCGCGCGGTTTGCGTGGTCGAATATCACTGCGGGATTGAATCGCCGTCCCTTGAGTTTCGTCTCGAAATGCAGGTGTTCGGTCGTGGCGCGACCCGTTCTGCCGGTGAGTCCTATCACCTGTCCTGCCTTGACACGCTCGCCCACCTTCACGAGGTTCTTGTGCTGGTGGCTGTAAAGGGTCTCCAGTCCGTAGGCATGGCGTATCACGATGCAGTTACCATAGCCGGAGAACGGTCCCGAACGTGTGACAACGCCGTCGAAAGCCGCCAGAATCTTGTCCTTTGGACCGGTCTTCAGGTCCACGCCTGAGTGTCCGCGCCTGCCTCCGTATGGGCTTATCACCTTGGCACCTGGCAGCGGATACGACCAATGTTCCTTCCGTATCTGTGTCAGGTCCCACTTGAATGTGGATGATTTCTCAAACACATTGCGGTCGATGTCGGTCATGTCATACTCCGCCGCGTGCTTGCCTGCCTGCACGCTGACGCTCACCCGCGAGCCTTTCTTCTCGCAAAGCAGTGTCTGCCGGCGCAGATGATGGCTCTTGAGGTCGATGATTGTGGCAGGATTGATGCGTGCTCCGTTCACCATGATGGCGAATTCGCAGTATGTGCGTCCGTCCTTTTTGCCCACGATGGCTATGGTCTGTCCGGCTTTCACGCTCTGTCCCACCTCCACGAGGTTCTGTGCGTTGTTGGCATACACCGTCTCAAGCCCGTTGCGGTGGCGTATCACCACCACATTGCCCATTTCGTTGTGCTTGCGCGAGAGTCTGACGGTGCCTTCAAACATCGCCTTTACGGCGTCACCCTCCTTTGTCGATATTTCGATGTTGCCGTTTTTGCCCTGCTCTGCTTTTCCCACCGGCAGCGGGAATGAGTATTCCGACGGGTGCAGCGTGGCGAAGTCGATGCTGAAAGCGTCGGAACGGCTGAACAGTCCCGGCGTGGCTATGCTTATCTGCTGCTGTTCGGCAGGTGTAAACGGGTTTTTCACCGGCATGAAAGCCGATGCTGTGACAACAAAGGTTAAAGCTATCAGTAGTTTCTTTACGGTCATTATTTTCTGTTTATGTTTGTAGTAAGGGGTGTGGGGTTATGTTTTCGGGTGCAGTCATCGTATGACGATGCCGGAGAAGATGCGTCCCGACTCCTTGCCGAGCCGTCGTGCCGAGAAGTAGTCGTCGGCATTGTCGTAGGTGCAGATGCCGCTCATCTGTATGTTTTCCTCTTTCAGTCCTGCCATCATGAGTTGCATTTTGTTGCACAGAGGCAGGTCGATATGCCATTTTTCCTCGCGGCGTGCTATGCTGTCCATAGGCATCTTGGCTTCGAGGAACTCGTTATACACTTCGTCGCCCACCTCGAAGTTCTTCACCGATATGGCAGGTCCGACGATTGCCGTCAGTGCCGCTGCGTCGGTGCCGTAGGCGAGTCGCATTTCGGTGACGGCTCTGAGCACCACGCTCTTCACCGTGCCGCGCCACCCGGCATGCACCGCCGCCACGGCATTGTGCGCCGCATCGTGAAGCAGAACGGGCACACAGTCGGCTGTGGAGACGCCTATGCAGACTCCGGGAACATCGGTGAGAATGCTATCGACACCTTCGAGCAGCATCCGGCGTATGTCCTGCGGCAACGAGAGGAACTCACTGCCGATGATGCGCGGATTGATGTCGTGCGTCTGATGCGGCATTATGATGTGACTTTCGTCCACGCCCAACTCTTCGGCAAGAGCTTTGCGGCATGCTGCGGTGTGCTGTGGCGTGTCGCCGCAATACTCGTTCATGTTGAAGCCGGCATAGTTTCCCTCACCGGTTCCGCCGTGTCGTGTGGTGCTGAACGCCGTTATTTCGGGAGCGGTGGCGTAAGTATGGAGCTGCGGACTATTCTTCATCGAAATCCTCCTCATACTCAAAGTCCTCAAGGTCGTCCACATCTTCCACTTCGATGTATTCTATTTCGTCCTCGCCTTCGGCTTTCAATTCCTCGGCGAAACGGCTCATATCCTTGTCGCGATGCACTATTGTGTCATCGGCGGTGATGCTCTGCAACTTGTTGCTCTCGCTGTTGAGTTCGCGCCAGAGCACATCCTTGAGTTCGTTCAGCCCAAGGCGGCTCACCGACGATATGAACACCACGGGCAGATCGGTGGGCAGTGTCTCGCGGAGCATCTCCATAAGCTCATCGTCGAGCAGGTCGCATTTGGTCACGGCGAGCACACGGTGTTTGTCGAGCATGTCGGGGTTGAACTGCTGAAGTTCGTTGAGCAGCACCTCATATTCACGCTTTATGTCGTCGGTATCGCCCGGAACCATGAAAAGCAGCAGCGAGTTGCGCTCTATGTGGCGCAGGAAGCGCAGTCCAAGGCCCTTTCCTTCGCTCGCCCCTTCGATGATGCCGGGGATGTCGGCCATGACGAACGACTTGTGGTCGCGATACTCCACGATGCCCAGACTCGGTTCGAGTGTGGTGAAGGGATAGTTGGCTATCTTCGGACGCGCACTCGAAAGCGACGAGAGAAGCGTCGATTTGCCGGCATTGGGGAATCCCACCAGACCCACATCGGCGAGCAGCTTCAGCTCGAGGATGATGGTCATCTCCTCCATAGGTTCGCCCGGCTGTGCATAGCGCGGTGCCTGGTTGGTGGCCGAACGGAACTGGAAGTTGCCCAATCCGCCGCGTCCGCCTTTAAGGAGCAACACTTCCTGACCGTCGTATGTCACGTCGCACACATATTTTCCCGTCTCGGCGTTATAGACGACGGTGCCGCACGGCACATCGATATACACGTCCTGACCGTCCTTGCCGTGGCACTTGTCGCGCCCGCCGTTGCCTCCGTGCTCGGCGAAGACATGGCGCTGGAACTTCAAGTGCAGCAGGGTCCAGTAGTTATGGTTGCCGCGCAGGTAGATACTTCCACCGTGTCCGCCGTCGCCGCCGTCCGGACCGCCGTTGGGATTGTACTTCACATGTCTGAGGTGCATGCTTCCACGGCCGCCTTTTCCAGAGCGGCAATATATCTTTACATAATCTACGAAATTGGATTCTGCCATTATTTTATTTCTATTGTTGTTATGATTTACACACAGCCGCCGCGCCTTTGCCTACGGACACGGGCATGCTGCCTTTACTAAACAAAGCGCGGCCTTTCCCATATAAAACCCGAAGGAAAGGCTTTGCATCCTGCAATGGCAACGCAAACGCGGCAAAGAAAAACCCGTTTCCGCACTGCCGAGTGCAGTTTTTCACTTGCAAAGTTACGAAAAATAATGCAGACTTGTCCCCGCCCGACACTACTTTTATCATGGAAATGAATAAGTTTGCCGTTTTTGCACCGCCTTTTTTCATGCGCCGGCAGCTGCCGTGCGCTCCATGCGGAAGGTGCCGGCAACCGCCCGATGGCGGCATTGCGAGGAAGGCGTGTTTTGCCCGGTTTGCAAACAAGGCTTCTTTGCAATGCAAACAAGGCTTCTTTTGAGCGCAAAGAAGCCTTGTTTGAAAACGGGGAAAACGAAAGGGCTTTCCTTGTGCGCCACGCATTGCCGGCAACAGCAGGGAAAACCCTTTGTATCAAGAAGTTATCAAAAGTCGTATAAGGTCAATCCGCCTAAGGCTAACGGGGGCAAAAGGCTTGTATTTGAGCACCGGCAAAGCCCGGTTTCTCTCGACTCCCTCACAGCATTCTCTTAGTATTGCATGCTTTGCGGGTCGAAGCATGTCCAGCCTGTAAGCCTACATAATTAATATATAATGTGAGTCCCGTCTTTCAATCCGTTTAAGCAGAATGCGCCGTCTATATTACAGAGCGTCGATTACGCTGCAGATGTCGCCGAAGATGCGGTTGAGTTCGCCAAGACCGTTGATGTGGTGGTGCACACCTTCGTTCTTGTACCAGTCGATGAGGGGTGCTGTCTGGTTGTGATATACATCGAGACGCTTCTTTATTGTCTCGGCGTTGTCGTCGGAGCGTCCGCTCTCCTGGCCGCGCTTGATGAGTCGCTTCATGAGTTCCTCTTCGGGAACGTCGAGCTCTATCATTGCAGCTACCTTGTGACCGCGCTCGCTGAGCATTTTCTTCAGGGCTTCTGCCTGCGGTATGGTGCGTGGGAATCCGTCGAAGATTACGCCTTTGTGTTCCTTGCCGAAGCTGTCATAGACGCTGGCGAGGATGTTCACCATGAGCTCGTCGGGGATGAGTTGTCCGTTGTCGATGAATCCTTTGGCTGTCTTTCCAAGCTCGGTTCCGTTCTTTATCTCGCTGCGCAGCACGTCGCCGGTAGAGATATGGTTGAAGCCGTACTTCTCGATCATGAGATCGCTCTGTGTGCCCTTTCCTGAACCAGGGGCGCCGAAAATTACGATGTTCTTCATCTTTTCACTTTAAAGTTGGTTTATATATATATTGATTTTATTGGTTTCTGCCGTTATGTGCTACCGCTTGGCACACAGACGCGCACAACTTCGTGTCTGCGGCAGTGTTGTGCCGCAGAGCACGACCGTGTCGTCGCTATACTGCGTGACGCTCCTGCGTCCTACTCCACCACGGTGTAGATGTCGCGGAGGTTGCGTCCTTCCTGGTCGTAATCGAGTCCGTAGCCCACGATGAAGTCGTTGGGTATCTTCATAGCCACATAGTCCACCGTGAGAGGCACGCGCAAACATTCGGGTTTCTGAAGCAGTGTGCATACACGCACCGATGCGGGCTGCTTTTCTTCGAGCATCTTTATCAATTCGCACATGGTGATACCCGACTCCACAATGTCCTCCACCACGACCACGTCGCGGTCCTTTATGTCCTGATTGAGGCCTATGAGCTGCTTCACGTTGCCCGTAGTCGATGTGCCTTCGTAGGATGACAGCTTCACGAACGATATTTCGCAGGGGATGGTGAGCATACGCATGAGGTCGGCAGCGAACATGAACGAGCCGTTGAGCACGGCAAGGAGCAGCGGCGTTTTGCCCTCAAGGTCGCGGTTCATCTGGTCGGCCACGGCCTGGATGTTCTTCATTATGTCGGATTCAGGAATAGACAACCGGAATGTCTTGTCCTTGATTTTCACTGTATTCATATAGGAACGTATTCTTGAATTATTGCGCAAAATTACTAAAAATATGGCAAACCACGGTGCTGCGACGCCATATATTTGCCGCTGCCGTCCATTTTTTGTCCGCCAGCCACGGGCAATGTGCAGCGTAAGTGGCACAAGCTCACATCCTGCCGCAAACATGACTGATTTTCAGGCAGATTGCAGCAGGTTTGAAAACAAGGCTTCTTTGCATCGCAAACAAGGCTTCTTTTGAACGCAAACAAGGCTTCTTTTGAATGCAAAGAAGCCTTGTTTGAAAACGGGGTAAATAACGCGTGTGTTTCCGCCAGCGTCAGTCGGTGGGGAGGAGCACTGCTCCCTCCTGCTTTTTGCCGTCCATCATGATGCGCAGCGGCGTGGCGAAACGCACATGGCGCACATGCTCCGTCTCCTCGACGGCGGGCATGGAGTCGAGCAAAGCCTTGTTGAACATTCCGTTGCCGGCAGTGGAATCCACCGTGAAGTAGCCCACGCCGAAGCTCGTAAGGTTCTGGAAGAAGTGCGTGCCTTGGCTCGGGTCCACACGATAGTGCTTCAGTGTCACCTCCACTATCACCCTCGCCGCGCTGATGTGGGGCCACTTCACCGGCACGCCAAGCCACGGGTCGCTCGAACCCCAGCGTCCGGGACCCACGAGGATGTAGTTCCTGCCTTCGTCAAGAAATCGGCGGTTGATGTCTTCTATCTCCCGTGCGGTGACGGGATTGTCTATCGCCGTGAAGTTGTCGTCGGTCTTTACATACACCACATCCACCACATCGTCGCTCACTCCGTGTCCCAACGAGTTGTGGGAACGCACCAGACACCGCTCGTCGGGCACTGCCGCGACATCCTCGTCGAGCATCTGCTTGGCATCGACAATGGGGCGTATCTGCAAGAGGTAAAGACTTCCCGTGCGGTCGGAGTTGAGATTGCAGGCGAACTCTATCTCCACTGGGCGGCGCATGGCCTCGGAACCGTACTTCATCGACATCTGCAACAGTTCCGGCAGGGGGAACACTCCCTGCTGGAGCACGCCGCTGAACGATATGATTTTGCGTCCGCCGTCGTAGAGTCCGTCGCGAATCACGTTGTCGTAAGGGTCGTAGGTCGATGCGATGAAGTTGAGCGAGCGGTCTTTCTCGGCTTCCTTCACCTTCAGATTCAGTATGTTGAAGCCGTCATCCACCTTGAAGTCGTTGCCCACATGTGCCATATCGAGGGCGTAGAAGCGTGTCTGCGTCTCGCGGAGAGCCGTCTCCAGTTCGCTCGTCTGCAACACCTGGTGCGGATGGTAAGGCGAAACGCGCAGCGTCTGACCTCCATCTACGATGTATTTGCCGAGTCCCAAGGCGAGCGAGGCAATGCCGTCCTCCGCCCGTTCGTCGCCTATGGGATAGTAGTTGAGCGAGCGCAGCACGCCGGAAATGTTGGGATAATAGCGTGTGTCGTGCTGCTTGCCCACCACTTCCTGCAGGATTACAGCCATCTTCTCCTGGTCTATCACGTTGCTTGTGGCTGTCATGTAGGCCTTCGAATCGCGGTAATACACCGAAGCATAAACGCCCTTGATGGCACAGGCAAGCATTTCGAGCATGGCGTACTTGTCGTTGAGGTACGGAATCATGTAGGTGGAGTAGATTCCGGCGAACGGCTGGTAGTGAGCGTCCTCAAGAAGCGAACTCGAACGTATGGCGATTGGACTCTTCGTAGCCTCGAAGAAGGTGAAGAAGTCGGCTATCAGCGTGTCGGGCAACTGTGCGTGGAGGAAGTGGCGCAGTATATCTTCGTCGGAAGCATCGCTCAGCGCAATCTGGTAGAGGTTGTTCTGCTCCATGAACTGGTCGAAGATGTCGGTGCAGAGCACCACCGTCTTGGGTATCTGCACCGTCGCGTTCGGGAAAGAATTAAACTCCGGATGCGTCTTTATGATGTTGTCGAGGAACGCCAGACCGCGCCCTTTGCCTCCGAGCGAGCCTTCGCCGATGCGCGCGAAGTGCGAGTAGGAGTCGAATTTCATGCGGTCGAACACCGCCACGATGCCTATGTTCTTCATGTGGCGGTACTGCACTATGGCGTCGAAAATGATTTTCCGGTGGGCAGCCACATCCTGCAAGCGTTGCCATGTCACCTTCTTCAGAAACTCAGATACGGGGAATATGGCACGGGCGGAGAGCCAACGGCTCATGTGGTTGCGCGAAATATGGTAGAGCATGGAGTCGTCCGGGATGCGGAAGATGTTGTCCTGCAACTCCTTCAGGTTGTGTATGCGCATTATCTCGGCGTGCGTCACGGGGTCGCGGAATATGAAGTCGCCGAAGCCCATGTGCTCCTCCATGAGCCGCCGCAGGTCGATGCTCATCTTTTTCGAGTTCTTATCGACGAAGCGGAAGCCTTCAGCCTCTGCCTTTTCACGGTTCTCCGCCTCCGAACTCTCCATTATCAGCGGCAGGAAGGGGTCGTTCTTGCGAATGGCACGCAACAGTTTCAGACCTGCTTCTGCATCCTTTTCGCCTCCCACGGGGAAGCGCACATCGCTGATTACACCGTGGATATTGTCGGCATAACGGCTGTAAATGTCCATAGCCTCCTCGTAGGTGCGGGCCAGCACCACCTTGGGCCGTCCGCGCATACGCAGTGTTGCGGCATGACGGTTGAGTGCTTCGGTGGAGAAACGCTTGCTCTGTGCGAGGATATAATTATAGAGATTGGGCAGGATGCTGCTGTAAAAGCGTATGCTGTCCTCCACAAGCAGAATCATCTGGACGCCTCCTTCGCGGACATCGCGGTCGAGATTCATCTTGTCCTCTATGAGTTTTATGATGGAAAGGATGAGGTTCGTGTTGCCGAGCCAGCAGAAGACGTAGTCGAAAATGCTCAAGTCCTCGTTCTGCATACGCTTCGTTATGCCGTGGGAGAAAGGCGTAAGCACCACGCAGTGTATCGTGGGGAAACCCGCTTTTATGTCGTGTGCCACGCTGAACGCATCGTTGTCGGCATTGCCCGGCATACATATCACGAGGTCGATGTTCATTGTCCGCAGCACCTGATAGGCTTCCTCGGTGGTGCTCACCTGCGTGAATGTGGGCGGATAACGCAGTCCCAGCTCCACATACTCGTTGTAAATCTTCTCCTCCACACGCCCGTCGTCCTCAAGCATAAAGGCATCGTAGGGGTTGGCGACGATGAGAACATTGTAGATGCGGCGCATCATCAGATTGACAAACGTGACATCTTTCAGATAAAACTGGCTGTATTCCTGTGGTACCATTGGCTTTTTTCCTTTCTTTTTCTATAAGCATTCACTCATCATGGAGTCTGTTTCACTGTCCGCGCAAGCCTCCGGGACTCGTTCCGAACTCGTCTTTGAAGCACTTGGTGAAATATGACGGCGATGTGAAGCCCGTGTCGTAGGCTATCTCCGACATCGACTTTTCAGTGTGTTCTATCATCCACCGTGCCTTTTCCAAGCGTGCCTTGCGCAGCAGTTCCACGGGTGTCTGACCCGTAATGGCCTTCACCTTGCGGTAGAGCTGCACGCGCGAGAGTCCTATTTCCACGCCCAGAAGCTCCACGGAGAAACCGCTGTCGGCGAGGTTGCGGTGTATTATGTCGCGCAAACGTTCGACGAACGACTTGTCGGTGCTGCCGAGCCGGCTCTCCTCCTCGTCTTCCTCGCTGTTTCCTGAGAATATGGATTTGAGCAGGACACGCGAGCGCAGCAGGTTGTCGATGCGTGCAAGGAGCACGTTTCCGGTGAAAGGTTTGGTGATATACGAGTCGGCTCCCGTGCCATATCCCTCTTCCCTCTGTTCGGGAAGCGACCGCGCCGTGAGCAGAATCACGGGAATGTGGCTCGTGGCGGTGTCTTCCTTGATGTGGCGCGTGAGTTCCAGACCGTCCATTACGGGCATCATCACGTCGCAGACTATGAGTTTCGGCACTTCACGGCGAGCCTTTTCCAGACCCTGCCGCCCGTCGGAAGCCTCCGAGACATTATACTTTCCTGACAGTATGGAGCGCAGATATGCCCGCATTTCGTTGTTGTCGTCGATGACAAGCACCAGAGGTTTGTCGGCATCGAAGTCTTCGGCGTCGGTGATGCACTGCGAATTGGTCTCCGCATCGGTGTCTATGGGGATGTAGCTGTCGTCAATCAGCGTGCCTTCACGCTGAGTTTCGGGTTGGATGTCGGCTGCCGGGTCGTAGCCCGACTGCTCTGCGGGGAGCGAAACGGTGAACACCGTGCCTTTGCCAAGCGTGCTTTGCGCGTTCACCTCGCCGTGGTGCAGGTCGGCATAGGCCTTGACGAGCGACAGACCTATGCCTGTCCCGCCGACAGACGACTTCGCCTGGTAGAAGCGTTCGAACAGATGCGGCAGTTCTTCTGCGGCTATTCCCCTGCCGGTGTCGCTCACGCTGATGACGAAGCGGTTGGCGTCGCGTGTGAGCGAAGTCGTTATGCTGCCCCCGGCGGATGTGTATTTCAGCGCATTCGACATGAGATTGAAATAGATGTGCTCCACCTTGTCACGGTCGGCGATTATGTCGGCATCGCAACCGGGACCTTCCGTGCAAACGGTAATGCCTATTCCGCGCTGCTGCGCCACCGCCTTGAAGTCGTCGGCCCATGTGTTGAGGGCGCATGCGAGCGGGAAACGGTTGAGGCGCAGCACCGCCTTGTTGTTCTGTACCTTGCGGAAATCGAGTATTTCGCCCACGAGCTGCGTCAGAATCCTTGTGTTGCGCTGCACCATCTGCACCAGCGGACGGTGGCGCGGAGGAAGTGAAGGGTCGTCGAGCAACTGTCCGGCAGGTCCCGCAATGAGCGTGAGCGGCGTGCGGAGCTCATGGCTCACGTTGGTGAAGAAGCGCAACTGTGTCTGCGTCATTTCCTCCATCTCGTGCGTAAGCTGGCGTTGCTGCTCCATGGAGTCGCTGAGGCGGCGGTTCACACGCGCCTTGGCAAGATAGGCATTCACGGCACTTGCGCACGCCACCACAAGCAGCACGGTGACGACAATGAATATGAGCAGATACTCACGCTGCGTGTTGAAGTCGGCGGCGGCTTTGTCCACACGCGAGCGCAGAGCCGAAAGGTGGTGCTGCTGGCGCACCGTCTCGTCATTCTGCATGAGCAGTACGCGTGCATTGTCGCGTGTGACGAGAGCCGAAGATAGGCGGTTTTCGCGGTTGAACTTCTTCCCGGTGAGTATGTCGGAAGCCAGTTTCATCACCTCGTCGCCCCGCGTAGGGTAGATATACGACGCCATGAGCACGCCGTCGCACACGAGTTGCATTCCGCCTCCGGGCTGCGGCATGGCGTCGATGCCGCAGAACTTGATTCTGTCCACATCCAGTCCGTGCTTCTTTGCAGCCCGGCGTGCACCCACAGCCATGCGGTCGTTGTGGGCGAAAACGCAGTCGAAATCAGGATGGGCAGTGCTCAGCAGCGAGTCGGTCACACGGTAGGCACCCTGCTCAGTCCAGTCGGCGTGCAGCTTTTTCACTATCGAAAGGTCCTGACGCACCGCCACTACGCTGTCGAAACCGCTGCTGCGCTCAATGGCGGGCGACGACGACGAGAGTCCGCACAACTCTACTATCCTGCCCTTTCCAGCGAGTGCCGAAGCGAGATATTCGCCCATCGACGCCCCTATTTCTCGGTTGTCGGCACCGATGTAGGCGGTGTATTTGTCGGAACGGGTGCGGCGGTCGAATATGATGACGGGGATTCCTGCCTCGTAGGCACGGTCGATGGCGGGCGAGATGGTCACCTGCCCCGGTGCGACGATGAGCAAGTCAACGCCCTGTTTCACGAATTTGTCTATCTGTTGCGTCTGCAACTGCACATCGTCGAAAGCCGACGAGATGCGCAAGTCCACATTATTATAATACATGGCAGCGATGCGCAGCTCCTCATTCAGCTTTTCGCGCCATGTGTCTTCCGAGCATTGCGACACGCCGATGACATATCGTTTCTGCCCGTTGCCGGCACACGACACAGCCATTGCAGCGGCAACGAGCAGTACGGCAAGGGTGAGCACGAGGCGCAAAAGGCGTGAGCGGTGAGTGTTCATAGCGTCAAACTGTTCGGAATAATTGTTCAAAGGTCAAAATTACACATTTTATTTTTATCTGCAAAAACTATTGCCGGATTATCAGCAAAACGTCATAAAATAAGGTGTCGGCAACATCTGTATCAAGGTATATTTCCGCTCGTCTGCAAACAAGGCTTCTTTGTACCACAAACAAGGCTTGTTTACAATGCAAACAAGGCTTGTTTACAACACAAACAAGGCTTGTTTGGAAAGCAGCAGAAAATCCTTTGAAAACCAATGAGATAGAAAGCACAAAAACTCGAAATCTTACTAAAAAGGCACACAACACCGCCTGACGGGCGTTTTAACCCAAATCGGTCATTAGACCGAAACAAGCGTGTTATAAGAGAATTTGTCTTTCTTTTCCACTCTTCTCCGCCTTTGTTTCGTCATCTTGCCGCCGTCCGCGTTTCGCCATAGCCGCTATGCCTTCAACACGAACGTTGCAAGCTGCTCGAAACAAAGACGAAGCTGAGTGAAAATCTAATGACCGATTTGGGTTTAAAATCCTGACAAAGGATAGCAAAAATGTTGCAACACACGATTTTTACAAGCCTATGAAACATTTCTTACATCCGTTTTCCGTCATTTATAATAAATTTGCACCCGAAAACAAAGCAATTGCGCCAAGGGATGACACCCTGACGCCAATACAGCTTCAAATCTTCAATCAGAAAAGGACTTTCGGCGACTTCGCACCGACAACGGTGCGACGGTCGCCGCAAAGGGAAAGAGACAAAAAGGGAAATACACCTCCTTAACCTAAAAACAAAAAAAACTATGAACAAGAAAAACTTCCGCCGCCAAACTGCGGTTCTACTTCTGGCAGCGATGTCGCTGACTGCCCACGCCCAGCAGACACACTTTCTGAACAACAACCACTGCATTTACCGTATTTCAACGCCCGGTAAGTATCTGCTCATGCCCGTCCAGGAGAAAGCAGAGATGTGCAACGTGGCAGTAATAGACAAGAACAACCGTGTGAAGACACTCAACGTACGACTTGCCGCCAACCATGTGGACTATTATGTGCCGCTGAAAATAGAAGAATTCGACGACCGTAATTCTCTCGCTCTCGACATTCATATAAACGGTTCCTACCGCAACGACGGCGAACTGGCAGGATTCACCTGCTGGAAAAAGATGAAAACCGCCGACACGTTCGACACAACTAACCGCGAACAGTACCGTCCCGCCTATCATCACACGCCGGCATACGGATGGATGAACGACCCCAACGGAATGTTCTACAAGGACGGTGTGTGGCACATCTACTTCCAACGCAACCCCTACGGGTCGCAATGGGAGAACATGACATGGGGACACTCCACATCGACCGACCTCCTACACTGGACATTCGAAGGCGACGCCATTGAGCCGGACAACTGGGGTACGGTGTTCAGCGGTTCGGCAGTGGTGGACAAGGAAGGCACCGCCGGATTCGGAAAGGATGCCGTCGTGGCTCTCTACACATCGGCAGGAGAGAACCAGACACAGAGTCTGGCATACAGCAACGACGACGGAAAGACCTTTACAAAATACAACGGCAACCCGATAATAACGAGTAATGTGCCCGACTTCCGCGACCCTCATGTGTTCTGGAACGATGAAATAAAGAAATGGAACATGATTCTCGCCGCCGGACAGCAGATGAACATCTACTCATCGGACAATCTCCGTGACTGGACCTTGGAGAGTTCGTTCGGTGCAGGCTACGGCAGTCACGACGGAGTGTGGGAATGTCCCGACTTAATGAAGCTGCGCGTGCGCGGCACCGACAAGGAGAAGTGGCTCCTGATATGCAACACCAACCCCGGAGGACCGTTCGGAGGCTCAGCCACACAATACTTCGTAGGTTCGTTCGACGGCAGGAAATTCACCTGCGAGACCGCTCCAGAAGTGACGAAATGGATGGACTACGGCAAGGACCACTACGCCACCGTCAGCTTCGACAACGCTCCCGACGGACGCCATGTGGCTCTGGCCTGGATGAGCAACTGGCAGTATGCCAACCAAGTGCCCACAATGCAGTACCGCTCCGCCAACTCCATTCCACGCGACCTCGACCTCTACGAGTATGAGGGCGAGACCTACTGCGGTGTCACCCCGTCGCCAGAAGTGACGGCGGCACGAAGCAAGAAGAAGGGCAAGAGCCTGACAGAATCCTGCGAAGTAGTAGTAAACCTGCGCGGAAACTGCACCCTCACGCTATCGAATGACAAAGGCGAGAAGGTGACAATGACATACAACGAGAAGGAACGCACATTCAGCATGGACCGCACCAAGAGCGGACTCTCCGCCTTCAGCGACGACTTCGCCGCCGTGACAACGGCACCCGTACACGGGAAGTTGAGTACACTGCGCCTCTTCATCGACCGCAGCAGCATCGAGGCGATTGATGCCGACGGACGCATGGCAATGACTAACCTGGTATTTCCCACCAAACCTTACAACCGGCTGACGGTGAAAGGCAAGGCAAAATACGCCGTATATGGTCTGAAATAAGGACAACTGAAAAGATAAGCAACGATAACAAAACAAAAAAATGAGCAATAACAATTCAAGCAGACTCGCCATCGTGCCGGTGATGATAACATTCTTCACAATGGGATTCGTGGATCTCGTGGGCTCGGTATCAAACAACATGCAGGAGGATTTCGGACTTTCCGACTCGGCAGCCAACTTCTTCCCGTCACTGGTGTTCTTCTGGTTCCTCATATTCTCGGTACCGACGGGAATGCTTATGAACAAGATTGGACGCAAACGTACAGTACTTCTTTCACTCGTCGTCACCACCCTGGCCGTGTTCCTGCCGCTTTTCGACAGCTTCATGCCCACCAAGGAGAGCCAACTGTGGCTCATGTACATCTCGTTCTCGCTCCTCGGCATAGGCAACGCCATCATGCAGACCTCGATAAACCCGCTTGTGACGATGCTCGTAAAAGGCCATCTGGCATCGACTCTCACCTTCGGACAGTTCGTGAAAGCCATCGCCTCGTTCATTGCGCCGCTCATTGCGGCATGGGGAGCCACCACGACGGCACCCATATTCGGACTCAGTTGGCGCATTCTCTTCCTGCTGTTCTTCGTCATCGGCATGGCAGCCACGCTGTCGCTTGGCTTCACACGCATCGTGGAGGAGCCGGTTGAGGGCAAGGCTTCAGGCTTCGCCGACAGCGTACGGATGCTCGGCACGCCGCTCATCCTGCTGTCGTTCATCGGCATAATGTGCCATGTGGGAATAGATGTAGGCACCAACGCCGTGGCACCGAAGATTCTTCTTGAGCGTCTCGGAGGCGAAGGCGACACGCTGAGCCGCTTCGAATACGCCACAAGCATCTATTTCGCGTTCCGCACACTGGGCTGCTTCACCGGCTCAATCATCATGCGCCGCCTCAACATCCGCGCCTTCTTCACCGTGATAGTGCTCATGATGGCACTGGCAATGGTGGGATTCGTGTTCGGAACAACGCAGTGGGAACTCTGGGCGGCGATAGCTCTCGTGGGCTACGGCAACAGCAACGTGTTCTCGATAGTGTTCTCCCAGGCCATGCTCTCGGCTCCGGAGAAGAAGAACGAAGTGTCGGGACTCATGATTATGGGACTCTTCGGCGGCACGGTATTCCCGCTTCTGATGGGATTTGCAAGCGACGCCGCAAAGGAGGCCGGTGCTGCCTGCCCGCAGATATGGGCGGCAGCGGTAATGGCAGTGGGCGTGGCTTATCTGCTGACTTACATCCCCAAGGTGAAACAGTAAGGCGGTTTCACCGGTCGGAAACACATCCTCCTACTCCCGCATAGTCTTTCAATTGGACAAAGGAAGGCTGCGGGAGAGGCGGAAGAGCCAGAAAACAATCATCAATTTCAAGCAACAAACTATAAAAACAATTATGAATTCAAGATATGTAGTAGGTTTGGGCGAGGCACTTTGGGACGTGCTGCCCGAAGGAAAGAAACTCGGCGGCGCACCAGCCAACTTCGCATTCCACGCCGGACAGTTCGGACTCAACTCGATAGCAGTGAGTGCCTTGGGCGAGGACAGACTCGCCGAAGAGACCGTCGAACAGCTCGAAGAGAAGCATTTGCAGTACTGCATGCCCAGAGTGCCCTACCCTACGGGCACCGTCCTGGTGGAACTCGACGGCGAAGGCGTACCTACATACAACATAAAGGAGAACGTGGCGTGGGACAACATCCCATTCAACGACGATATAAAAGCCATCGCCGAGAACACACAGGCAGTGTGCTGGGGCTCGCTTGCACAGCGCAATGTGGTGAGCCGCGAGTCGATTTACAGATTCCTCGACGCCACCCCGGAGGACTGCATGAAGATATTCGACATCAACCTGCGACAGAATTTCTACTCCAAAGAAGTAATTTGCGAAAGCATGAAACGCTGCAATGTGCTGAAGATAAACGATGAAGAATTGGTAATCATAGGCAGGATGTTCGGCTATCCGGGGCTCGACATGGAGAACAAGTGCTGGCTTCTGCTCGGAAAATACAATCTGGACATGCTCATTCTCACCTGCGGCGTGAACGGAAGCTATGTATTCACACGCGGAAAGGTGTACTACCAGCCCACTCCCAAAGTTGTGGTGGCCGATACGGTAGGTGCCGGCGACTCGTTCACGGGTACTTTCTGCGCCTCCATCCTCGGCGGCAAAAGCGTGGAGGAAGCCCACCGCCTCGCCGTGGAGGTGAGCGCGTTCGTCTGCACACAGAACGGAGCGATGCCGCAACTGCCGCAGAAATACAAGGAAAGGATTTGAAGATAAGAAAATGATAAGTTTCATTTGGTTTTGGTTATGTATCAGAAAAAAAGGCGAAGCAATTCGCCTTTTTTTCGTATAAAGTACGAGAATAGTCTGATTACAAAGGAAATAAAGGAAAATTAAGCATTCGTATTGTTCTTTTTTTACAACATATATATATCTTTGCAACAGGACAATTGGAATACGACAACATTTAAACCGAAGAAGAAATGAAAAAGAATATCGTCATAGCAATGAGTGCGGTGCTGCTTCTCGGAAGCTGCGACTCATACACCGGAGCAGGTGCCTACATGGGAAGCTCGCTCGGTTCGGTTCTCGGTTCGGCAATAGGTGGAATAGCAGGAGGGCCGCGCGGCAGCGACATCGGCACTCTTGTGGGTGCAGCCACCGGTGCTGTCGTGGGCGCGGCAGTGGGCGACGCTGCCGACCAGAACGCCCGTCAGCAGCAGCACGAGTATCTGTCGCAGCGCAACCAGCGCATACAGGCAAGCAAACAACGCCGCAACTACTCACACACGGAGTGCGACGACACATACAACATACCCATGCAGCCACGCATGAGTGCACCCGAAAAGCGCGTGTATGAGCAGCCGCAGAGCAGCAACGACAACGACGGCGGCTACCAGATAGACCCCTCACAGATGATTGACGAGAGCAATTCGGGCGACGACCGCATCGACTTCGAGACCGACAACGACGACTCCGCCACACAGCAACCAGTAAGCGACGGTGCCGACGAGGGCTCCACCCTCATGCAGCAATCCGTAAGCAGCAGTGCCGACAACGCTGCACCGCAACAGAAACTGGAACTAAGAAATGTGGTTTTCAGTGACGACAGCCACGACGGAGTGCTCTGTGGCGACGAAACGGGAACGGTGGTGTTCGAGCTTTTCAACCGCAGCAGTGCAATGGTGACCGATGTCGTACCTACAGTGCAGGCGGAAAAAGGCACCGGCAACATAAGCATCTCGCCGAGCATACGCGTGGAAAGCATAGCGCCGGGGCACGGAATACGCTACACGGCAACGGTGAAAGCCGGACGGAAGATAAAGGACGGCAGCGTGAAGCTGTATGTTTCCGCCATGCGGAACGGCCGTCCGCTGTCCTACACTACCGTTGTCGATGTGCCGACACGACGCAGATAAAAAGACAATCAACGCCGACGGCGACGATTTACGGCACTACGCCGCTTTGCCGACGACGACTTCTTCCTTACAACGGCTCTGTTGCTTTTGCTTGCAACGGAGCCTTTTTTGTTTCCGGCAGCCACTGCCGCGGAGTCCCTTGACGAGGCCGACGGAGTGTCGTCATCATCGTCATCGACGAGCTTCACATAGCTGTGGCGCGTCTTGGTCTTCTTGGAATGGTGGAAAGCACCGCTTTCGGGCAGCGTGTATTCGGTGACTTCAAAGTCGAATTCGGGCAGTGCGTCAGGCTCGCTACGGAACGGTATGCGGCTGGAATTGACGCGTTCCACCTTCACCATGGCCACGCCCTGCGCAAGGATGCCGAGCTGTTCGGCGGCAGAGTGCGACAAATCGATGATGCGTCCACGCCTGTGCGGGCCTCTGTCGGTGACACGCACGAGCACCGACTTGCCGTTACGCTCGTTGGTGACACGCAGTATGGTGCCGAAGGGATAGGTGCGGTGGGCGCAGGTGAGGCTGTCGTGATGCAGGCGTTCGCCGCTGCTCGTGCGCGTGCCAGTGGCACGTTTCGAGTAGAACGAGGCCTTGCCGTGCTGCACTTGTGCTACCGCCGGAATTCCGAAGAGGAAGCCCAGCAGTGAGGTTATGAGTAACCGGCATTTCTTTATCATAGTGTTTTCATTTAAATTATCCTTCAAAACGCATGAAACACCACGCTGCATACTGCCAGAAGAAAGCTGGGCGTGAACCGCACCACTGCATAAAAAGCAAAAGAACAAGAACCATGAACCCACAGAGCCCATAATTCCTGTTCTTTTTTATTTTAAACTAACTAATCTTATGTGCATTCGCAACGTGTTATCATACTATGCCCTGAGCCATCATGGCGTTGGCAACCTTCATGAAGCCGGCGATGTTCGCGCCCTTCACATAGTCGATGTAGCCGTTCTCCTGCTTGCCGTACTTCACGCACTGCTCGTGGATAGAGTGCATGATGTAGTGGAGCTTCTCATCAACTTCTGCCTCGCTCCAGCTCAGACGTACTGAATTCTGTGTCATTTCAAGACCCGATGTAGCTACGCCACCCGCATTGACAGCCTTGCCGGGAGCGAAGAGCTGACCAGCAGCAACGAACTTCTCGACAGCCTCGGCGGTGCATCCCATGTTGGAAACCTCGGCAACGCAAACCGGATTCTGTGCCAGAATCATGTCGGCATCAGCTCCGTTGAGCTCGTTCTGTGTAGCGCATGTGAGGTAGATGTCGGCCTTTACTTCCCAAGGCTTGCGTCCTGCAACGAACTTAGAGCCTGCATATTCAGTCTCATAAGGCTGGCAGATGTCGTTTCCGCTTGAACGAAGTTCGAGCATATAGTCTATCTTTTCGCCTGCGATGCCGTTCGGGTCGTAGATATAGCCGTCAGGTCCGCTGATGGTGATAACCTTTGCGCCGAGCTCTGTGGCCTTCTTTGCAGCGCCCCAAGCCACGTTTCCGAAGCCGGAGATAGCCACTGTCTTGCCCTCGAGGTTCTCGTTGCGTGTCGCCAGCATTTGCTGTACGAAGTAGAGAGCACCGAAACCGGTTGCTTCGGGGCGTATGCGTGAACCACCGAACTCAAGACCCTTGCCTGTGAGCACGCCCTGATACTGGTGGGTGAGTTTCTTGTACATACCGAAGAGGTAGCCTATTTCACGGCCGCCAACGCCGATGTCGCCTGCGGGAACGTCCTCGTCAGGACCGATGTGGCGGTAAAGCTCTGTCATGAAAGCCTGGCAGAAACGCATAACCTCTGCGTCGGAGCGTCCACGGATAGAGAAGTCGGAACCGCCCTTGCCTCCGCCCATCGGCAGAGTGGTGAGAGCGTTCTTGAATGTCTGCTCGAAACCGAGGAACTTAAGGATGGAAAGGTTTACAGACGGGTGGAAACGGAGACCTCCCTTGTACGGACCAATCGCGCCGTTGAACTGCACGCGGTAGCCTATGTTCACATGAACTTCGCCATTGTCATCAACCCAAGGCACACGGAATGTGATGATACGCTCCGGTTCTACAAGGCGCTCGATGAGCTTTGCCTTCTCAAACTCGGGATGCTGGTTATAGACATCCTCAATAGAATAGAGCACTTCTTTCACTGCCTGCAAATACTCTGCTTCGCCCGGGTGTTTGCACTCAAGGTCATGCAATATTTTTTCAACATCCATAGTAGTAATTGTTTTTTTCTGTTAATAGTTTCTTTATGTTACTTAAACACCGCAAATGTAGTTCTTTTCAGACTTTCCACCAAATAAAAACATGAGTTTTTACTAAATTTTACTTACTTTTAGTACGTTTGAAGAGTGTGTGCGCAAACGGCGGCAAGACCCGGCTGAAAAGGCATCAAAAGCACATCGTTTTCTTAAGGAAAACGGGGAGGTTTAAAAAGAAGCCTTGTTTGTACTCAAAAGAAGTCTTGTTTACACTCAAAAGAAGCCTTGTTTGCGATGCAAAGAAGCCTTGTTTGAAAAACCGGTTTCACAACGTTTTATGGAAAAACGCACAAACCGCAAAATAAACGCCAATCAACTGTTGCCGAGAAGAATAAAAATGCTACTTTTGTAATATCATCGCCACCGGGCAAGACTGTGAATCTGCCGGCAGCGAACGAACGAAGAACAAAAAAAGCATAGCTTATGAAGACAACAGGATTAGTCGGATACGCATTAATGGCAATGGTCGCCACCATGACACTCACGGGGTGCGGCACCTCCCAAAGTGCAGAACATGGGCAAAACGCTGCAACGCTACGGCGTAATAATGGGCGAATGGAAGCACGAAAGAGGACTGTTCTACTACAACGACAACGGTCTGCTCGACCGCACCAGCGTGCCATCGGCTGAAGGCGGAAGCCTGTTCACCAACTACACATGGGACGGAAACAAGATGCTCACCAACGCTCAGGACACCAATTCCGACAACATCACCAACGACTACATCGTCACCTGCACGTTCGGGGGCAACCGTCTGCAAACGCAGGAAAGCCCGTATGCCACCTGCAACTTCGTGTATTCAAGCGACGGAAGCCTCACAAGCGCGCACATGAAGGGCACGCGTGACGAGGAGCGCGAAGCACGCATAACCTACGCCGACGGCCGCATCGCAGCGATAGACGTGCGTGTAGGAGACGGAGACAGGCAGCGGAAGACAAAATACACATTCACCTACGCCGGCCAGACCTGCAACGGCATGTGCTTCGACGTGTTCACAAAAATCATACAGAAGCACTTCGGTACGCCAGGAAGCCTGCTCATAGTACATCCCGAACTCATAGGACTGCGGCGCAACGAACTGCCGTCCACGATGTCGAGCATAGAAATCCCGTACTCCTTCACAGCCCCCTTCAACGCCACTGTCACCATGGAGAACTACAAATGGGAGACCGACCGGCAGGGATTTGTCACCGGATTCAGCATAAAATCGAAGACGACGAATCTGGACATAACCCCGTCCGACGCCGCCGACAACCAGGCATCCGTCTTAAAACGGGCGGCAGCGAGAGCCGACAGCCATGACGACGGCGACTGGGACACCACCTACTACTTCGAGTGGAATTAGCAGACTGACGACACAGAGAAAACAGAAAAGGGACACGCTTTGGCATCACTGCCATTGCATGTCCCTTTTCTATGCCGCCCAAGTGATGGCGCCGGGCGGTTTTCACCTTATTATATATATTCAAATCAATTCTGCTTCCGCAGGATCAGAAGTCCACATCCAGACCAACTGCAAACACGTTGTTGTTGCGGGTGTAGTCGGAGTTGTAGTTAATCTTGGCTGTGCCGAGGTCCACCTGCTCCTCCACCTTCTTGTGGCCATAGAATGTGTGGAAGTAAGCCACATTGAGCTTCATGCGCTTCGAGAGGCGCACCACGCCGCCGACAGCCGCAGAATTGGAACTTACGACAAACGACTTGTCGTCCATATACTCGTCGGTGAGTCCGTAGTTGGTGTTCTGCCAACCGGCACTGACTGTGAAACGCTTGTTGATGTCGTACTCGATACCGGCGTTCCACTCTATCGTTCCGTGGTCAAGCTGGCGGTGATGGCCGTTGTGCGCAGTGGCGTGGCGGTCGTCAAACCAGTGGAATCCGACGTTGATATGCAGCGGGTCGATGGGGTTGTAGCCCGCTCCGAGAGTGAGCAGAGCCGGGATGTCGCCCGAAAGGCTCTTGCCGTCCTCAAACTCGCCTATTGCTTTGCCAAGACGGGAGTCGAACTGCTGCTTCAAGCTCGACATGGCTCCCTGGATAGCAGGGTTTGAAAGTATCTGGTCGGCGGCAGCTTCAGGCACTCCGTTGGCTATGTATGCGTTGCGGAGATTGTCTGGAAGGTTACCGATACTCGGTGCCTGGTTCACCGATTTGTTGTTAAGGCGTATGCTGGTCTTCAGTTCATACTTCGCAGAGAAGTTCCAACGGCCGGTCTTGTAGTCCACGCCGACGAACGGAGTGAAGCCCACGCCGCTCTGGTCGCAGCTGAGTTCGATGTCGGCGGCATTGGGTTTGGTAGGGTCGAGCACCTTGTAAAGCGGCATGTTGCCCACCTTTATGTCGCGCACATAGCCGTAATAGTTACACGAAGCATAGATGCCGCGCAAGCCGACAGCGGCACTGAAGTTGTCGCTCACCTTGTAGGCGGCGGCGAGAGAGAGTCCGTAGTAGTACTGACGGCCGTGCATATAGCTGTTGTAGCTGTACTTTCCCTCGTTGCCGAAGACTGCCTGAGAGGAGAAAATGGCAGGGACTCCGTAGCCGGCAGCCACTCTATCGACAGCGCCGGCAAGCTGTGCGGCGGCGAGTGCGGTCTCGCCCACTATCTTCTCGAACGAACCGAGGCCGTTGTCAAAGGTGCATTTGCCGCCACCTCCGTTGAGAGCGAAGTTGGCCTGGAACGACCATTTGCCCTTATTGTAGGCATATTGGAATGAAGGTATGGCTGGAGCGAAGGCCTTTCCTTCGAACTTTCGGGGAGTTGTGGGATTGTTCACGTTGTTGGTGAACAGAGGATAGTCGTTGTCTATGGTACGGGTCTGGTAGGCAAGCTGCCAGTTAATGGACAGATGATGGCCTTCTCCCATGAAAACCACACCTGCCGGGTTGTAATAAACGCCGTCGATACCTATTGAAGCCTCACGGCTCATCATTCTGTTGAACGCTACGTTCTGGTTCGTGTTTGTAAGAATACCTCCTGCAAACGTTGCACTGCTTGTGGCAATCGCTGCTGTCAAGCAAAGTGTTTTTAAGTTGTTCATCTTTAATACCTTTATAAAATTGGTTGCAAAGGTAGCAAAATTGTTCAGTTTTTCGGTTTCACTTAGGTATGTATTTAAGCTCTATTAACAATTAAAGCACATTTCCTTGCACAAAAGACATGATTTGTGCAAGGGAAGAAGATGTTTTGCATGGTTTCGGCAGGAAAGCAGTTGCCGGCATCAGCAAGGTCTGCATGGCGTTCCACGCAGTTTGAGCAGCATGGCAAAAGGATTGAGCTGGAAGACAGAAAAAAACATGTTACGGAACCATCCCCTTTTACTTTTCTACTTTTTCACCTTTTTACTCATAAGAATCCCTTTTACCTTTTTACTTTTTTACTTTTTTACCTTACAAATCAGTCTTTTTACTTTTTTACTTTTTTACCTTTTTACTTTTTTACTTCTAAGAGTCCGTTTTACCTTTTTACTTTTTTACTTTTTTACTTTTCAAAAAAACAAGGCTTCTTTGCATCACAAACAAGGCTTCTTTTAAACGCAAACAAGGCTTCTTTTCAGTGCAAAGAAGCCTTGTTTGAAAGCGATATAAAAAGTTATTGATTTTCAGCGGGTTCCACATTCAAGATGCAGCATCACGCCTTCGCCCCACCCTTTGCTTCGGGATAGGAGATGCGCGTGTGGTAGATGGCCTTGAGACGTTCTATGAGCACGAGCTTGGCAAGGGCTATGTCGCGGAAGGTGATGGGACATTCCTTGAAATATCCCTCCGCCACATCGCTGTCGATGATTCTGTTCACAAGTGCGGCGATGCTCTCCTCAGTGTATTCCGACAGCGAGCGCGACGCCGCTTCCACACCGTCGGCAAGCATGAGGATGGCCTGTTCGCGCGTGAACGGGTTGGGACCCGGATAGCGGAACGGCGTGGCATCCACGGCTTCGTCAGGATGTTCGTTCTTGTATTTTATGTAGAAATAGCGTGCAAGTCCCGTACCGTGATGCGTGAGGATGAAGTTGCGGATGATTGTCGGCAGGTTCTCCTGTTCGGCAAGCTTGGCTCCTTCGGTGACATGACTTATCACTATGCGTGCGCTTTCCTTGTAGGGCAGATTGTCGTGAGGGTTCACTCCCGCCTGGTTCTCGGTGAAGAACACGGGGTTCGACATCTTTCCTATGTCGTGATACAACGCTCCCGTGCGGACAAGCAGACTGTCGGCGCCTATCTTGTTGGCTATCTCGGCGGCAAGATTACCCACGGTGATGGAGTGCTGGAACGTGCCGGGGGCTATCTCACTGAGGTCGCGCAGGAGTCCACGGTTGGTGTTCGAGAGTTCGAAGAGGGTCACGTTCGACACGAATCCGAATGTCTTCTCGATGATGAACATAAGCGGATAAGCCAGAAGAAGGAGCACTCCGTTCACGGCAAAGTGGTAGTTCATGTCGTTGTCGAGGTTCGTGAAGTCGTTGTCCTGCATCATCTGCAACGCCAGATACACCAGTGCGCTGCCCAGTGCCACGAGCAATGCCGTCTTGAACACCTGCGCACGCCGCATAAGGTCGCGCAGGGAATAGATGGCAACAAGCCCCGCCACGAGCTGGATGATGATGAACTCATACTGATAGCGCACGGCGGCGGTGCAGATAAGTATCATCGTGACGTGCGAGACAAACGCCGTGCGCGAATCCATGAACACACGGATGAAGATGGGAGCCATGGCGAACGGAATGATATAGACGCTCATGAAGTTGTGACGCATGACGAACGACACCATCACCGGGAACAGCGTTATCAGCGCATAGAGCATGGCTATGCTGCGAGGCTTGTCGAAATAGTCGCGGCGGAAGAGTGCCAGATACAGCGTGAAGAGCACCACCATGAGCGTGACGAACAGCACCTGACCCACGATTGTGCTCGTGAGTTCGTTGGAACTGGCGTTGCGCCGCTTCATTTCGCGCTCGAAAGAGTCGAGCACCCGGCATGTGTATTCGTCCACAATGTCGCCCCGGTCGATCACTTTCTGGCCGCTCATCACCATTCCGCTTGCGGGCGGTATGCTGCTGAGGAGGTCGTTCTTCTCCGTCTCGCTGCGCTCCTTGTCGTACACGAGGTTCGGTTCGATGTAGTTGTTGAGGTTGCAACGCTGCAGGATGGGACGCTGCTTGGCAAGGTCTTCATCGACAAACATCTGCTCGTAAGCCGAGAGTGTGGAGAAGAAGCAGCGTGCCGGGATGCTCTGGGCGCTGTTGGCGTTCACCACACGAATCATCGCCGTCGAGTCCTTATATATCTCATTGTACTCGGGCGTGTCCATAATGCCCGCCTGATAGAGTTTGTGCAGACGCGACGAAATCATGCCCACATACTGACGGGGCAGACCCGGAATGCCGTTGCGGAAGTCGTTGAAGAACTTCTCCATCTGCACTTTCTCCACATTCGTGTCGTAATTGTAGTAGGGTTGGAAGGTTTCGAGGAGCGAATCCTCCTGCTCCTTTATCGTTTCATCGGTCTTATAGACGGGGAAGTCGAAACTGGCGATGAACGAACCGTACATCCACGGCTTGCCTACATCATAGCGATAACGCTGACCCTCGCTTCGGGGCAGCGCCCACACGATGATAACCACAGTGACAAGAACAAGCACTGACCTGCTGAACAAATTGCGCCAAAAACGGCTTTTACTATTGTCGAAAATCATCATTCCACCTTATATTTATTCTTACAACTGCGAAAATACAAAAAAAAACGCCAAAATCGGGGAAAAAATATTATTTTTGCAAAAATTCTGAATAATAGTATAGCACGACCGCCATATAACGGTGCCTGCGACACGCCATAACCACCGGCGTGCGGGGACGACCATGCCGCGGCAGACCGGCATCAACAACAAGAAAAATATAACAAAACAAGATATGTCTGAGAGAAAAGTCAGGGTGCGTTTCGCACCAAGTCCCACCGGTCCTTTGCACATCGGTGGCGTTCGTACAGCATTGTACAACTACCTTTTCGCACGCCAGCACGGCGGCGATCTGGTGTTCCGCATTGAAGATACCGACTCCAACCGCTTCGTTCCCGGAGCCGAAGACTACATCATCGAGTCGTTCCGCTGGCTCGGAATCAAGTTCGACGAAGGCGTTTCCTTCGGCGGAGAGCACGGTCCCTACCGTCAGAGCGAGCGTCGCGACATCTACAAGAAGTATGTAGAGCAGCTCCTCGAAGAGGGAAAAGCCTACATAGCATTCGATACTCCCGAAGAACTGGAGGCAAAACGCGCCGAGATACAGAACTTCCAGTATGACGCGCACACACGCCTTCAGATGACCAACTCGCTCACCCTGGGCAAGGAAGAGACCGAGAGACGCATCGCAGACGGACAGCAATACGTCGTGCGCTTCATGGTTGAGCCGGGCACGGAAGTGCACGTGAACGACATGATACGCGGCGATGTGGTGATAAAGAGCGACATACTCGACGACAAAGTGCTCTACAAGAGTGCCGACGAGCTGCCCACCTACCACCTCGCCAACATCGTTGACGACCACCTTATGGAGATAACCCATGTCATAAGAGGCGAAGAATGGCTTCCGAGCGCGCCCCTGCACGTTCTGCTTTACCGCGCCTTCGGATGGGAAGACACCATGCCCACATTCGCACATCTGCCGCTTCTGCTCAAGCCGGAAGGCAAAGGCAAACTCTCAAAACGCGACGGCGACCGCCTGGGATTCCCCGTTTTCCCGCTGGAATGGCACGATCCGAAGACCGGCGACATCTCGTCGGGCTACCGTGAGAGCGGATATTTCCCAGAAGCGGTGGTGAACTTCCTCGCCCTTCTCGGCTGGAATCCGGGCACAGAGCAGGAACTTTTCTCGCTCGACGAGCTCGTACAGCTCTTCGACATACACAAGTGTTCGAAGGCAGGAGCACGCTTCGACTTCCAGAAGGGAATATGGTTCAACCACGAATACATCCTGCGCAAGAGCAACGAAGAAATAGCCGACCTCTTTGCACCAATCGTCGCCAACAACGGCGTGGATGAAACGATGGAAAGAATCACCAAGGTAGTGTCGATGATGAAGGACCGTGTGAGCTTCGTCAAGGAGCTTTGGCCGCTCTGTTCGTTCTTCTTCATCGCCCCGTTGGAGTATGATGCCAAGACAGTGAAGAAGCGCTGGAAGGAGGATTCCGCACAGGTGATGGGCGAACTCGCCGATGTTCTCGAAGGCATCGACGACTTCTCCGTGGAAGGACAGGAACCCGTCGTGATGAAATGGGTGGAAGACAAGGGCTACAAGCTGGGCGATGTGATGAACGCCTTCCGCCTGGCTCTCGTCGGAATAGGCAAGGGTCCGGGTATGTTCGACATATCCGCATTCCTCGGCAAGGAGGAGACTCTGCGCCGCCTACGCCGTGCTATCGAAGTATTGAAGTAACATACCGGCCCCTCCGGCAATCCCTCGGCAACCGAGAGGAGAGCGGCGTGCAGCGAAGAACCGTCACCGACGGCGGCTGCACGCCACTCCCCCGACAGGCGAAGAGAGGGGCTGCCGGCGGGGCTTTTAACATTATTCGGTCGTGTACAACATTACAATATATCTTTATCTCATTGGCGTCGCCATCGCAAGCATCTTCAACGAAAAGGTGAGGAAGATGTGGCGCGGCGAGCGACAGGCCATAAAGACTCTGCGAGAGAAAGTGGATCCCGATGCGGAATACATCTGGTTCCACGCCGCATCGCTTGGAGAATTCGAACAGGGACGCCCGCTCATGGAGCGTCTGCGTGAGATTCATCCGGAGTACAAGATTCTGCTCACATTCTTTTCGCCCTCCGGCTACGAGGTGCGAAAGGACTATAAGGGTGCCGACATAGTGTGCTATCTGCCGCTCGACACCATACGCAACTCGCGCCGCTTCCTACGTGCCGTGCGCCCGGTGATGGCTTTCTTCATAAAGTACGAGTTCTGGTACAACTACTTCCACATACTTCACCATCGCGGCGTACCCGTTTACAGCGTGTCGAGCATCTTCCGTCCCGACCAGATATTCTTCCGTTGGTACGGACGCCAGTACTCACGGGTGCTGAAATGCATCACCACATTCTTCGTACAGAACGAGGAAAGCCGACGACTGCTGCACGGAATTGGCATCGACTGCACCGAGGTGGTGGGCGACACACGTTTCGACCGCGTGTTGCAGATACGCGATGCCGCCAAGCATCTGCCCATTGTCGAGGCGTTCTGCAACGGCGGCGGCACAGCCGCAGACACCGCAACAGCGAGGAAGAAAGTGTTCGTGGCAGGGTCGAGCTGGGGTCCCGACGAGGAAATATTCATCGATTACTTCAACCGCCACCGCGACTGGCAGCTCATAATAGCACCCCATGTGATAAGCGACGAGCACCTGCAACAGATCACTGCACGCCTCGCACGCAAGACCATACGCTACACCGAGGCTACACCCGAGACTGCCGCAGATGCGGAATGCCTCATCATCGACTGCTTCGGACTGCTTTCATCCATCTACAACTACGGCGATGTGGCATACATCGGAGGCGGCTTCGGCGTGGGAATACACAACGTGCTCGAAGCGGCGGTATGGGACATGCCCGTCATATTCGGCCCCAACAACAAGCATTTCCAGGAAGCCCAGTGGCTGCTGAAGGCCGAAGGAGGCTTCGAAATAAGCGACGCCGACTCTTTCTGCCGACTCATGGACATCATGCGCAACGACGAAAGCTTCATCAGAAAGCACGGCGATGCTGCCGGACAGGTGGTGAAAGAGCACACCGGGGCTACGGAAAAGGTGATGAAAGCGTGCTTCTAACCACAACGGAGAAGCACGGTTTCCGCCGACATCTCCCTCCCCTGTCATCCCTTGGCAATCACACTACGAAGCAGGCACATACTACATGGTTTGCAAACAAGGCTTCTTTACATACAAAACAAGGCTTCTTTACACCACGAAGAAGCCTTGTTTTGTATGTAAAGAAGCCTTGTTTTTAAGTCAAGTGTTATATCATTGAAAATCAGACAGTACGGACTGCGCCACGGGAAGCTTTTCCGCCACTGTGCAGGGTCAGCCCCTCAGCTTGCCCACGGTGTCAGCCACACGTTGCGCCGAAGTGTAGGGCAACGTGCCTTCATCGGCATCCTTGGCACCCATATACACCTCGGAGTTGATGTACTCCATCCGGCTCTTCACGGGGACACGCGCCGAGAAGTGGAATTCGTGCACTCCCGTGGCATCGGCTATCTGCTTTATGTTCGCCTCGTTTACGCCGCATCCGGCGAGGATGGTGATGCGTCCGTCGGCGAGGGCGTTGATTTCCTTGAGCAAAGGCACTCCCTCCAACGCCGTGGGCTGCTGTCCCGATGTGAGGATGCGGTCGAAACCAAGCTCCACGAGCTGCTCCAACGCCTCGCGGGGGTCACGGCAACGGTCGAAAGCGCGGTGGAAAGTCACCGACATTCCCTTTGCGTGCTCCATGAGCATACGGTTGGCTTCCATGTCGATGGAACCGTCCTTGGCGAGGCAACCGAACACCACACCGTCGGCACCCAGTTGGCGTGCGATGTCGATATCGGCAGCCATGCGCTCCAGTTCCAGCGGCGTGTAGAGGAAGTCGCCTCCGCGCGGGCGTATGATGACATGCAGGCGCGTCGTCTTCAGCACCCGTCGTGCCACCAGAATCTCGCCATACGACGGCGTCGTACCGCCTTCCGGGATGCCGGCGCAGAGTTCCACGCGGTCGGCTCCGCCCTTCTGTGCCTCGACACAACTCTCCACGCCGTTGGCACACACTTCAAATCTGTATTGCTGTTCCATAGTCTTTAAATTTTCAGTTTTTCTTGATTCATTTGCAAAATTACGCTTTCCCCGACAAGAGCCAAAGAAATACACGATTTATTTTCCGCTGCAAGCGCAAACATGTCTTTTTTCCTCCACCGCGCATCCAAAACCGATTTTTTTTTAATAACTTTGTGCAATCAAGCCTATTAAAACCGTAAATACAAACAAAATAAAACGAAATCATGAAAAAAGCATTTTCCCTTAGCACCGTCTTGCTGGCACTCTCGTTTGCTGCCTTTGCACAGACCACACCGCGCAACCAACTCACTCCGACACCGCCGATGGGCTGGATGACATGGAACCTGTTCCAAGGCAACATCTCAGAACAACTCATCCGCGAGACCGCCGACGCAATGGTGAAGGAAGGATTCGCCGATGCCGGCTACAAATACATATTCATTGACGACGAATGGCAGGGCGGACGCGACAGCAAAAACAACATCATTGCCGACCCGGTGAAGTTTCCCAACGGCATAAAGGCCGTCGCCGACTATGTGCACTCCAAGGGTCTGAAGCTCGGCATCTACTCCGATGCGGCGCAGCTCACATGTGCCGGCTACACGGCGAGCCTCGGTTTCGAGGAGCAGGACGCACGCACGTTCGCCTCATGGGGCATCGACTACCTGAAATACGACTACTGCAACGCCCCTGAAGACAGCGCAACGGCACGCCAACGCTACCGCACCATGGCGGAAGCCTTGCAGAAGTCGGGACGCGACATAGTGCTCGGCATCTGCGAATGGGGCTCGCGCAACTGTGAGGAATGGTGTGAGGAAGTGGGCGGACAGCTCTGGCGTACCACCTACGATGTGCGCGACATGTGGAAAGACATAGTGAAACAGGGCGGAAGAGGCATCCTCGACATCATCAACGAGACCGCCCCACTGCACAAATATGTGCGTCACGGACAGTGGCCCGACATGGATATGCTCGTTGTCGGACTCAACGGCAAGGGCGGACCGTCAAGCGATTTGGGCGGCGTGGGATGCTCCAGCGACGAATACCAGACACAGATGAGCATCTGGTGCATGATGAGTTCGCCGCTCGCCATGACCAACGACCTGCGGAACCTCACTCCCGACGACCGCCGCATACTGCTCAACAGCGAGATTATCGCCATCAACCAGGACCCGCTCGGCATTGCGGCTGAACGCAAGGTGAACACCGACACGCATCAGATCTTCGTGCGCCCGCTCAGCAACGGACGCCACGCCATCGCCATAATCAACACCGCCGACACCGCACAGAAGCTTTCTGCCGACCTCAACCGCCTCGGTATAGAAGGCCGCCACAATCTGCGCGACGTATGGCAGCACAAAACGGTGGCGAAAAAAGCAAACCGCTGGAGCGGCAAGGTGGCACCGCACGCAACGGTAGTACTTGTGACCGAAAAATAATGCGATTAACTCTTTTTAGCGTTATTTGCATCTTCATTAACTTGCAGAATGCCGGTTGCCGGCATCCCAAGCCATTTCGACATGGAAACGCCAAAATAGAGACATCAGGCGCAAGCCATTATCAGTCAATTACATACGAACATTAACAAACTCACGACGAGTGCGTTGTACTGCAAACAAGGCTTCTTTGTCATACGAAGAAGCCTTGTTTGCATAGAAAACACGCCTTGTTTACACGGTAAAGCCAATAACTTCACACGCAGAAAAGCCACACTTGCATGCAAAACAAGCCTTGTTTACCACCATTTGGCAACTGTATCACACGGCGAAACGCCCACAAACGCCGCCAAAGACTTCCAGAATGCAAGCAAAAGCGGGAAATTCCGAAACCCGGAATTTGGTGAACATAAGTTAAAAACGAGTGGTTTAAACCTTCATACCCTTTCATTTTCCACATTATTTTAATACCTTCGTAACAATAAAACACACAAAACAGCGTTATTGATATTGTGTTTAAACGCAGACAGATAATAATAATACTTGTGCTGACGCTTGTCTCTATGAAGATACAGGCGCAATACGATGTGTCCTTCAGTCACTACTTCAACCTGGAACCGTCGTTCAACTCAGCCGCCGTGGGCAAGGAATCGAAGATAAACGTAGCCCTCGACTATGCCATGGACCTTGCCGGATTCGAGCATAACCCGCAGACAATGTACGCCGCAGCCGACATGCCGCTCTACTTTCTCAAGACCTATCACGGCGTGGGCCTGCAGTTCATGAACGACAAGCTCGGACTCTTCTCCCACCAGAGGCTCATGCTGCAATACGCACTGAAGTTCAAACTGTTCAAAGGAACGCTCAGTGCCGGAGTGACGGCAGGCCTGCTCAGCGAGACTTTCGACGGAACCAAGGCCGACCTCGAGGACAGCAACGACCCCGCATTCGCCTCGTCGAAGCTCGAAGGCAACTCGCTCGACCTCGGCGTGGGACTCTACTACACCCACCGCAACTGGTATGTGGGACTCTCGGCACAGCACCTCAATTCGCCATGCGTGTCGCTCGGCGAACGCAACGAGTTGCAGGTGGACCCGACATTTTATTTGACCGGCGGATACAATATTAAATTAAGAAATCCGTTTCTTACAATAAAACCCTCACTTCTGGTGCGCACCGACGGCGTGGGCTACCGCGCCGATGTCACGGGACGCCTCATCTACACCAACGAGAACAAGATGATGTACGGCGGAGTGAGCTACAGCCCCACCAATTCAGTCACAGTACTGATAGGAGGAAACTTCCACGGCATCATGTTAGGGTACAGCTACGAAATCTATACATCGGCTATCAACCCCGGAAACGGAAGCCACGAGATATTCCTCGGCTATCAGGTGGACATAAACCTGACAAAGAAAGGAAAGAACAGACATCAAAGTGTGAGAATACTATAAAACAATCTTGAAAATGAAAAAAACGATAATATTTCTTGGCATCATCGCCATGTCGCTCAACTTAGTGGCATGCTTCGGCGGAAAAGCAGCCTCTTCGTCAGGAAGAGGAGGCGAAGTGGTGGGCGTGAGCGGACGCGCTTTCAGCGAGCCCACGCCTTACGGAATGACGCGCATAGCACGCGGTTTCCTCCACATGGGTATCGAAAAGCAGGACAGTCTGTGGGGAAAGCAGATCCCGGTGAAGGACATTTCGGTCGATGGATTCTGGATGGACGAGACTGAAGTGACCAACTCGCAGTACAAACAGTTCGTGATATGGGTGCGCGACAGCATCATACGCACACGACTTGCCGACCCGTCGTACGGCGGCGACGAGTCGTACATGATTACGGAAGACAAGAACGGCGACCCCGTGACACCGCACCTCAACTGGAAGAAGCCCATACCACGCAAGCCGAGCGAGGATGAACAGCGCGCAATAGAGAGCGTTTACACCACAAATCCCGTCACCGGAGAGAAGATGCTCGACTACCGTCAGCTCAACTACAAGTACGAAGTGTACGACTACACAGCCGCCGCACTGCGCCGCAACCGCCTCAATCCGGAAGAGCGCAACCTCAATACCGACATCGCAGTGAACCCCGACGAGGTGGTGATGATCTCGAAAGACACGGCATACATCGATGATGAAGGACGCATCGTGCGGCAGACCATCAACCGACAATTGAGCGGTCCGTGGGATTTCCTCAACACCTACATCGTGAATATCTATCCCGACACCACCTGTTGGGTGAACGATTTCCGCAACGCCGAGAACGAAAACTATCTGCGCAACTACTTCTCCAACCCGGCATACAACGACTATCCCGTAGTGGGCGTGACATGGGAGCAGGCCAACGCGTTCTGCGCATGGCGCACAGACTATCTTCTCAAGGGTCTGGGACCAGAGGCACGCTTCGTGCAACGCTACCGTCTCCCGACAGAAGCCGAATGGGAATACGCCGCAAGAGGCAAGGAAGGCAACGAATTCCCGTGGGAGAACAAGGACGTGAAGAGTGGCGACGGATGCTTCTACGCCAACTTTAAACCCGACAAAGGCAACTACACCAAGGACGGAAACCTCATCACAAGCAAGGTGGGAATATACTCGTCGAACAGCAACGGACTCTACGACATGGCCGGAAACGTGGCGGAATGGACAAGCACCATATACACGGAGTCGGGCGTGGATGCCATGAACGACCTCAACCCGCAGCTGCAATACAACGCAGCAAAGGAAGACCCGTACCGGCTTAAGAAGAAAAGCGTGCGCGGAGGATCGTGGAAAGACCCCGAATCATACATACGCTCGGCATGGCGCACATGGGAATACCAGAACCAGCCACGCTGCTACATAGGATTCCGATGCGTGCGCAGCCTCGCAAACACATCAAGTGCCAAACAGAAAAAGGGAAAGAAGTAATAATCGCACAACCAGTAAAGAAAGAAGAAAATGACAGAATACAGCAAATACAACTTTGTCTATCACTTGCAGAAGTGGATGGACAGCGTGCCTGGACAGACATTCCTCAACTACGCATACAGCTGGGGTGCGTCAATCGTGATTCTTGGTGCCCTCTTCAAGCTCACCCACTTGCCGGGCGCCAACTTCATGCTTTTCGCCGGAATGGGCACCGAGGCATTCGTGTTCTTCCTCTCCGCATTCGACCGTCCGTTCGACAAGACACAGGACGGAAAGGAACTCCCCACACATATTGACGGAGAAACCAAACCTGAAGAAACCGTGGACGACGCCGAAGGAGCACATGTCATGGTGCAAGGCGGAGGCATCGGCGGCGGCACTATTATAATAGGTGGCGGCGCAGGAGCACCGCAAGGCGGAACTGTGGCAGCAGCACAGAGCGGCGAAACAGCGGAAGGCTTTGTCGCAGGAGGCGGTGCCGGCATCGCAGCGGCAGTGGGAACAGCCGTGGCAGCAGCCGACCTTACAGCCAACCAGCAGCTCGCTGCCGACATGGCGGAGGCGCAGACCAGCTACCTCGACGAACTCAAGAAGCTCACGGAGACACTGCAAAAGGTGTCGGAACAGAGCGCACGGCTCACCCGCGACAGCGAGGAAATGGAAAACCTCAACCGTACTCTCACCGGCATCTGCAAGGTTTACGAGATGCAGCTCAAGGGCGCAAGCCAGCAGATAGGTACCATCGACCAGATAAACGACCAGAGTCGCAAGATGGCGCAACAGATAGAACAGCTCAACAGCATCTATGCACGCATGATAGAAGCGATGACTGTCAATATGAATATGAAAGTGAAAGAGTGATAGTAAATAAAGAATGGCAATAAAGAAAAGACCCATCTCTCCACGCCAGAAGATGATCAACCTCATGTATGTGGTGCTCATGGCGATGCTGGCGTTGAACATTTCCACCGAAGTGCTCAACGGATTCTCCATCGTGGAAGAAAGTCTCAACCGTACGACAGCCAACTCAGCCAAGGAGAACAAGTCCATATACGACGACTTCGCCGCACAGATGAAGGCCAATCCGCAGAAGGTCAAGGCGTGGTTTGACAAGGCAACGGAGGTGAAACGCATGAGCGACTCGCTCTACAACTACGCCCAGTGGCTCAAGGAAGAGATAGTGCGCGAGGCCGACGGCAAGAACGCCGACGTGCGAAACATTGTGAGCAAAGACAATCTCGAGGCTGCAAGCCATGTCATGCTCGCACCGGGAACAGGACAGGGACGCAAGCTTCGCGATGCCATCAGTTCGTTCCGGGAGCGCATCCTCAAGATGGTGAACGACCCGCAACAGCGTGAAATAATAAAAAGCAACCTCACTACCGAAGTGCCCAAGCACGCACATGCCATGGGAAAGAACTGGCAGGAATACATGTTCGAGGACATGCCGGTGGCAGGAGCAGTCACACTTCTCTCCAAACTACAAAGCGATGTGCGCTACGCCGAGGGCGAAGTGTTGCACACTCTCGTCGCAAATATCGACGTGAAGGACATCCGTGTGAACAAACTCAGCGCGTTTGTCATACCCGAATCGAAGACCGTCATCAGCGGCGACCAGTTCTCTGCTGAGATAGTAATGGCTGCCGTCGATACAACGAAGCAGCCTGAGATATACGTCGGAGGCCAACGCATCAGCGGAAGCACCTACCGATTCACCGCCGGCAGCGTGGGCGAGCACTCATTCGGAGGCTACATCACCATGCGCAACGGCAACGGCGACCTCATAAAGCGCGACTTCCTGCAGAAATACACCGTCGTGGCTCCGAGCGCGACAGTGTCCGCCGACCTCATGAACGTGCTCTATGCGGGCTACGACAACCCGATAAGCGTGAGCATTCCGGGCGTTCCCCTCAACGCCGTATCGGCGTCAATGTTAGGCGGAGGATTCCGTTCCATCGGCATGGGACGCTACATTGCGCGTCCGTCGGCAGTGGGCCATGACGTCACCATCAGCGTAGCTGCCAACCAGAACGGCAAGTCCCGGCAGATGGGCAAGTTCACATTCCATGTGCGCAAGCTCCCCGACCCGGCGGCATACATACAAATAGGCACCGACAGATTCCGTGAAGGCGCACTCGCCAAAGCCTCCCTCATGGGCGCACAAGGCATAAAGGCAGCCATCGACGACGGCATTCTCGACATCCAGTTCAAGGTGGTGAGCTTCGAGACCGTGTTCTTCGACAATATGGGCAACGCCGTTCCCATGGCGTCAAACGGTGCGCACTTCTCCGACAGGCAGCGCGACACATTCCGCAAACTCTCACGAAACAAGCGGTTCTACATCTCGCGTGTCACGGCAGTGGGTCCCGACGGCATCACACGCAAGCTGCCCGGCTCAATGGAAATCATAGTGAAATAGGCAGCCGCCAGGCTTCATAAAGTAAGAAACAAACATTCACAGAAATCAAATATATGAAAAAAATATTGTTCATACTGCTTCTGGCATGCGTCGCCGAGACGCTGTCTGCACAGCCGGCAGCACGCCGACGCGAACAGCAGAAGGCCGCAACCGCCAGCGACGGAGGCTTGAGCGTACGCGCACAGATATCGTTCCCCACGCAGAAGAAGATGTCGGACGACGTCGTGTGGCGCCGCGACATATACCGTGAGATAAGTCTTTTGGACGACGCCAACGCCGGACTCTACTATCCGGTCGAGCCCGTCGGCTCGCAGATGAATCTCTTCACCTATATGTTCAAGCTCATAATGCGCCGCGCCGTCACCGCCTACGAGTACCGTCTGGACGGCAATGAGGTGTTCGAGGAGAGTGCTGCGGTGAAGCTGAAGTCCCTTCTCGACAACTACCACATATTCTACGAGAAGACAGACCGCGGCATACGCATCGACGACAGCGACATCCCGTCGCGCGAAGTCACCGCCTATTATGTGAAAGAAAGCGCATACTACGACGAGAACACATCATCGTTCCACACCAAGGTCATCGCCCTCTGCCCCATTCTGAAGCGCGACGACGACTTCGGCGACGGCGGAACGAGCTACCCTCTGTTCTGGATAAAGTACGACGACCTTGCCCCTTACCTCGCCAAGCAGACCATAATGACGAGCAATCTCAACAACGCTGCGACAATGAGCGTCGATGACTACTTCACGAAGAACCTGTACCGCGGCAAGATCTACAAGACAAACAACATGCTCGGAAAGACTCTCGCGCAGTATTGCCCCAACGACTCGGCCATGAAGAAGGAGCAAAAGCGCATAGAGAAGGAACTCACCGACTTCGAGAGCAGTCTCTGGGGACATGTCGAGAAGAAGGACTCCACCGACAGCATAGCCCCCGCCACAAAGAAAGGCGTAAAGACAAAGAAGGCGAAGAACCGCCGCGCTGGCGCAACATCAGCCAAGGTGAAGAAGGCACGCAAATCTTCCGGCTCGTCGTCGGGTTCCGGCTCGTCGTCGGCAAGAGTGTCCGTACGCCGTCAGCGCCACTGATTTCCGAATAACAACACCAACTATAATTATTATGAAAAAGTTTTTTGCAACAGCAGTTTTGGCCATGTCAGTGTTCTGCACGACAGCAGTCCAGGCCCAGATTCAGTTCGGTCTCAAGGGCGGTGCCAACGTGACAAGTATGAGTTTCAACAAGGATGTGCTCGACGCGAGCAACCGTGCCGGCTTCTTCATAGGCCCCACAGTGAAGTTCACCCTTCCCGTTGTGGGTCTGGGCATCGACGCTTCGGCACTCTACGACCAGCGTGAAGCCAAGATGAAAGTGGGCGATGTGGAGAGCAACACCATCAAGTCGCAGTCCATCAACGTGCCCATCAACCTCCGTTACGGCATCGGTCTGGGCAGCGCGGCAAGCATTTTCTTCTTTGCCGGACCTCAGTTCGGATTCAACGTGGGCGACAAGACACAGGAACTGTACAAGGATGTTGCTGCCAACTGGAACCTCAAATCGTCGAACTTCAGCGTCAATGTAGGTCTCGGTGTTATGGCCCTCAATCACCTGCAGGTGTCTGCCAACTACAACATAGCATGCGGAAAGACCGGCGATGTGACCGTGGGTAGCGCGTTAAGCAGCGCATGGGACGGCCTCAAGGCATCCGACGGACGCACCAGCGCATGGCAGATTGCCCTCGCCTACTATTTCTAAACGACAACAACTGATGGGTTTTCCCGTCGGACGCAACCCATTGCTGCATACCACAACGACTCTGTCAGCAATGTGAAGCGACGGCAGGAAAGCCCATTTTTCATACCCTTTCCATCATGCGCTACATCGATGTAATACTCCCACTGCCTCTTGACGGCACCTTTACATACAGCATCGCCGACACCCTCGCACCGAAGGTGTTGCCGGGAATACGCGTGCTCGTACCCCTGGGACGCAGCAAGACCTACACGGCGATGGCATTGCGCATACACGACGACAAGCCCGACTTCGAGACAAAGGAAATAATCGGCATCATGGACGACACCCCAGTGCTCTTGGAGCGACAGTTGAAGTTGTGGCAATGGATAGCCGACTACTACATGGCGCCGCTCGGCGATGTCTATAAAGCGGCACTGCCTGCCGGACTGAAAGCCGAGGACGGCTACCGCCCGAAGACGGAACGCTGCGTAAGGCTGCCCGAAAACCTGCGCGACGAGAACGCCATGCAACTGGCAATGGGTATGCTCTCACGCGCAAGGATGCAGCAGAAGGTGTTCGCCACCTACCTCTCGCTCTCCCACTGGGACACCATCAGCGGCGGCGCACCCGTCGTCCCCGTGGCAGAAGTGGCTTACGACGAGCTGCAGAACACCAGCAACGCCAACATAGCCGTCCTGCGCGAGCTCGTGAAGCGCAAGTTTCTCGAGACCTACGAGCGCGAAGTGGGACGCTTCAACACCACCGGACGCACGCACACGGAGAACATCCCCACACTAAGCGAGGCACAGCAGCAGGCATACGACGGCATAAACGCATCGTTCCAGAACCACAACGTGACGCTGCTGCACGGAGTCACATCCAGCGGTAAGACAGAAATCTACATCCACCTCATCGCAAAAGCCATCGACGAAGGCAAGCAGGTGCTCTATTTGTTGCCCGAAATCGCCCTCACCGTGCAGATAACGAAGCGGCTGCAACGTGTCTTCGGCGACCGTCTGGGCATCTACCACTCCAAATACAGCGACGCCGAGCGTGTGGAGATATGGAAAAAGCAACTCTCCGACACACCCTACGACGTGATTCTTGGTGCACGCAGCGCAGTGTTCCTGCCTTTCAGCCGCCTCGGACTCGTCATCATCGACGAGGAACACGAGACCTCATTCAAGCAGCAGGACCCCGCCCCACGCTACCACGCACGCTCCGCAGCCATCATCCTCGCACAGATGTACGACAATGCGAAAGTGCTACTCGGCACAGCCACGCCCTCGATGGAGAGCTACCACAACGCCCTCACCGGCAAATACGGACTCGTGCGACTCACGACACGCTTCAACGACATTGCACTGCCCGAAATACGCGTCATCGACACCAAGGACCTGCGCCACCGCAAGATGATGAACGGACCCTTCTCGCCCGACCTCCTCGCAGCCATGCGCACAGCACTCGGCGAGCACCGCCAGGTGATACTGTTCCAGAACCGCCGCGGATTCGCCCCGACGACGGAATGCAAGGCATGCGGATGGGTGCCGAAATGCAAGAACTGCGACGTGAGTCTCACCTATCACCGCAGCATGAACATGCTCACCTGCCACTACTGCGGCTACACCTACGCCGTGCCCACGAAATGCCCGTGCTGCGAAAGCACCGAACTCATGGGGCGAGGCTACGGCACCGAAAAGATAGAAGACCGCATAAGCGCGATATTCCCCGAAGCACGCATAGCACGCATGGACCTCGACACCACACGCTCGCGCAACGCCTACGACCGCATAATAAGCGACTTCGCACGCGGACGCACCGACATACTCATAGGCACACAGATGATAAGCAAGGGACTCGACTTCGACAACGTGAGCCTCGTGGGAATCCTCGACGCCGACTCCATGCTCAACTACCCCGACTTCCGTGCCTACGAACACGCATTCATGATGATGTCGCAAGTGAGCGGAAGGGCAGGACGCAAAGGCAGACGCGGACTCGTCATGCTGCAGACCAAGAACAAGGAACTGCCCGTGATACGCCAGATAGTGGAGAACGACTTCGAAGGATTCTGCCGCGACCTCACCGAGGAGCGACGCACATTCCACTACCCACCCTTCACACGCCTCATCTATGTCTATCTGCGCCACCGCGACGAGCACACAGTGGAGTCGGCAGCCATAGAGTTCGCCGCACGCCTGCGCACAGCACTGGCAGAAAGGGTGCTCGGTCCCGACAAGCCCGCAGTAGCAAGAGTGAAGACACAGAGCATACGCAAGATAATGATAAAGCTCGAACCAGGCATCAGCCTGCCCAAAGTGCGCGACTTCCTGCGGCAGGTGCAGACAGCAGTCATGGCCGACAGGCGCAACGGCGCCCTCACCATCTATTTCGACATCGACCCCTATTGAAAACACCGCACGCCGCCCATTGAAAACCAACGACTTACACCCACACTGAAAAGAAGGCTTCTTTGCATCGCAAAGGAGCCTTCTTTGCGTTACAAACAAGCCTTGTTTACAATGCAAAGAAGCCTTGTTTGCAAAACCACGGAATACACACCCGCACCGACCGAAGACACAATACACCTTTATTTGTTAAAATTCCACAAAAACACACCCGTTTATTTGCACAAAACCAAAATCTTCACTACCTTTGCATCCGCTTAGAGCAACCAACTCTAACGGGCGTTTAGCTCAGCTGGTTTAGAGCATCTGCCTTACAAGCAGAGGGTCGGCGGTTCGAATCCGTCAACGCCCACAACGAAAGACGAATGTGAATTCCACACTCGTCTTTTTTGTTTTATAAGATTTTAAGCAGCAAAGTTGCGCTTTTCCAATAAAAAAGCATAACTTTGTAATACATGAAACCAGTCAGCATCATCACACGCATCGCAGTCTGGATTGCACGAATGCCACACAGCAGAGGCTTCGGAGTGCAGTCGCCCTCGGCCTACCGGTTCATCCGCTATGTCGTGAGCGAGCACTACCCCTACTACGCCTATGCCAGAATGCGCCGCAAGCACCCACGGATGCAGTGGCACGAGCGCAAGATGGGTGAACTCTATCTGCGCCTCGCCAACTTCTGCCAGGCACCCACACTCGTGAGCTTCGGCACCGCCGGCACCCTCCAGCGCCAATACATACACCACGGATGCCACGCCACACAAGTGGCAGAGCACACCGGCGGCAGCACGGCAGACAGCGGGGAAACATGGCGTTTCATACGGGTGGGCGACGCCGGCGACGCCGACGGCACCTTCGGCGAAATTCTCGCACACGCAGACAGCGACACCGTCCTCATAATAGAGGACATAAAGCGCGACACCGCCGCACGCCGTCTCTGGCAGCTATGCACGGAAAGCAAGGCGGTGAGCGTGAGCTACGACCTGTACTATTGCGGCATAGCGTTCTTCGACACAAGACGCTACAAGCAGAACCACATCGTGAACTTCTGAATTATGACAAAGCTATACACCAAAGGAGGCGACACCGGCAGGACAAGCATCTGCGGCGGCGAGCGCGTAGAGAAGACCGACCTGCGCGTCAGCGCATGCGGCGACACCGACGAACTCAACTGCCACATAGGACTGCTGCTCGCGCTAATGCCGCAGGGACCCGACCACGAACTGCTGTTGCTCACACAGCGGCACATCTTCCTCATGGGCACACGCATGCCGGCATCGGCAGCGTCGGCAACCGAACGCGTGGGCGACGCCGACCTCGAACGCCTGGAACAAGCCATCGACCGGCTGCAGCAACAGACACCGCCTCCCGACACGTTCATCCTCCCCGGAGGCTGTCAGGCAGCCGCACAGAGCCACATCTGCCGCGCCGTGTGCCGCAGGGCAGAACGCACAGTGGTGGAACTGTCGCACAAATACGACATTGAGCCGCTCATACTGCGCTATCTCAACCGCCTTTCCGATTATTTTTTCATTTTAGCAATGAATTTAAACTTTATTACGGAAACACCCGAAAAAAAACTATATATTTCTTGCAAATAAAACGAATTCCGATTATTTTTGCAATTGGATAAACTGCATATCCACAGCCGCACAAGGCGGCAACGTGCCGAAAGGCACACAAAAACCATACACCCCATACATAAAAGAAAGAAAATAACTGTATTAAACACAAGCCTCGCACGTTTTCAGCCTGCCGTCAGCAAACGCCGGGCAAGCGAACTGGAAAAGACATCAGCCCCCACAAGCAGTTGCCACAACGCCGGGAGCAAAAGGCAGTCTCCACGTTCCACCCGACCAAACCACGAAAAGGCACGCCGCAGACAAGCGAAGCTTAAACATTAAATTTAACACTATGTATTGGACACTTGAATTGGCTTCGAAGCTTGAAGACGCTCCCTGGCCAGCAACAAAGGAAGAACTCATCGACTACGCAATGCGTTCCGGAGCACCGCTCGAAGTGCTCGAGAACCTTCAGGAAATAGAAGACGAAGGCGAAGTATATGACAGCATCGAAGACCTCTGGCCCGACTACCCCACAAAGGAGGACTTCCTCTTCAACGAGGACGAATACTAACAGCTTAAACAGCTATCCAGTATAGCTTGAAGCATTGAATATAAGCGGTATAGGAATTGTATGACAAGATTCCTATACCGCTTTTTCCGTTCTTTTCCGCCAAATAAACTGCTCAAATCAGAAGCGTACTGCCTTTGCATCCAATACTCACCCGTCAGAGAGTGTCAATGAAATTAAGGCTGATTATTTACCCAAATCTATACCGCAGAGTTAGTTTTGGGTAAATAATCGCTGTATTTTCCTTTTTATTTCAATTTGCCGGTAATCATTTTCGTGTTATCGTTTTACGATGAACTTTGCCGTTGACTTCTTGCCGTTGGCGTTTATCTTGATGATATAGATGCCGTCGGCAAACTGTGTGAGGTTTATCTCCCTTTCGCCATGGAGTCTTGCCATGGTCTGGCCGGTTGCCGAAACAATCTGTGCGTCCGTGTATCCGCCCTTGATTATCAGCTTGCCGGCAGCCATTGCCAGAATGTTTCCGGCGTTGCCGCCGATAGTGGCGTTGTTTACCGAGAGCGGCTCCGATTCGCCGTTCATCGTAATCCAATACTTCTCGCCTGCCTTTTTGTAGAGGGAATAGTCAAACTCGTTGCCCTCTTCATCGTCGGGGTATTCCTCCTTGTTCCAGTAGATGATGTATCCCATGTCGTCCTCGTTGAGTTCCGGCAGGGTGGCGATCATCTTCAGGGCATTGTCCGTGGAGAACTTGTTGATGGATATGTCCACGAGACGGAGGCTGCTGCAGCCTGTGAAGTCCAGTCCGTTCAGCATGTTGTGGTCGAGGGAGACTGCCATCAGTGTAGGACAGTTCTTCACATCCACCGAAGTCAGCTCGTTATACATAGCCGCCATACTCTCGAGTTCCTCCATTCCTTCCACGTTGAGGGTGGTGAGCTTGTTGTCGCCGCAGCTCAATATCTGCAGACTCTTGTTCGCAGCCAGGTCAAGCTTGGTCAGCTCGTTAGTGTTGCAGTATAGCTCCACCAGATTTGTACATTTCGACAGGTCGATGGCTTTCAGCTTGTTCTCGTTTACGTTGATTTCCGTGAGCTTCGTATTGTTGCCCAGGTTTATGCTTTCCAGCGAGTTGTCTTTCAGTGCGAGCAGTTCAAGCTGTTCGTTCTTCGAGAGATCGATGGTGGTAAGCCTGTTGCCCGAAGCGCTCAGCTCCTTGAGTCCTGGGAGCATCGTGATGTCCAGTGCTTGAATCTTGTTAGACTTGCAGTAGAGCTTTTCCAGCTTCGTGTTCTGCTCCACGGAGAGGCTGGATATTTTGTTATTGTCCACCGACAGTGCCTTGAGTCCGGGGAAATTCGCCAGATTAACCGATGTCAGTCCGTTGAATGACACGTTCAGTTCCTCAAGCAGCGGGAGTTCTCCGGTGATGAGATTCGTGATGCTGTTGTTCATCAGATAGACATACTTTGCGCTTGTGAGCGCCGAGATGTCCATCTGTCCGAGCTGGTTCTCCGAGCAGTCGAGCAGCACCAGCTTGTCCGAAGAGCTGCAGTCTACGGCCGACAGCTTGTTGCCCTTGCAGTTGATTGCCAGCAGGTCGCCCTCGATTACCACTGACTGGTTCTCAGCCGTTGTGTTTATGGTGATAGGCGTGAGCTTCGTGATGTCCGTCGATACGGTGTATTCCTTCGGTTCGCCGTCACCGATGATAACCGACAGTTTGTTCTCCACTCCAGCTACGCTGAATGCCATGGGTGCTCCGGCAGCTCCTGCAACCTTCATCACGAAGCGTGGCTTGGCGTCCACCGGCTCCACGTCGGAGCTCATCAGTGTGCTTGAGACGATGGCTGTTTTCGATCGGAATGCCAGCACATCCTTTGATGTCTGCGCAAATGCCGAGGTGATGGCGCAAAGGGCCATCAGACAAAATAGTAAAGTTCTTCTCATTTGAATAGTAATTAAAAGGTTATTGCATTGTCTGCAAATATAGGCAAAAGGCTTGATTGTATCTTTTTATGTTTTTCTATTTAACATAAAATTAACATAAAAGCAATGGTCATGCTTCTTGTCTGACTGTTTTTTGCCATTATGCACGGAAAATGCGCTATCTTTGTGTCAATGCGGAACTTGCTTTCTCCCCACTTGCTCATTCCTTCTTCCGGTCTGTGGTGGCATGAGGATATGAAAAAAGCGATATGGGTGTCCTCCCCGGAGGGAAAGGCCCATATCGCTCCCTTGTGTGTCGGGCATGACACTGACTTAGTTGGTTCAAATAAATGTCATCTACAATGAGATGCGTATGTGTGTATGGATTGTCGATGTTGGCAATATCTTTCATCGCATAAGGAATGAAGCAGGGCAATAACAACGTGTGACACTTGAAGTAGATTTTGTCTGTAACAAGGGCCGTGAGCGTATCTATATTCAGTCTGCCTACAAAATGCCAGATGTGGAAAAGATGGA
>USEC01000006.1 GCA_900553595.1 uncultured Prevotella sp. | reverse complement strand
CTCTGAACAAGGAGGTTTACACCCAAACCATGCTGATGGCAAGGCATCAGAAAATCGCTAAACTCTTTGACGAGGAATTTTGGGTGACACGATGACGAAGTCAGGAAAGAAAACAGACCATACGCTGATGTCGGCTTGTTGCCGTGCGTATGGTCTGTTTTTGTTATAGTGAGGTGGTGTCGTTTGGTGTCACCCCGTTCTTTTCTGCATCAGATGTTGGCTATTGACATGATATTGGCAAACACTCCTGCTGCTGTGACGCTTGCTCCTGCGCCGTAGCCTTGTATGAGCATTGGATATTCCTTGTAGCGTTCCGTTGTGAGTAGCACGATGTTGTTGCTGCCTTCAAGGTTGTAGAAAGGATGGTTTCTATCAACCGTTTTCAGTGAGACGCTGGTATGTCCGTGGTCGAATGTAGCGACGAAACGCCAGCGCAGTCCTTCCTTTTCCATTTGTTGGCGGCGTTGTTCAAAGTCGGCATCAAGCGAAGGCAGGTTCTTCCAGAAGTCTTCGAGTGTACCTTTGAAGTAGGAGTCGGGTATGAAGAGGTTCTTCTCCACATCGCTTTGTTCAACCTTGTAACCGGCTTCGCGTGCAAGAATCACGAGCTTTCTTACCACATCCATTCCGCTGAGGTCTATTCTTGGGTCAGGCTCGCTGTATCCCTGCTCTTTTGCGCGACGCACCGTTTCAGAGAAAGGCACATCGGCAGAAATCTCATTGAAGATGAAGTTGAGGGTGCCGCTCAGCACTGCTTCAATCTTAAGGATTCTGTCTCCCGAATTTCTCAGGTCGTTTATTGTTCCGATAATCGGCAGTCCTGCACCCACATTCGTTTCAAATCTGAATTTGATGCCGCGCGACAGGGCTGTCTCTTTCAGCTTGGCGTAGTTGTCGTATGCCGATGATGCAGCAATCTTGTTGGCAGCAATCACCGAGATGTTGTGTTCCAGAAGGTTTTGGTATAGGCCTGAAATCTCGGCACTGGCGGTACAATCTACAAAGACGCTGTTGAAGATGTTCATGTCTATTATCTCCTCGCACAACTGTTTGCAGTTGCTTGTCTCTGCTTTTTCCAGTTCGTCGCGGTATGATGACAGATCTATTCCCTCGCGATTGAAAAGTGCTTTCTTGGAACTTGCAATTCCCACCACGTTTAGTTTGAGGCGTGCCGTGCGTTTGAGTTCTTCGTACTGGTTGTTAATCTGTTCTATGAGTTTGCCGCCCACAGTTCCTATTCCGCATATAAACAGGTTGAGTACTTTGTATTCCGAAAGGAAGAACGATTCGTGAATCACGTTAAGAGCCTTGTGCAGGAACTCGCTTTTGATTATGAGTGAGATGTTCGTCTGCGGTGCTCCCTGTGCACTTGCGATAATGCTGATGCCGCTTCGTCCGAGAGTGCCGAACAGCTTGCCGGCGATACCAGGCGTATGTTTCATGTTTTCACCTACTACGGCAATGGTGGCGAGTCCGCATTCTGCGTGCATGGGGAACATTGCTCCCGTCTTTATCTCCTTGGCAAACTCGTTGTCCAGCACTTCTACGGCAGCTGCTGCGTCTTCGTCGCGCACACCGATGGATGTGGAGTTTTCTGAGGAAGTCTGCGAAACCATGAACACGCTTATACCATTATCAGCCAGTGCGGTGAAGATTCGTCTGTTCACACCAATCACACCCACCATAGACAATCCCGTTACGGTGATTACGGCTGTGTTGTTGATGCTCGATATACCCTTGATGGGTTTGCTGTCGTTGTCTATCTGTGCCTTGATTATAGTCCCTTTTCCGTCAGGATTGAATGTGTTTTTCACCTTGATAGGTATGTTTTTCACACATACGGGGTATATTGTCGGAGGGTAAATCACCTTTGCGCCGAAGTTACACAACTCCATTGCTTCGATGTAGCTGAGTTCGTTGATGGTGTATGCCGATTTTATGACGCGTGGGTCGGCGGTCATGAATCCGTCCACATCCGTCCATATTTCCAGGATTTCGGCATTGAGTGCGGCTGCTATTATCGCTGCCGTATAGTCGCTTCCGCCGCGTCCGAGGTTTGTTATCTCGTCGGTAGAACTGTCTTGGCTTATGAAACCGGGAACAAGAGAAATGCGTTGAAGGTCGCTGAAAGCCTTGCATACGAGCCGGTTGGTGAGTTCGCTGTCGAGCAGTGTCTTGTTGTTCTTGCGTGTAGTCTTTATGAATTCGCGTGAATCGAACCATTTTGCGCCTTTCACAAGAGTTGCGACGATGTTTGAACTGAGCCGTTCGCCGTAGCTTACTATGGCATCCTGTGTCTTTTTGCTGAGGTCGTGTATGAGGAAGACACCGAAGTAGATGCTTTTCAACTGTTCGAAAAGCGCATCTACCTTGTTGAACAATTCCTCGCGTTTCTTTGTGTTTGTGATTATGGCGTCAATCATTTTGTGGTGACGCTCCACCATGCTGTGAAACTCATCTTTCCATTCTTCTTTGCCGTTCAATGCCAGCTGTGCTGTGGAAAGCAACTTGTCCGTGATGCCTCCGAGGGCACTCACTACGACAATCACAGGTTGTTTCTCCGCTTCCTTTTCTACAATAGCCTTCAGGCTCAGGATGCTTTCAATGGAACCTACTGAGGTTCCGCCAAATTTCAGTACTTTCATTTTCTTTTGTTCTGTGGTTAATGCCTCCATACAAGGGAGGCGGTTTTGTTTCAGTGCTGCTGTCTTTGCTGTGTCGTAAAGTCGGCTTTGTCCAAATCCTCTATACGGACGAGGCATTGTCTCAAAGCCCGAATCTTTGTTCCCGGCAAGCAATTGAAGGCTCGCAGCACCATGTCGGTGAATAAAATTAATTTAAGTGTCGGCAAATTTACAAAAAAAATCTTTTTCTCCGCAAACATTTTTCCATTATATGATGCGTGAGATGTTGTTTTTATCAATTTCACACAAAAAGCAAAAAGCCCATAACTGTCTTTCTTTATTGGCAGTTACGGGCTTTTTCCGCTTTTTTTATTGGTAGAACGGGTTCCGTCCTTATTTTAATCCGGAATCTTTAGAAATTGTACTTCGTGCCTATGCTCAGTCTCAGTTCGCCTTCCATGGGGTGCGGTGAGTTTGCGTCTGTTTCCACATTCTTCGTATAAATCATTACCGACGGTTCTGCATAAATCTCCATACTCTTGCTTACCCGGAATCCGGTCTGCAATGCCAGCTTTCCGCCTATGCTTACTTTCATGTCGTGATTCTCTATCTTGCTGCCCACAAGTGATAGGTCGGCGATGCCGGTTACCTGCACGAGGTCGCCTTCTGTCGGTTCGCCCGTGGCGGCAGCCTTCACGTTCATCATGTAGCCGGCGCTTAGAGATGTTATGTTCTGGTTGTTGCGGCAGTTCAGGCGTTGCAGCGTTGCGTTGCCGATACTTGCGTGAATGCCGCTTATTCCGTTCATCCAGTGTCCGTAACCCACTTCCCCGACGAACGACAGGCGGTTGCGCACCAAATTCATCATGCCGTAATTGCCAGTGTAGAAACCGGTTCCTATGGCGGCGGACACGAAGTCGTTCTTTGTCGGTGTGTCTATGCTTTCAGCTTTCCTGTCGCTTTGCCTCATGCTGTATTCGAGTCCGACAGCCAGCGAAGGCATGAATCGTCCACATATTGCAGGCGACATCCGCTTGCTCATTAGGTATGCCACTTGCGGTTCTGCCACTATGTGCAGACTGTTGTTGAGCCTTACAGCCATCTGCATGCCCATGTGCACATCGGGCGAGAAGTAGGTGGAACGCCTTTCGTTATATGAATAGTCGAGTCCGACATTGAATCCCGCAACCGTCTTGAATGCCACAGCCCGCGTCACGTCATAGCCGCATGTGAGTGCGGTGAGGTCGGTCATCCAGTCGGCACCTGCCGTGGCTCGTGCCAGCTTGTGGCCTGTCACTTCCGAACCTCTTAGCAGTCCCTGCACATTTGCACGCCAGGCGAAAGCCGGCGAGTACCAGCGTGCGAAGCTGATACGGCCCATCGGCGCATACAGTTGTGAGTTACCCATGTTGGGCAGACGGTTTGCCATGCCTGCAACGAATGTCACGGTGTTGTGGTGTATGTCGTCGGCATCGGTCACATTGGCTGTGCGTCGGTCGTTGTAGGTGTATGTCAGACCTGCAAGTATGGTTCCCGTTATGTCGCGGTTGTCAAACGAGTAGGTGGCAGGTGCGTATTTGTCGGTGTAAACATCCACTCGCGGTTCTATGGAAAGGGTGAGTCCGCGTGCCAGCCGCAGGTTGGCTTGCAGACCGGCACCATAGCCGAACGAACCGCGATGACCGGTGATTTCGTCAGAGGAGACATTGTAACTCACGCCGGCAACCATATCCACCCAGAAGCGTCTTTCAGGATTTACGCCTCCGAATATGTTGTTGAGGTTGGCCATATAGTCAAGTTGTAGTCCCAAAGCCTTGATGTTGTTTCGTGACTCATACTGGTAGATGCTTGTCGCATTGGCCGACAGGCGTAGGGCATTGTAGCTGTCAAGCCATTTTCCGAAGCTTGCCGTCATCCTGCCTCCGAAGCGTTCGCCCCATGACGACATATCGCTGTTGGACAGAAATGCCGGACCTCCCATAACGCTGAAGAAGAGTCCGTCGGCAAGACTGCGTTGTCCGTTGCCTGGCGTCTTCAGTCTGCTTTCCGGCAGACGGTAGCCGAAGCCCATGTATATGTTGGCGTAAGGGCGGTAGTCGTGTACGTTGGCAAACTGCGTCACGTCGTCCTCTATCAGTCCGAAGCGTGGTTCCAGATAAACGTATGAATACTTCGACATGGCGAGCTGTCCGCGCAGTCCTATGTGTACTCCGAAACCGTTCTTTCTTATTCCCTGGTTGCGCGACCATCCGTAATCCACTCCCATTGTTCCTATCACCTCGAAAGTCCGTGGTGTGTAGTAGGTGCCGGGTGTTGCCACAGCCGTTATGTTGAGCAGATAGTCGAGTGCTAAATCCATGTATTTGGGATGCACGTCGCCGATACGCCATTCGCCTCCGTTCAGGTTGATGCGGAATCCGTGTTCAGGCGTAATCCAGTCGCCAATGCCTATTTCCGCACTTAGTCCGGCATCGGAGTAGGTCCTTGTGCCCAGGAAGTTGGCGCCTGCGCCGGCATCGATGAAGAGATGGTCGAAAGGTTTCTTGTGCTTGAACACCTTGCTCACTCTCGGCCGTTGCAGCATGTGGTCGAGTGCGCTTCCTTCCACTTGTGCCATGGTAGAGTGGGGTATGGCGACTATCGCCAATGCTGCTACCACATTCTTATATTTATATGTTCTGTTGTGCATTTTTCTGCTCTTTAATTCTTTGTCTGTTTGTTGTTCTTCTCTTCGTCGAGCAACAGGTTGTTCACATCGCCGTCAATGTGTGCCACACTCTTGAGCGACGGGTCGAGTTTGAAAGCCTCCTTCAGTTCATCGTAAGCCCCCACTGCATCGTTGAGCCGGTTGAGGCAGATGGCACGCATGTAGTGGGTGAGTGCTTCGTCGTCGGGCAGTTGCTTTGCCAGCTTCATCGCTTCTTCGTTTTTCTTCATGGCGAGCAGCAGACAGCATTCGTTGCGCGGACTGGTGGCGGCTACAACCCTGTAGTCGTCAAGGCGTCCGTTGAGCACGTTGTTTACGGCTATCAGTAGTTCGGTGTCTTTGTCCTTTGTTATGAATGCCGCCACGGAGTCGGCCTTTGTGTAGTGTCCCGAATTGAGCAGGGCTACCATCTGGTTGCAGTTCACTTCGCGTGGTGCGCTCTCGCCGACAAAGTTTTCAAGCAGTGTCTCGTCGGATGCTCCGCGGCTTGTCAGGCTTGCCGACAGGTCGTTGGCTGCCGCCATGAACGACGGATACACCTCAAGGGCTTCGCGCATATACTGCTCACGCCTGTTCTTGTCGGTTTCTGTCGAGTACAGGGTGTAGAACTCGAAGCGTGAAAGTTGTTTGCGGTCCTTCTTGTAAAGGGCGAGTATTTCGTCGCGTGTCAGTTCGCGGTAAATCGCGTAATTGAGGGTGTAGTCCACGCGGCGCAGTTGCGGCAGATACTTGGTCATGAGAAGTGTCTTGTAGAACGGCAGGTGGCGCATAGCCCGGCTTTGGTCGTTTATGTTTCTACTGCGCTTTATTGTGTTCTCCACTTGGTTTGCCTCAGTGTCGAGGCTGTCCTTGCGCAGCAGTGCTGCCACATCGTTCCACGAAGCCACCTTGGCGTCGCTGTCGAAGCTTATGGAGCGTCGCAGGTTCTCCGGCATGAGCGAGCGTATGTAGTTTGACGCGAAACCCATACGTCGTTTTGCCAGTTTCAGGTTGCCCTCATACTTGCCGTCGGGCGATGAAGTGCCTTTAAGTGTGAGCGACTGTATCGATGCTCCTTCCGAAGTGGCAATGCCTTCAATCTGCCGGCGCAGCTTTTCTATCTCTTCGGCGTTCTGTGCATTGGCAGCGTCGAACTCCGCCTTATCTATGAGGAACCGTAGATTTATCTCACCAGTAGTGTTGCGCAGCTGTTTCTCCTGCTTCGGCAGGAAGCGCGGGTCTGTCAGATCTTGGGTCGTGAACGAATAGTCGAGCCATCGCAGCGGGTTCACCGTGCCTTTAGCTATGATGGTGGTGTCGCGGTAGAGAATGTGTGTGTAGTCCTCTATTGCCATATACACATCGCACGAATAGTCGTCCTTCACATTGTCCATATAGATGGAGTCGTTGTAGCCTATGATGTCGTTGGTGCGTCCTTTTTCCCGTGTTTCTTTGCTTTTCACCGTCACGTATTTTGCGAGCGGGTCGCCGCTTGTGCTGTCGTTCATGTCGAAGTCGTACATGCGGTTTTGTGTCTTGTGGTATTCCTTTGCGTCATACACCATGGGGCGCATCAGTGTCTGTTTGCCGCGTGTCACGTTGTTGAGCACGGGCTGCACCACGAGTCGTGTGTCGTGTGCGAACATTTCGCGTGGCACCCTCACTCGTGTTGAGATGTGCAGGTAGTTGCCTTTCACTAAGATGTCGGTGGCTTCGGGCAGAATCTTGTCGGTTATGCGCTTTGTCTGCACCACGATTTCTTTGAGCGAGATGTCGTCCTCTTCGAGTCGCACGGTGATATTGGTCTGTCCGTTCTTCAGTTTCACGTTCTTCGGCTTTATTCCCACCATGCTGAATCGCAGTGTTGCGTTGGAATATACGTTGAAGGCGAATTTTCCGTCGGCGTCGGTCGCGGCGAGTGCGCGTTTGGTGTTGGCGTCAGATATGTTTACGCCAATGAGCGGTTCGTTGCTGTCCTTCGACAGGACGGTGCCGCTGAGTCTTATCACTTCCTGTGCGTTTGCTGTTGATGCAAAGCCTGCAACTATCATTATCAGTGCTGCACACACCCGTCTTGCAGTGTACAGGAGGTTGTGTCGCATTGTGCCAGGCTTGTTTTCTTTGTTTCCCGGAATAGTCATTTCTGTGAATCTTGATTTTTACGGTTTCTTGTTCTTGTGCAGGGCGTCTGTGCGGTGTAGCCGTATGGCGGTGTCCCTGCTCCCGGTTGTCGTTATTTTATGATATAGACGAAGCTTATTCCCGCTTTCAACGGGAATGGCTGCCATTTATGAATGTTTGCCTTTTCCAGCCGGTAGTCGCTGTCCAGCCGGTATTCCAGTTCGTGGCGATAGACGAATCCGGCACCTATTGTCGTTTCAAGGCTCCAGTGTTCTCCCAACACGAAACTGTAGCCGTAGGAGAATCCGCCGCCGAAGAGGTCGCCGTCATGTGTCTTTTTGTCTATGGTCATGTTGTAGTTGGTGGCGATACCAGTGAGTCCCACGAAGTGTCCTGCCTGTGGTCGTGCGCTGAACCAGTAGCGCATTTCCGGCGTGAACATTCTCACCTGTGAGTCGTATTTGCCTATTGTGATGTTGTTGTAGGTGGCATCGAAGTCGAATGTGATGTGACGGTTTATCCTTAATTCAAGTCCGATGTTTGGAGATGCGGTTGCCCAGTACAGGGCATTGGTCTTCAAGGCAATCCGTTGTGCTGAGGCCGTGTTGCAGTAGCCTGCCAATATTGCCATGGAAAAAGCCGCGATGCCTTTTCCGGTGATTCTCTTTAAAAACGAAATCATTTTATCTTTTTTACTTGATTTTTTGCTTTTACCTATCTGTCATAACTATCTTCTCTTGTCGAAGTCTCTCATGGCGGCGGCATGCATGTTCAGAAAACGGATTGGTCCATGTTTCTTTTTCTATTGTTTGCCTGTCTGTTCGTCCGTCCCTTGGTGGCAATCCTGAATGCCCGGTGAAACTTCTGTTCTTTCATAACATCCCTTGTCCTATTTTCATTTGTCGTCCAGTCCGGGATACTTATGCATTGTTCCCATTTGTCTTTCTTTTTATTAGACCTTTGAAAACGCTAAAAGTCAAAAACGACTTTTATATATTCCCTTTGGGTGCTGCTGTAGCACCGGACAACATTTATTCGTTTTTTTAATTGTATATTATGACAGTTGCAAATATACTAACAAATGAAATAAAAAGGGATAAAAGTGTTATAAAAAAATCTCTTCTTATGTTAAAATGTTCGGTCCGGCAAAATATCGTCGGATATTGCTTGTTTTCTCATCGTTAAAGGGATTTCCTTGCATTCTAATGTCAGAAACGTGTCAAGGCAGTGCTAACAGATTATGTGGCAAAGGCAAATACCGTCGGTTTCAGCAAAAGGCTTGATGACAAAATGAAAGCATCTTCTTTGCATTCAAAACAAGGCTTGTTTGCATCCTAAACAAGGCTTCTTTTGAGTGCAAACAAGGCTTCTTTTTGAAACTACGGTTTTTTCTTTCTTCTTCGAAATTTTGTGTTGCCGGAACTGTGGATTTAGTGACATAAATACATAAAAGAACCGAATTGTGTGACATTCTGATTTTGTGCCAGTGCCGCGGTAGAGGGTTTTCCCGGCGGTGCTGCCTATGCTGCCGCCGGAGGAGGGTTTCTTGCATGTACAACATTTTTATTGCCTGTGGTGGGCGTTATTCGCTTCCTTTTGCTTAATTTTGTGTCGTAGAATTTAGTTTTGCATTATTGGTGCAATGATTTTGTATATATGATAAAGGAATTTCAGATACGCGTGTTGCCCGTAGTGGCTTCCAACGAGGAGAACATACGCCGTTATATGGCCGACGAGGAGGGCATTGACATCAGGACCATCAATGCCGTGCGGGTGCTTAAACGCAGCATCGACGCACGGCAGCGCACCGTCTTCGTCAATCTCAAGGTGCGGCTCTACATCAATGAGTTTCCGCAAGCCGAGGAGTATGTGCGTACGGACTACGGTGATGTGAGCGGAAAACCTGCCGTGATAGTGGTGGGCGAGGGTCCTGGCGGACTGTTTGCCTCGCTGCGCCTCATAGAACTCGGTCTGCGTCCCATAGTTCTGGAGCGTGGAAAAGATGTGCGTGAGCGCAAGAAGGACCTTGCAAACATCACGAAGACACAGACAGTTGATGCCGAGAGCAACTATTGTTTCGGCGAGGGAGGGGCAGGAGCCTATTCTGACGGAAAGCTATATACGCGCTCGAAGAAACGTGGAAGCATAGAAAAGATTCTCAATGTGTTCTGCCAGCATGGTGCATCGACAGCCATTCTTGCCGACGCCCATCCCCATATCGGCACCGACAAGTTGCCGAAGGTGATTGAGAACATGCGCAACACTATTATAAAATGTGGAGGCGAGGTGCACTTCCAGACCAAGATGACACGCCTTCTCATCAGCTCCGGCACGGTTGTCGGCGTTGAGGCGGTGGGTGTTGCCAGTGGTGCGGAGATGACATTCCGTGGCCCCGTGATTCTCGCTACGGGGCATTCGGCGCGTGATGTTTATCGCTACCTTGCCGAAGCGAAGATAGAGATTGAGGCGAAAGGCATAGCCGTAGGTGTGCGCCTGGAGCATCCTTCGCAGCTTATCGACCAGATACAGTACCACAACAGGGACGGGCGCGGCAAGTATCTGCCGGCAGCCGAGTACAGTTTTGTGACACAGGTGGACGGGCGTGGTGTCTATTCGTTCTGCATGTGTCCCGGCGGTTTCGTCATTCCTGCCGCCACGGACAAGGAACAGATTGTGGTGAACGGCATGAGTCCGAGCAACCGGGGCACACAGTGGTCGAACAGCGGAATGGTGGTGGAGACGCTTCCTGAGGATGTCGGCGGCGAGAGCGACGACCCCTTGCGCGTGATGCACTTCCAGGAACAGCTCGAACGCTCATGCTGGCAGCAGGGCAACATGAAGCAGACGGCTCCCGCACAGCGCATGGCCGACTTCGTGAACAACCGTCTGAGCTACGATTTGCCCAAGAGCAGCTATGCACCCGGACTCATTTCGTCGCCGCTTCACTTCTGGTTGCCGTCGTTTGTGGGCAAGCGTTTGCAGGAAGGATTCCGTAAGTTCGGCAAGATGAGCCACGGATTCCTCACCAACGAAGCCGTACTCATCGCCACGGAGACACGCACGTCGTCGCCGGTGAGAATACTGCGCGACCGCGAGACTTTGCAGCATGTCGCCCTTCGCGGACTTTTCCCGTGTGGCGAAGGGGCCGGATATGCCGGCGGAATAGTGTCGGCGGGTGTCGATGGCGAGCGTTGTGCCGACATGTGCGCCGCTTATCGGGAGGCAAATTAAAATAGGTAAAAAAACAATGTAATGGACGAAAAAGAACGTATCATATATTTGCGCCAAATGTTGCATGAGCACAATTATAAGTATTATGTGCTCAACCAGCCGGAAATCTCCGACCAGGAGTTCGACATGCTCATGCACGAACTTCAGCAGCTTGAAGCCCGTCATCCAGAACTGTACGATGCCAACTCGCCGACACAGCGCGTGGGCAGCGACCTGAATCAGGAGTTTACGCAGGTGGCGCACAAGTATCCCATGCTCTCTCTTGCCAACACCTATAATGAGCAGGATGTGGCTGCATGGTACGACAGTGTGAGCCGCGGACTCAACGGCGAACCCTTTGAGGTGTGTTGCGAAATGAAGTACGACGGATTGTCCATTTCGCTGACATACATCGACGGCAAACTCGTGCGCGGCGTGACGCGCGGCGACGGCGTGCATGGCGACGATGTGACAGCCAATGTCAAGACCATACGCTGCATACCGCTTGTGCTGAAAGGCGAAGGCTACCCTAAGGAGTTTGAAATAAGAGGCGAGATACTCATGCCGTGGAAGGTGTTTGAGAAGCTGAACGCCGAGCGGGAGGCTGCCGAAGAACCGCTGTTCGCCAATCCGCGCAATGCTGCAAGCGGCACGTTGAAGAGCCAGAACTCACGCCTTGTGGCGAGCCGGCATCTCGACAGCTATCTGTATTATCTGCTTGGAGAGGAACTTCCGTCGGAATGCCACTACGAAAACCTGCAGGCAGCAGCCCGATGGGGATTCAAGATAAGCGAGGGTATGAAGAAGGTGAAGACCCTTCAGGAAATTTTCGACTACATAAACTATTGGGACACGGAGCGCAAGAACCTTCCCGTTGCCACCGATGGCATTGTGCTTAAAGTGAACTCCCTGCGCCAGCAGCGCAGTCTGGGCTATACGGCGAAGAGTCCGCGATGGGCCATCGCCTACAAGTTCAAGGCCGAAAGGGCATGCACACGACTCTGCGAGGTGACCTACCAGGTGGGGCGCACGGGTGCCGTCACGCCCGTGGCAAATATGGACCCCGTGCAGTTGGCAGGCACTTTGGTGAAGAGGGCTACGCTCAACAACGAAGACTTCATAAAGAGTTTCGACCTACACATAGGCGATTTCGTCTATGTGGAAAAGGGCGGTGAGATAATTCCGAAGATTGTCGGTGTGGCTACGGAGAAGCGTCCTGCCGGCGCACAGCCCGTGCATTTCATCACGCATTGCCCGGAATGTGGTGCCGAACTGGTGCGCTACGAGGGTGAGGCGGCTCATTACTGCCCCAACGACACCGGGTGTCCGCCGCAGATAAAGGGGCGTATAGAGCATTTCATCGCACGCAAGGCTATGAACATCGATTCGCTCGGTCCGGAAACGGTGGATGAGTACTACCGTCGGGGACTTATAAAGAACATTGCCGACCTGTATGACATACGCGTGGAAGACATAAATGCCGGCGGAAACAGACTGCGTTCGGCTCAGAAAGTGGTGAAAGCCATCGCCGACAGTCGTCAGGTGCCGTTCGAACGTGTGCTGTTCGCACTCGGAATACGTTTCGTGGGCGAGACTTCGGCAAGACTTATAGCACGGCATTTCGGCGACATCGACTCGCTCATGGGTGCCACTCTGGAGCAGCTTCTTGATATAGAAGGAGTGGGCGAAGTCATTGCCAACAGCATAATGTCTTATTTCCGCAACGAGGACAACCGCCGTATTGTGGAGCGTCTGCGGGCATACGGCTTGCAGATGAGCATAGACAAGGGTGCGGAAGCGGCAGGGTCGGATGTGCTTTCGGGCAAGAGCATCGTCATAAGCGGCGTGTTCAAGTATCATAGCCGCGACGAATACAAAGAAATGATTGAGCGGAACGGAGGCAAGAATGTGGGTTCCATAAGCGGCAAGACCTCGTTTGTGCTTGCCGGCGACAACATGGGACCGTCGAAACTGCAAAAGGCTGAGAAACTGGGAGTGGAGATAATGGATGAGGACAGATTCCTGGAAATGATAAATTCAGCTTCTGCTTCTCTTCCAGAGGCAACTCCGAAGGCGGAGAGTTCGCCGGAAGAAGCACCGCGGAAAAAGCCTAATGAGCAGCTGTCGCTGTTCTGAAAGAGAGAAAACGGAAACAAGTCTTAAGAAAAAAGATAATCGGAACGTGGAAATAATAGTTGAAGACAAGATAGAGACGGTGTGCCCGTCGTTCGTCGGAGCATGTGTTGAGGCCGATGTGGAGAACTCCGCTTACTCGGAGGAGTTGTGGAAACTGATAGATGAGCAGTGTGAAAAATTCCGGCAGACTCTTACCACCGATACGGTGAAGGACATCAGTGCCATTGCTGCAACGAGGCGTGTCTATAAGGCGTGCGGCAAGGATCCGTCGCGCTATCGTCCGTCGTCGGAGGCCCTTATAAGGCGCGTCTTGCAGGGAAAGCAGCTCTATCAGATTGACACGCTTGTCGATTTGATAAACCTTGCAAGCATTACTTACGGCTACAGCATTGGCGGATTCGATGCCGAGAAGTTCAGCGGCGACACGCTTTCGCTTGGAGTGGGGCGTGAGGGAGAACCGTATGAGGGCATAGGGCGCGGTATGCTCAACATCGCCGGACTGCCCGTCTATCGCGATGCCATTGGAGGCGTGGGCACTCCTACGAGTGACAACGAGCGCACGAAGATGGGACTCGCTACCCGGCGGCTTGTGGCTCTTGTCAATGGATATGACGGCAATGAGGAGACGGTGCGTGCCACGGCACAGCTTATTGTGCAACTCGTGGAGCGTTTCTGCAACGGGCGCAATGCAAGATACTTCATTTACCGTTAAGCCCATGATTTACACGGACTTTCATCGTGAAGAACTTCTGGTTGCATGAATTTGTGAATGGCGGCAAGGCAAAAACAGGTTGGCTTTCTTTGCCGTTAGGATATGAAGATGTAACTTTGCAGAAAATTTCATAAAACATATCGCAAATGGGAATCGTAATAGGCATAGATGTGGGCATCAGCACCACGAAGATAGTTGGAATTGACGGAGAAGGCAAGGTGCTCTCGCCGATACGCATCAGGGCTACAGACCCCGTGACATCGCTGTATGGTGCGTTCGGAAAGTATTTGTACGACAATCATATTCAGCTTCAGAATGTGGAAAAGGTGATGCTCACCGGTGTCGGCAGTGCCTACATCAACGAACCCGTCTATGGACTGCCCACCGACAAGGCGGAAGAGTTTATTGCCGACGGTCTCGGAGCACGGTATGAGACAAACCTCGACAACATGATTGTGGTGAGCCTTGGCACTGGAACATCCATTGTGCAGTGTGATGGCGACAGAATTGAGCATATAGGCGGAATAGGAATAGGTGGCGGAACGCTTCAGGGACTGTCGCGTCTGCTGCTCAAAACCGATGACATAAAGCAGGTGGCGGCTCTCGCCGAAGGTGGCGACACATCGAATATCAATGTGCTTATAAGCGACATCAGTGCCAGTCCGCTGCCGGGTTTGCCTATGGATGCGATAGCTTCGCTCTTCGGTAATGCCAAGAGCAACGCTTCACGCGAGGACATTGCGCTCGGACTTATATGGATGGTGCTTCAATCTATATGCAGCGCATCGATACTTTCTTCATTGCGAAGCGGCATAAAGGAGTTTGTGATGATTGGCAACCTCACGCTGCTGCCACAGTGTCGCAGTGTCTTCAATGCCACGGAGGACCTTTATGGGGTGAAGTTCCACATCCCGCAGTATTCCGAATTCTGTACTGCCATTGGTGCGGCATTGTGCTATCGCCGCATTGGATTGGAATGATTTTCACCGCATACATAAGTCGTGTATAAATAAAAACAGGCAGTATGGTCAAGCCATACTGCCTGTTTCGTATATCTGTAACAGTCTTACATCGATGTCTCATGCAGTATTTCTGCAAGGGTGGGGTGTATGTGTACGATGTCGGCAAGGCTGTTTATGGTGGCGTCGGAATTCATTAACGCAGCCACTTCCTGCACCATGTCAGACGAGTGGGCTCCGAAAGCGTGGCAACCGAGTATCTTTCCGTCGGCTCCGGTCATGAGTTTCAACATTCCGTCGGTCTCGTTCATTGCCAGAGCCTTGCCGTTTGCACGGTAGAAACTCTTGTGGCATGAGTACTCCAGACCATTGGCTTTGCAGGAATCTTCGCTCAATCCCACACTGGCGGCTTCCGGATAGGTGAACACTGCCGATGGCATTATGTCGAAACGGATATTGTCTGCCTTGCCAAGGATGTGGTTTATCACATGCTGTCCCTGGAATGTTGCGGCGTGGGCAAGCATGCACTCGCCATTGACATCGCCGATGGCATAGACTCCTTCGATGTTTGTCTGGAAGTGTTCATCAACAGAAATGCCTTGTCTGCCGACTTCGATGCCGGCTTTTTCTATTTCAAGGCCTTCGGTGTTGGGCTTTCTTCCGGTGGCAATCAGCACGATGTCGGCATCGCTCTGCGCCTCCTTTCCCTTCTTTTCAAAGGTCACGGTGAGTTGTCTGTTGCCGTTTTCGTCTTTCGTTTCTGTTATGCTTTTCACCGCAGACTGCATATTGAACTCCACACCGCGCTTGCCTATGGTCTGGCGAAGACGCTTGGCTATGTCGCTGTCGAGCACAGGCAGAGCCTCTTTGAGGAACTCAACGACGGTGACTTCCGTTCCGAAACTGTTGAAGATTGATGCGAACTCCATGCCTATCACGCCGGCTCCGATGATGCACAACCGCTTGGGCAGAGTGCGGAGATTCAGCAATTCGGTGGAAGTGAGCACCCCTTCAAGGCCGGTTCCTTCTATGGGCGGACACTTGGGAAGCGAGCCTGTGGCGATGATGATGCTTTTGGCTGTGTACTCCTCATCATTCACAACAATGGTATGGGCATCCTTGAAGTGTGCCGTTCCGTGCAGAAACTGTATGCCAGGCTGCTTCAGCAGTGTGTCAATGCCGTTTCGCAGCTGTCTGACAACCTCGTCCTTGCGATCTACAACTTTCTCGTAGTCAATCCCGACAGGACTTGTCACGTTCAGACCGAAGGTTTCGGCGTGGCGCAAAGTGTCCATCACTTCGGCGTTGCGGCACAGTGTCTTTGTGGGAATACAGCCACGGTTGAGGCATGTTCCGCCCACTTCGCCGGCTTCGACAATTACTGTTTGCAAGCCGTTTTTGGCAGCATGGCAAGCGGTCTGGTAACCACCGGGACCGCTGCCAATTATTATAACATCTGTATTGTTCATTACTTCAATTGCGTATATCGGCAACAATCATTCGTTGTCGGCGACGAGTTGCCTGTAAGTCAGTATCGGATGCTTTGCTGCAAGCACATCATCCACACGGCCGGTAGGTGTGCGGTGAGGTGCCGACTTCACCGTTTCGGGTTCGTTTCTGGCCTCTTCTGCGATTTTGTGCAGTACCCCGATGAACTCGTCGATGGTCTCCTTGCTTTCGTTTTCCGTCGGCTCTATCATCATTGATTCATGGAAAAGCAACGGGAAATAGATAGTAGGAGCATGATAACCGTAGTCGAGCAGTCGCTTTGCAACATCCATTGTTGTCACGCCGGTACTCTTGTCGCGCAGTCCGTCGAACACGAATTCATGCTTGCAGACACTGCTTATCGGCAGTTCGTAGTCGTCTTTCAACGCTTCCTTTATGTAGTTGGCGTTGAGAGTGGCGAGTGGTCCCACCATTTTGATGTTCTCCTTGCCGAGTGTAAGGATGTAGGTGTAGGCGCGAAGCATTACGGCATAGTTGCCAAGGAACTCTCCAACGCTTATGTCAGAAGAGTCGGTTGCCACATTGTATGTGTCGCCTTCCTTCACAACCCGTGGGCATGGCAGGAACTCTTCAAGGCCTTTTCTCACGCCGACAGGGCCGGAACCGGGTCCGCCGCCACCGTGTGGAGTGGAGAAGGTCTTGTGAAGATTGATGTGCATGACATCGAATCCCATGTCGCCCGGACGGCATACGCCGAGCATCGGGTTCAGGTTAGCTCCGTCATAATACATCAGTCCGCCGCATTCGTGCACGAGTTTGGCTATCTCCGGAATCTTGCTTTCAAACAGTCCGAGCGTGTTCGGGTTTGTCATCATCATCGCTGCCACTTCGTCGTTGAGCAAAGTGCGCAGGTCATCAACATCGACGATGCCTTCAGCCGTACTCTTCACTTCCACCACTTCGAGTCCGCAGACGGCGGCGGAAGCAGGGTTTGTGCCATGAGCTGAGTCGGGAACGATTACTTTTATACGCTTGTTGTCGCCACGTTTCTGATGGTATGCGCGGATAATCATGAGTCCTGTCAGCTCGCCGTGAGCACCCGCAAAGGGGTTAAGAGTGAATTCTTCGAGTCCGGTGATGGCTGAGAGAGACCGCTGCATGTCGTAGTATGCCTTCAATGCGCCTTGGCATGTGGCGGCAGGCTGCAATGGGTGCAGGTTTGCAAACTGTGGCATGTCGGCGATTTCCTCGTTGATAATGGGGTTGTACTTCATTGTACAGCTGCCCAACGGATAGAAACCGTTGTTCACACCGAAGTTGTTTGCACTCAGATTGGTATAGTGGCGCACCACGGTCAGTTCGTCACATTCCGGCAGTGCGGCATCCTCTGCTCGACGCATGGAGGCAGGAAGCTCGTGATGTCCAAACTCATTCTTCGGAAGTGAATATGCGCATCTTCCCTTATGCGACAATTCAAATATCAGGTTTCCGTACAGTTTGTTGTTCATAGTGTATCCTCCTTTGTCAAGTTTACGAGTAAGTCGATTTCCTCTTTTGTGCGCTTTTCGGTCACGGCAAACATTATGCAGTCGTCACCGACCTTTACTCCGCCCAGGATTCCGTTGTCGATGAATCGCTGTTGCAGTGCATCAACGTTGCCGGAATATCTCAGACACACTTCATTGAAGAACGGACGGTCGAATGCGAGAGTGAAACGGCCGGTCGCAAGCAGCTTGTCGCACAGGTAATGTGCACCGTCGTACGACATCTGTGCGGCTTCTTTCACTCCTTCCTTACCCATAACCGCCATGTAGATGGTTACGAAGAGTGCCATAAGACTCTCGTTGGAGCAGATGTTTGATGTAGCCTTCTGGCGGCGTATGTGTTGTTCTCTTGCCTGGAGCGTGAGTACGAACACGCGCTGTCCGCGGTTATCGACGGTCTTGCCCACGATGCGTCCCGGCATCTTGCGCATGAGTTTCTCTGTCACGCACATGTAGCCCACCGACGGTCCACCGAAGTTCATCGGGATACCGAGCGACTGTCCGTCGCCCACAGCTATGTCGGCTCCCAGTTCGCCGGGAGTCTTCAGCAGTGCAAGGTCGGCTGCGACAGAGTTCATTATGAACAGCGCCTTGTTGGAATGACAGGCGTCAGCGAATCCGTCGTAGTCTTCTACGATGCCGTAATAGTTGGGTTGCTGCACGATGACACCTGCTACTCCGCCCTTGGCGAGTCTTGTCTCCATTGCGTTCTTGTCAGTGCATCCTTCGACAGCGTCTATCGTTTCGATGTTGATGCCGTGGAAGTGTGCGTAGGTCTTCACCACTTTCAGCACTTTCGGGTCGATGGTTGATGACACGAGCACTGTGTCTGTCTTTCTTACCGATGCTATTGCCATGAGTGCTGCCTCTGCCGTTGCGGTGCTGCCGTCGTACATTGAGGCGTTTGCCACCTCCATTCCCGTCAGTTCCGCCATCATGCTTTGGTATTCAAAGATGTAGTGCAGTGTTCCTTGCGAAATCTCCGCCTGGTAGGGAGTGTAGCTCGTGAGGAACTCGGAACGTGATATGATGTTTGGCACTACGGCAGGAGTGTAGTGGTCGTAGCAGCCTGCTCCTGCAAAGACAGTGAGTCGGCGGTTGGCATCGCCAAGGCTTTCGAAGAGCTGGCGGATTTCCGATTCGCTGCGTTGCTGCGGCAGATCGTATTCACCTTGGAAGCGTATGCACTGCGGGATGTCGTTGTACAGGTCGTCAAGCGATTTTGCGCCCACCCGTTGCAGCATTTCCTTCAAATCTTCCTCGGTGTGTGGAAAATATTTGAATGCCATAGATTGAACCTTTTATTGTTTATTCGGCGCAGAACTTCTCGTATGCAGCGGCGTCCATAAGAGACTCCAGTTCTGCCGTGTCGGACAGTTTCACCTTGATAATCCAGTTTTCAAAAGCGTCCTTGTTGATGAGTTCGGGAGAGTCCTCAAGGGCTTCATTCACTTCAACGACTGTTCCTGATACTGGTGAAATGAGGTCGCTTGCTGCCTTAACGCTTTCCACTGCACCGAAGTCGGAGTCGGCTTCAATCTCGTCATCCACTTCCGGCATATCAACATATACCACGTTTCCGAGTGCGTTCTGTGCATAATCTGTGATGCCGATGTAACCGTACTCGCCTTCAACCTTTACATATTCGTGTGACTCAGAGTAGTAGAGTCCTTCAATAACTTTTGCCATAATGATAATTGCTTGTTTGTTAATAGTTGTTTTATATTTGTTTCTTTTGGTCGGGGTGTTGTTATTTCTTGTAGTGTTTGTCGTAGAAACGCTTCTTCACCACCTTGCCCTTGAATGTCTTCTTGCGTATCTGCACTTCGAGCGGAGTGTCGAGTTTCGAGAATCTTGCATCTACAAGAGCCATGCATACGCTCTTGTCCGAAGAAATGGTGTGGTAGCCTGTCGTCACTTCACCTATCTCTTCGCCTTCGTGCAGCACCTTGTAGCCGTGGCGTGGGATTGCCTTTTCTTCAAGTTCTATGCCCACAACCTTCTTTGCCACACCGTTGGCTTTCTGTTCAACGAGTGCTTCCTTGCCGATGAATTCAGGTTTGTCGAGTTTGCAGAACATGCTCAATCCTGCCATAACGGGTGAAATTTCGCTTGAAAGTTCGTCGCCATAGAGTGGCAGTCCCACCTCGAAGCGCAGTGTGTCGCGGCATCCCAGTCCGCAGGGCTTGCAGCGTCCCGACGCCATGAGTTTGTCCCATTGTTCGCGAATGAACTCGTGTGAGGCGTAAATCTCGAATCCGTCCTCGCCGGTGTAGCCTGTGCGGCTCACGATGATTTCTTCCTTGCCGTTGTTGATGGTCTTTGTCGTGTAGAACACGAGTTCCTTGCATTCTATTCCGAGCACTTCCTCAACCACCTGTTCCGCCTCCGGTCCCTGTACGGCGAGCTGTCCGTAGTATTCCGAGCGGTTGGCAAACTCCACGTTGTAGCCTTCGAGATGGCTCTTCATCCATTCCACATCCTTATCGATGTTTGCGGCGTTGATGACGAGGAAGAATGTGTCTTCTTCCATCTTGTAAACCAAGAGGTCGTCCACGGTGCCTCCGTTGGGGTAGAGCATCATGCCGTAGAAAATCTTTCCGACGGGTGCTCCTGTGATGTCGTTGGTGAAAATATGATTGACATAACGCTCTGCGTCGGGACCTTTCACGGTCACTTCGCCCATGTGCGATACGTCGAACACGCCGCAATGCTGTCTCACGGCGTTGTGCTCATCGATGATTGATGAGTATTGGATTGGCATTATGAATCCGCCAAAAGGTTGCATAAGTGCGCCCAACTCTACATGCTTGTCGTATAGGCACGTCTTTTTTTCTTCCATAGTAGTTCTGTTTTTTAGATTGTTTTTAGATTGATGTTTTCTGTTAGTAGTGATTACCGCTGTTTTGCGACATCTTTTGTCAGTTGCCGCACAGCAAGTTTACGAAGTCCTCTTTTTCCAGATGCATTATCACCCGTCCCGTGTCGTCGGGCAGTGCACGGCTGATGTCGTCGTGTTCGAGTCTTGCTCCTATGAGAGGTTTTATTATCTGTTCGCCGATGTCACCAAGGAGGAAGTAGTCGCCCATGATGTTCATCTGCCTGATGATTCCGTTTTTCAGTTCCATGCGCACCTCCATGTCGCCCACGCCTTCTATGCGTCCCTTCCGGGTGATGTTGTAGCTGGGGTTGTTGCCGTAGATGAAGTCGGCCGAGAGGTATTCCTTCTCTATCTCTTCCACGCCCTCAATGTCCTGCTGGCTGAGGCAGATGCTCTCGCTGCACAGGTTTTCCTTCACGAAGGTCTTGAAGTCGTCGAGCGACAGACTGATGTGGTCCTTCAGCAGCGTGATGTGCTGTCTGACGCTGTTTATGCCTTTGCTCACGAGCTTTTCGTCGGTAGGAGTGATGCTTCCCACCATGTTCTGCATGTTGGTGTCATAGAGCATTGTGCCGTGCACTATACTTCTGTTGGGCAGATGATAGAATGCGTTGCCCGACACCTTGCGTCCGTCAATCATTATATCATTGCGTCCGCTTGCCACGGCATCCACTCCAAGCTTTTGCAACATCTCTGCCACCATATTTATATATTTGCTGAACGTGAGGCTCACGTTGCCTTTTTCGGTGATGTACGAGAACATTATGTTGTCCATGTCGGCATAGACGCATCCTCCGCCGCTTTTGCGCCGGAATGTGTTGATGCCGTGCTCGCGGCAGTAGTCCATGTTCACCTCGTTCTCGATGAGCTGGTTTCTTCCGAAGATGACAGTTGGTTCCACCTGCCACATGAAGAAATAGTCGTTTCCGTCGAAGTGCCGGGCTACATATTCTTCCATTGCCAAATAGAAAGTAAGCCGTCGGTTTTGGTTAGTAGGTAAGGCTACATAAATCATGGTTTCATTTTTCTGCAAACTTACACATTTTTTCCTGATTTGAGGAAATGTTTTATGAAAAATTAAGCATGAATATGAAAAAAAAGCGACACTATGTAAGTGTGGTTTTCAAAGAAGCCTTGTTTGGAGTCAAAACAAGGCTTCTTTTGACTCCGAAGAAGCCTTGTTTGCAACACAAAGAAGCCTTGTTTGCAACACAAAGAAGCCTTGTTTGCAAACCGTCTGAATTGCCGTTGCAAGAAAATCCTTGGAAAAGGGGTGATTTTTAAGATTTTATATTTACCTTTGCCGTATGTCAGAGGATGGCCTGTTGCGGTCTGGCAGCACCCATACAGGCGGTTTTTCTGACTGACGCAGGTGTTTGGCTGTATGGTTTTGTCTGACGCTTGCATTTGAATGAAAACATAAGTCTGCCGTTTTTTTAGTTTGAAAGTAATCGTCCGCGTGCGGCAAACGGCGTGCGTGGGGCGTTGTGATGAAAATGAAAATAACAGAAAAGAGATACCTTCAAGGCTTCGGAATAGCGGTGATAGCACTGGCCTGTCTGCGGTGCGTCTATCCTTCTGTTGCCGACGACCGCCCACTTGCCGGCGGAAATAGCGCGGCGGAGAGTGCCGACATGGATTCGCTGGTTGTTGCAGACACCATAATGCCAGTTCAGGTACGGGCGGCTGCAAATGTCAAGTCGCGTTTCTTCACCGCCGACGGCAGCCAGACAAAGAACAGGATATACAGTGTGCCGCATTTCGGCAACACCTTCCCCGACCAGAACGATGTGCAGCTCGTCGCCGCCCACCGTCATGGCGTGAAGCCCGTTACCGACCGTGCCGATGCCGAGAAGCGCAAGTCGGAACTCGTGTATGTGGGCGGCAATCCCTTCTATCATGTCGATAAGCTGCGCAGCAGCATTCCTTATCTGGTGCCGCGGGCTGCCGTGCTGTTGCAGGACATAGGTCGCAACTTTTTCGACAGCTTGCAGATAAAGCAGATCCCGCTGCATAAAATCATCGTCACCTCAGTGCTTCGAAGCAAGGCCGACATTGTCAAGCTTCGCGGACACAACAGTAATGCCACCGAGAACAGCTGCCACCTCTACGGCACCACCTTCGATGTGTGCTACAACCGCTACAAGACCGTGGAAGACCCCGAAGGTCCGGAGCGTCGCAAAGTGCGCAACGACACACTGAAATGGGTGCTCAGCGAGGTGCTCAACGATATGCGCAAGCAGAACCGCTGCCTTGTGAAATACGAGGTGAAGCAAGGCTGTTTCCATATAACGGTGAACTGATTGCACACAGCGGCAGGCGTGCTTGGCAGAAAATGCCGTGGCAGGCACGCTTTTGCCGTGTGCCGTTGTGGAAATAGTTCAGTAGTTTTGTAAAAAAACTAAATTCATTTTGTAATATCGTCTAAATTTCATAATTTTGGCATAATTTAGTTACAAAAGCAATAAAAGTGAAGAAATACATATTATTTTCATTGTTCTCATTGTTCATGTCAGTCGGCGCGCAGGGGCAGAAGCTCACGCTCGGTTCATGTGCCACGCATGACGGAGGACAGTATAAAGGCGAAATGCAGGCGGGAAGACCCCACGGAAAGGGTATTACGCAATTCAAGAACGGCGACACCTACGAAGGCAACTATGTGAAAGGCAAGCGTCAGGGGCAGGGAGTCTATTCCTTCTCTGACGGCGAGAAGTATGAGGGTGAGTGGTTTCAGGACCAGCAGCACGGCAACGGTACGTTCTATTTCATGAACAATAATAAATATGTGGGATTGTGGTTCCGCGACTATCAGCACGGTCATGGCGTGATGTACTATTACAATGGCGACAAGTATGACGGCATGTGGCAGAAGGACAAGCGTCAGGGTCGTGGAAAGTACACCTTCGCCAACGGCGCTTATTACGACGGCAACTGGGCGGACGACCAGAAAAGCGGCAAGGGTTTCTTCGACTGGGGCGACGGAACCACCTACGACGGGATGTGGCTCAACAACCAGCGTTCGGGGCGTGGAACCAACCGCTATGCTGATGGCGATGTGTATGTGGGCGATTGGCTCAACGACATACAGAACGGCAAGGGCATATACAAGTTCCAGAACGGCGATGTCTATGAGGGCGACTATGTCCAGGGCGAACGCACCGGCGAGGGAATATTCAAATACCGCAACGGCGACAAATACACCGGCCACTTCAATGAGGGCGACAAGGACGGGCAGGGCACGTTCGTATGGAAGAACGGCGACACCTACACCGGACAGTGGAAAGCCGACATGCAGCACGGCAACGGAAAACTCGTGAAGAAGGGCGGCGACATATACGAAGGCAAGTTCCGCCAGGGTAAAATCGACGGCGAGGTGATAATACACTTTGCCGACGGCAGCAGATTCAAGGGCATATACAAGAACGGCAAGCGCAACGGTGCCGCCATAGAAGAAACTAAGGACGGGAAACGCTTTGAAGGCACATACCTTGATGGCCGACGTGACGGCAAGTTCGTGGAAAAAGACCGCAACGGACAGATAGTGAAGCGCGGACACTACGAGCGCGGCAAGCGTTTCGAGGATAAATGAAACGGCACGAAGCCTGACTGAAAAAAACGAAGCAACATAAGTTCCGCAAGTTTCCGGCTTGCCCCCTCGTCACCTTGTTCACTAAACCAGGCATTTCCCGGAATGATGTGGCTTTTAAATAAACAATTCTCAATAACACTCAAATATGGCAACAAAAACAAAAAAAGAAGTGAAGAGATGCAAAACATCTGCCAAGCATATGGGTTTGGTGCGTAATGATGCTTACCTGCAACCGTTTGAGGAAGCGATACGCGGGCGTCATGAACATGCACTGTGGAAAATCAACGCTCTTACAGCCAATGGAAAGAAAAAACTTACCGACTTTGCCAACGGTCACAAATATTACGGACTTCATAAGTTGTCGCGTGGATGGGTGTTTAGAGAGTGGGCACCCAACGCTACCGCAATCTATCTTGTGGGCGACTTCAACAACTGGCAGGAGTCCGACCGCTACAAGGCAAAGCGTATCGATGAGGCCGGCAACTGGGAACTGAAACTCAGTGAAAAGGCTGTAAAGCACGGCGACCTGTTCAAAATGCATGTCTATTGGGACGGCGGTGCCGGCGAGCGCATTCCTGCATGGAGCCGGCGCGTGGTGCAGGATGAGGAAACCAAGATTTTCTCGGCACAGGTGTGGAATCCGGAACCTTACGAGTGGAAACGCAAGGCATTCAAGCCCAACCGTTCGCCGCTGCTCATCTACGAGTGCCACATAGGTATGGCGCAGGATGCCGAGAAGGTGGGCACATACACCGAGTTTCGCGAAAACGTACTGCCAAGAGTGAAGGCCGACGGATACAATTGCATACAGATAATGGCAATACAGGAGCATCCTTATTACGGCTCTTTCGGTTATCATGTCAGCAGCTTCTTTGCCGCATCAAGCCGCTTCGGCACACCTGAGGAATTGAAGCAACTCATCGACGCCGCACATCAGGAAGGCATAGCGGTGATAATGGACATTGTGCACAGCCATGCCGTGAAGAACGAGGTGGAAGGCCTTGGCAATCTGGCTGGCGATCCCAACCAGTACTTCTATTCCGGCGACCGTCGCGAGCATCCGGCATGGGACAGCCTGTGCTTCGACTACGGCAAGGACGAGGTGCTGCACTTCCTTCTCTCCAACTGCAAGTACTGGCTTGAGGAGTTCCATTTCGACGGATTCCGCTTCGACGGTGTTACCTCGATGCTTTATTACAGTCACGGACTGGGCGAGGCGTTCTGCAACTATGGCGACTACTTCAACGGACATCAGGACGACAACGCCATCTGCTATCTTACTCTCGCCAACAGACTCATACACGAGGTGAACGCAAACGCCATAACCATTGCCGAAGAGGTGAGCGGAATGCCCGGACTGGCAGCTAAGTTTGAGGACGGAGGCTATGGTTTCGACTACCGCATGGCGATGAACATACCCGACTACTGGATAAAGACCATAAAGGAACTGCCCGATGAGGCTTGGAAACCAAGTTCCATCTTCTGGGAAGTGACAAACCGCCGTGCCGACGAGCACACCATAAGCTATTGCGAAAGCCACGACCAGGCTCTTGTGGGTGACAAGACCATCATCTTCCGCCTGATTGACGCCGATATGTACTGGCACTTCAAACGTGGCGACGAGAACGATAGGGCGAACCGTGGAATCGCCTTGCACAAGATGATAAGACTCGTCACCGCATCGACAATCAACGGAGGCTATCTCAACTTTATGGGCAACGAATTCGGACACCCGGAATGGATTGACTTCCCACGCGAGGGCAACGGATGGAGCTACAAATATGCACGCCGACAGTGGAATCTGGTGGACAACCCCGAACTCGACTACAAGTATCTCGGCGACTTCGACCGCGAAATGCTGGAAGTGCTGAAGATGGAAAAGGCAATACAGAAGCTTCCGGTGGTGGAGATATGGCATAACGACGGCGACCAGATACTCGCCTATATGCGTGGCGACCTGATTTTTATCTTCAACTTCAACCCCACGAAGTCGTTCACCGATTACGGATTCCTCGTACCCACAGGTTCCTACGATGTGGTGCTGAACACCGATGCGAAAGAATTTGGCGGCAACGGACTCGCCGACGACACCGTGACGCATCTCACCAACTACGACCCGGCGTATGTGGATGCCCACAAGGAATGGCTGAAGATGTATATCCCTGCACGTTCGGCAGTGGTATTAAAGAAGAACTAAGTCATGGGAAGACTAATTGCAGGAAAATTCGACAGACTTATAAATATTGCCTGTGCATCACTGTTCGTACTGTTTGCCTTCGTTTATCTTTACGAGTATCAGGCAGACCTGCTGACAGTGATGCAGCATGTGTTCTCGGAAGGACAGACACATTATGACGCTCTTGTGGGAGCGGTTGTGATAACGGCGGTGCTGATGCTGTTGCAGCTGGGTGTGGCACGCCTTTGCCGTGCGGCACGCCTTGCCGCTTCGCTCACGTTTGTGCCTTCGGCTCTGCTGCTCACACTCCTTACGAGTCTGCATTTTACGGGTGACGGCGCTTGTACCACACACGGATGGATTGTCGCAGTGCCGCTGCTGCTTGTGGTCTATGTGCTGCTGGTATGGGCAAGCTATGCCACCCACTTCTCCGAGTATATGGCTGAACGCATGGATTCGCCGCTGCGCAGTCTGTGGATGAATCTGGGCATAATGTCGCTGCTGATGCTTTTTGTCTGTCTGTCGGGGAATGGCGACCGAGTGTACCATTCGCGCATTCACATGGAACAGTGCATCTCGCACAGCGACTACAACGGGGCATTGGACGTGGCGAAGCGTTACGACGCTCCCGACTCGTGCATGACGATGCTTGTGGCATACACCCTGTCGAAGCAGAACGCTTTGGGTGAACGCCTGTTTGAGTACAGGCTGGCAGGCAGGTCGGCGGCTTTGCTGCCCGACGGAAAGAATGTCCGCCTGGAATTGCTGCCAGAAGACAGAATGTACCAGTATCTGGGCGCATGGTTCGTGCAGCGGATGCCGGCACGGAAATATCTCGACTTCCTTCGCCGGCATAACATGCTTAACAAGGTTTCTGCCGACTATCTGCTCTGCGCGTGTCTGCTTGACAAGGACTTGGACGCCTTTGTTGAAAACATAGGGAAGCATTATGCCATCGACAAGAATCTGCCCAAGCACTATAAGGAGGCTTTGCTGCTTTACATGCATCTTAACTCTGCACCCAAAGTGGTGTATGGCAATAGTGTGATGGAAGCGGATTTTCAGGATTTCCAGAATATGGGAAACACTTATGAAAATGCAAGGGAAAGAAAAAACATGGTGCGTGGCACCTATAGCAACACTTATTGGTTTTATTACGAATACGAGTAAGTGCGTGCGGCACCTCTGAGGTCGCAGCAAACGAAAGAAACATTGACGATGCAAATAGATACAGTGACATATAAGGAGCTTCACCGTCCGATGTATGTGTTGGAGGAGGAGCTGTTGAGAAACAATCTGCAACTTATAAGAAATGTGGCGCAAAAGGCCGATGTTGAGATAATTCTGGCATTCAAGGCATTTGCCTTATGGAAGTCGTTCCCCATTTTCAGGGAATACATCGGTTCCACAACGGCGAGTTCGCTGGCGGAGGCACGCTTGGCTGTCGATAAGTTCGGAAACAAGGCGCATACGTTCTCTCCCGCCTACACGGATTACGAGATAGACGAGATAGCTGGCTGTTCAAGCCATATTTCGTTCAATTCGCTGTCGCAGTACCGTCGCTATCATGATAGGGTGAGGGAGTGTAATGAGACGATAAGCATCGGATTGCGCGTGAACCCCGAATACTCGGAGATAGAGACCGACCTGTATAATCCGTGCGCAAAGGGTACGCGCTTCGGCGTTAGTGCCGGACTGCTGCCGCAGGAACTTCCTTCGGACATTGAGGGATTCCACTGCCATTGCCATTGCGAGAGTGGAGCGGACGTGTTTGTAAGGACTTTGGCGCATATCGAAGAGAAATTCTCGAAATGGTTCCGTCAGATTAAATGGATAAACTTCGGTGGCGGACATCTCATGACCCGTAAGGACTACGACACGCAGCTGTTGATCGACACGCTTAATGCCTTCCACGAACGCTATCCGTGGCTTAAAGTCATAATGGAGCCGGGCAGCGCGTTTGCATGGCATACGGGACCGCTTGTGTCGCAGGTCGTGGATGTGGTGGAAGACCACGGCATACGCACGGCAATACTTAACGTGAGCTTCACCTGCCACATGCCCGACTGTCTGGAAATGCCTTACAAACCCGCAGTGAGGGGAGCGGAAACACTTGAAGAAGATGTCCCATATAATAAATATGTGTATCGTTTGGGAGGAAACAGTTGCCTTTCGGGCGATTTCATGTCGGCATGGCAGTTCGACCATGAACTTGAAATAGGCGAAAATGTGATATTTGAAGACATGATTCATTACACAACGGTGAAGACATGTACATTCAACGGCATCACGCATCCGGCTCTTGCAATGGTGCATAAAGGCACAAATGAACTCGAAATACTGCGTGAATATACGCCGGAAGACTATATTTCACGCATGGATTAAAGAAAAAATCAACTTTTTTGAAAAAAAACGCGGAAAAGTTTTGGAGGTTCAAGAAAAAGTACTACCTTTGCAACCGCATTCAAGAGAGATGCTCCTCACAATGAGGAATGAATGCGGCAATAGCTCAGTTGGTAGAGCACAACCTTGCCAAGGTTGGGGTCGCGAGTTCAAGTCTCGTTTGCCGCTCTCCTTACAGTTTTTATAGAGAAACATATTTACCAATGAATTTATATTTAAGATATTTTGATAAGGAGACATTGGCTCATGATGTGAATGAGGCATTGGACTTTTTGCGTTCTATACCTGAAATTGGCATGAATGCCAACCTCGAATCTGATGTTCGCGATTATGCCAACAGTGATGTCTATTATCCCAAACGATATAAAATCAGACCACGGGTTTACTTCATTATAATAAAGACAACTGCCGCGACAATGCTTGACTTCAAGCAGAAAAAGGCATTGCACTCCATGCCGACGAACAATGCGGCTGCTGAAAAGAGGGATATGTCTGCCATGGCATCGACACGACTGAACGAGGAGGTGCACGGATGGTATGAGGGAACGCTCGATTTCAAACGCGTGGTTCTCGTTCCTGCAACAGGAAAACATGAGTACCGCGATACGCACTTTGTCGCACGCTGTAAGGCTGTCTCAGGACAGGACTGCTACAACAGGATAGTGGAACATTTGCGTGGCAGAGTGGATGGACGCTCACAATTCCCTTCCGCCAAGGGTAAGAACTTCCATTTCAAGTATTTGGGAATGTGGAAATAACAAACGATGAATGCAACTGTTGAATGTCTATGTTCTGCAGTTGTATTTGTTTTTTATATCGACGGAGTTTTCTTAATGTATTGGCGTTTGCCTCTTCGGGTCTCCAAAAACCGGGATGAATGAAGCGACGAGGCTTTGCATCAGAGCTGTTCTGGCGGAGACTTTCATATAAATCAATAGTTGTACTATGAATAAGGTGATGTTGATAGGAAATGTAGGCAAGGAGCCGGATGTGAGGTATTACGATGCCGACCAGGCGGTGGCGCAGTTTCCTTTGGCTACAACAGAACGTGGATATACTCTCCCTAACGGGACGCATGTGCCGGACAGAACCGACTGGCATAACATCGTGATGTGGAAGAATTTGGCGAAAATAGCTGAAAGGTATGTGCATAAAGGCGACAAACTCTATATTGAGGGACGCATCAGATACAGAAGCTATGACGACCAGAAGGGCGTCCGCCGTTTCGTCACGGAAATTTATGCGGAGAACATGGAGTTGCTGACTCCCAAAGCAAGTACTGCACAAAATGGCGCGGAACAGAAAAACGATACTTTTGCCAAGAAGAATGGTTCTGGTAATGAAGGGGACAACGTTGTCCCGTTTTGATAACTTAAACGATATATCATAGTGTTGGAAGCATTTTTGGATTCTCTTTCTGATGTATATTTTGTAGCCCCGACAATGGGAGTGGTCTTCGCTGGCATACTGGCGTTGCTGCTTCTTGGTATGTCGGCATTTGCAAGTGGTTCGGAGATAGCCTTTTTCAGCCTTTCTCCGACGGATATTGCCGAAATAGATGCCGGCAAGTCGGCGAGCGACCGCAACATACAGAAGCTGCGCAACGACAGTGAACGCACTCTTGCCACGATACTCATTACCAACAATTTCGTGAATGTCACGATTATTATGTTGTGCAATTATGTCTTCGGTTCGATTATTCATTTCGGAGACAGAGCCTATTGGTTGCAGTTCCTTTGCATAACCGTGTTGCTTACATTCTTGCTGTTGCTGTTCGGCGAAATCATGCCTAAGGTGTATAGCAGGGAGGATCCGCTGGCGTTTTGCAGGAAATGCGTAGGCGGAGTGATGTTCTGCCGTAAACTGTTCTGGCCTCTTGGTTCCGTATTGCTGCGGAGTGGTGTGCTGGCGGAAAAGATGGTGCAGAAGGAAAACCATGTTCTGAGCGTAGATGATTTGGAACAGGCTCTTGAACTTACGGACAAGGATGAGATAAAAGACGAGCAGAGTATGCTCAAAGGCATCATCCGCTTTGGCGACGAAACGGCGAAGGAGGTGATGACAAGCAGGCAGGATATTGTCGGACTGGACATAACGGAGACTTATGCCGAAGTGCTGAAATGTGTCATTGAAAACAATTACAGCCGTATTCCTGTGTATCAGGAGAACGCCGACAACATAAGGGGAATACTCTATATCAAGGACTTGCTCCCGCATTTGTCGAAACCTTCGTCCTTCCGTTGGCAGAGTCTTATCCGTCCGCCGTACTTCGTGCCGGAGACGAAAAAGATTGACGACTTGATGCGCGAGTTCCAGGAGAACAAGATTCATATCGCAATTGTTGTGGATGAATTTGGTGGAACGAGTGGTTTGGTGACACTGGAGGATATTCTTGAAGAGATTGTCGGAGAGATAAACGATGAGTACGACGATGACGGTAAGAACTACTCAAAACTAAATTACAACACATACATTTTTGAAGGAAAGACGCTTCTGAGCGATTTCTGCAAGGTGCTGAACATCAATGATGATGAGTTTGCGGAAGTGGAGGGCGATGCCGACACTCTGGCAGGACTTCTGCTTGAAATAAAGGGCGACTTCCTCAGCATTCACGAAAAGGTGGAGTACAAGAATTATTCGTTTGAAATCATGGGTATCGAAGAACGCCGTATAAGCAAGATAAAGGTGACGGTAAATGAGAAACCGGTGGTTTCAGACTCAAACGACAACTGATATCGTCGTTCTTCTGTTATGCTTGTCTATACGAAAGAGATAGCGTCGGATGTCCTTCTTGGACTGTGGCGGATGGAGGAGGGGGCTTCCTGGGATGATTGTCCGCAGGAGGTGGTTTCCGGACTTGGCGCATTTTGTGCCGGACGCCGGCAGGAAGTGGCATCGACTTACTCTTTGCTTCATGCCATGACGGGCGAGAAAGGAATTTTAATTCAGCATGATTCTTCGGGAAAACCGTCCATTGACGGTTGGAATATCAGTATAAGCCATACGAAAGGATATGTTGCGATAATTCTGTCGCACAGTCGTAATGTGGCAATCGATTTGGAGTATATAAACCCACGGGTGAACAAAATCGCTGGCAGGTTCCTACGTTCGGACGAGAATGCCCCTGACTTGCTCTCACGCCTTGTGCATTGGTGCGCCAAAGAGACGATGTACAAGTATTTCTCCGAACAGCATTTGGGTCTTGAGGAAATGCGGGTCCGCCCGTTCTCTGTCCGTTCTTGCGGAGAGATTGAAGCCGAAAACCTGAAAACATCGACGGTACTTAATGTGCATTATGTGTGCAATGACGAGTACGTTATGGCGTGGAGCTATTGAAGTTTAAGCGGGAAAACAAACTTTATGTCCGCTGATTCTTTTATTTCATTTGTTTTGATTACTTTTGTCGTGTAACTGAAAACCTAATATATATGAAGGCAAAACATTATTTTATAATAATTGTTCTGTTCGTGTTGTCGTGTGTCGCCGCAATGGCAGAAACGACACAACAGTTTGTGAAAGTGACCGATGCTTCTGCGTTGAAAGATGGCGATGAAATCATTTTCGCAAATACACAGTTTCAAGTAGCTTTGGGTGTGGCTAATTCAGCAAAGACATCTGTCGGGCGTTGGAAAGCAGTTCCTGTGAAAATCAGCGACGGAATTCTGGTTCCTACAGATGATGTACGCCACTTTTTTCTCGGACGGGATGGCGAAAAGTTCTATCTAATGCGTGATAAAGAAAATTGTTTTATTGCAGCCGATAAGGATGGACTTGTTGCAACCAAATATTCTAAAAAAGATCAAGACTGGAGTATAAAGTGTTGTGAGGATAGTGCTTATGTGGTGTTTAATAAGAAATATAATGGTAATAAAAGGAAATTAAATCTGAGTGCAAGTCGTGATTTGTTTTCGTGTTATCCTGATTATGGTTGGTATTACTATGCGGTTTCCATTTTCAAGAAATCTGATGTTGTAGTGGAAAGGAAGCAGACAAAGATTGCGTTTTCCACTGGCGAACTCTCTTCTTTTGTCGTGAAGAAGGGGAAAGAACATGAGTTTTCGGCTCCGACGGCAACTTTAAAAGACTTGGATGGAAATGACATTGAGGCGGATGTGACTTATTCGAGCAGCAATCCGGAGATTGTAAGTGTGGATAGCGGCACTGGGACTCTTACATTTAATGATAATGGCGTGTGGGGAACGGCTACCATTACGGCGGAATTTGCAGGCAATGTGAGTTATGAAGCATCAAAGGATTCTTATTCGATTGAGTACATAAACAAATCGCAGGCGAAGCTCTCTTTCGGCGAAGATTATGACGGCAAGGCCATAACGGTGTATCAAGGAAGAGAAAATGAGTTTGTGAGTCCTGTGGCAATATTAAGTCCGCAGGATATAGGGGAGGTTGTTTATTCAAGCAGTAATGAGTCGGTTGTGACGGTGAACGCTTCAGGAGAGGTTTCGTTTGTGTCGTTGGGCGATGCTGTTGTCAAGGCTTTTTATTCGGGAAACGATGATTATCAGGAGGCATCTGCTTCTTATTCAATCAGATATGTGCCACAATCAATAGTCTTTTCTAATGAGAATAAGTCGTTTGCAAATGTTCCCGAAACAGAACCAACAAGTAAAAAGCCTGTGAATTTCGTCTCTGCTGATGGTAAATCTTACAAGTTTAGCATCAAGTATTCAAAGAATGTGAGCAATAAGCTGTGTATATCCAATGGTGGAACAGTTACTTTATCATCCCCCTTTGGCTTTTTGAATGGCTATAAGGTTGTTGTGAATTTTGAACAGTCATACAGCACAAATAGCAACCCGAGCCCATTGACCATGTGCTATCCTGATGAAGGAACGCCATTGGCCAGTGTTGATGCGAAGCTGATTAAAAATGAAGGAGATAGAAGCAAATTCATTGCGACACTTGATGTTCCGGGCGATTTCGTCTTCAAGATAATTGCTGGTGTTAATCAAGCAAGGGTTTCTTCCATCGAAATAACTCCTAATCTTGTTCCGGAATTGACTTTTGACGAGAATGCAGACAACCAAACCGTGATTGCAGGAAATCTTGGTAAGGTGGCGACTGTGTCTTTGAAGCGAACGCTTGTTGCCGATAAATGGAACACATTCTGTGTGCCTTTCGACCTGGATGACATGAGTGTTTCCTTTGAAGGTGTTGAAATTAAGGAATATGACGACCAGAAAGGTGTGGAAGGCAATACTATGTATTTCAAGAAAGTGAATGCAATCGTCGCCGGACTGCCATATCTTGTGAAACCAAAGACCGACATTGTGAATCCTGTTTTTGAGAATGTCAGAATAAAAACGGATGCTCCGCAGAGTGTAGGAAGTGCTGATTACAAGTTTGTTGGCGTGTTCAGTCCGCTTACTTTTGGCGACGGAATGTCGCGTAAATCGTTGTTCCTGTCGAGTGACGGAAGTCTTATATATCCCGATTCGGGGACAACAATGAGAGGCATGCGTGCCTATTTCTCCTTCCCTGGAGAAATGCAATCCAACATAGCCAAGATAGTTATTGACAGCGATGAAACCGCCATTTCGGATGTCGTAACGGATGACAACACATCGGATTCCGGCATTTTCAATCTGAACGGTGCGTATGTCGGAAATGACGAAAGCAAACTTGGCAAGGGAATCTACATTAAAAACCGAAAGAAAGTAGTGGTGAAATGAATGAAATTCAGACAATGAAGAAACGCAAACAGCAATATGTACACCCCGTAATCTCCGTGGTTGAAATCGGCAGTACACCGTTGCTTTCTGCCAGCGACGGCGTGAAACTCAAGCCGGAAGGACATGGCGATGCCAGCAAAGCCATGATAGAAACTTACAATTCTCCGTGGGGCATAGCCGATGAAGAGGATGAAGGATGGTAAACATAGCCAGTATTTGTGGAATAAAAAGATGCAATGACGGCAAAAACACATTGAAAAATTTTGCTAATTGACTGAAATATGGTAACTTTGCATCCGCTTATCAAAAATAGTTGAATGAAGAACGACAAAATAAAGAATCAATACCGCGTGAATGAACAGATTCGCGTAAGGGAAGTAAGAGTAGTTGGCGAAGACGGTTCCACCGTAATGCCCACACGCCAAGCATTGGATATGGCGAGAACACAAGGCGTTGATCTTGTTGAAATCTCGCCGAATGCGCAGCCTCCTGTTTGTCGTCTTATTGACTATAGCAAATTCCTTTATCAGCAGAAGAAGCATGCCAAGGAAATGAAAGCCAAGCAGGCTAAGGTGGAAATCAAGGAAATACGTTTCGGACCTCAGACTGATGAGCACGACTACAACTTCAAGTTGAAGCATGCAAAGGAATTCCTCACAGAGGGAAACAAGGTGAGAGCATACGTTTTCTTCCGTGGTCGTTCCATTCTGTTCAAGGAGCAAGGCGAGGTCCTTCTGCTTCGTTTCGCAAACGATTTGGAAGAGTTCGCCAAGGTAGAGCAGCTGCCGAAGCTTGACGGAAAGAAGATGTTCCTCTATCTCGCACCCAAGAAAGCCGGTGTAGTGAAGAAGAGCCAGCAGAAGATGGACCGCGAGAAACGTGAGGCAGAAGCCAAGCTGTCGCAGGCAGGAGAGCTTGAAAACAGTGTTCCTGAGAACGGAGGACTGCTGGCAAATGCCAAGATTAGCGAAGAAGCACTTCAGAAACTGAAGGAAAACAACTGAGAAAAGAAAAGTGCGTAACGTCAGGTATATACGTTGCCACACATTAGATAACTTTTAAAAAATAAAAAAAATGCCAAAAGTAAAGACAAACTCCGGTGCAAAGAAGAGATTCCGCTTTACCGGAACCGGTAAGATCAAACGTCATCACGCTTACCACAGTCACATTCTGACTAAGAAAACAAAGAAGCAGAAGAGAAATCTGGTTCATCAGACAATCGTTGATTCCACCAACCTCAAGCAGGTTCGCGACTTGCTCTGTCTTCGTTAATTTTTATTAGTCAAACATTTAAAGAAAAGAAAAAACTATGCCAAGATCAGTTAATCATGTTGCTTCTAAAGCAAAGAGAACCAGAATCCTGAAACTTACTAAGGGATATTATGGTGCAAGAAAAAATGTTTGGACGGTTGCGAAGAACACTTGGGAGAAGGGTCTCACATACGCATATCGTGATCGCCGCAACAAGAAACGCAATTTCCGTTCTTTGTGGATTCAGCGTATCAACGCTGCTGCCCGTCTCGAGAATATGAGCTATTCAACATTGATGGGTGCTTTGCACAAGGCTGGAATTGAAATCAACCGTAAGGTGCTTGCTGACCTCGCTGTTAACAACCCTGAGGCTTTCAAGGCTATCGTTGATAAGGTAAAGTAAATTTATTTTTATCGCAATATGAAGGATGTCATTTTGAATGGCATCCTTTTTTTGTTTCCGTTCTGCCGGATATTCCGTTTAAAATGCTTAACTTTGCATTTGTTAAGGAATTATGTTTTCGCTTTTCTGCGACATGCTTCCGGTTGGCCGTCCGGCGGGTGGCAGTGAGGTTCGTTTCCACGGTTCATGCTTCTTGTGAGCAGTTCCGTTACAGGGCATATCCCATTGCCTGCCGTGTCCCGTTTGCCGGTATCGGGCGTAGATTCAGCGAAGTTTCAGTAAAGGTATATAAAGATTATTTTCAGGTTTTATGATGATTCGACAGTTGGCCATATTGTTTGGCTGCCTTGCGTTGGGTGAGTTTGTCATCTATGTCACCCACATTCCGCTTCCGTCAAGTATTTTGGGAATGTTGCTGCTCACACTGTTTCTCAAGTTGAAGATAGTTCGCTTGGAGTGGGTGCGCAGCATATCCGAGTTCCTCGTAGCCAATATGGGCTTTTTCTTTGTGCCACCAGGCGTTGCCATTATGCTTTATTTCGACATTATAAAGGCGCAGTTCTGGCCTATCGTTCTGGCTTCGGTCGTTTCCACAGTGCTGGTGCTTGCCGTCACGGGATGGGTGCATCAGGGCTACGACAGGGTGAAATCGGTTTTTAATGAGAATCAAAAGGATTAGTGGTTATGGAGTATTTTTCAAATGAATTTTTTCTCATTGCGCTTACGTTCGGTTCGTATTTTCTTGGCAAGTTGCTTCGCCGCTTGACGGGGTGGGTGGTGATGAATCCGATACTTGTCTCCATTTGCGTCATAATCGTCTTTCTGAAGCTTACCGGCGTGAGTTATGAAGCGTACAACGAAAGCGGCCGTATGATAGAGTTCTGGCTTCGTCCGGCTGTCGTGGCTCTTGGCGTACCGCTTTATATGCAGCTTTCCACCATAAAGAAGCAGCTCATGCCGATACTCGTCTCCGAGTTGGCGGGCTGCATTGTCGGCATTGTGTCGGTGGTGTATATCGCCCATAAGATGGAAGCCTCGCATGAGGTAGTCCTTTCGCTGGCCTCCAAGTCGGTCACCACGCCCATTGCCATGGAGGTGACCAAGGCTATAGGCGGAATCCCTTCGCTTACGGCTGCCGTCGTGGTGAGTGTCGGTCTGATGTGTGCCGTATGCGGTTATCGCACTATGGGCTTTGCCCGTGTCAAGAGTCCGGTGGCACAGGGGCTTTCCATGGGTACTGCCGCCCACGCCCTCGGTACTGTCACTTCCATGGACCGCAGCCAGCTGCACGGCGCGTATGCAAGTCTCGGGCTCACGATGAACGGCATTTTCACTTCGCTTCTCACTCCCGTCATCATCCCGTTGCTTGGAGTGGGGTAGGCCGGATGGCAATTAATCCCAAATCGTTCATTAGACCGAAACAAGCGTGTTATAAGAGAATTTGTCTTTCTTTTCCACTCTTCTCCGCCTTTGTTTCGTCATCTTGCCGCCGTCTGCGTTTCGCCATAGCCCGCTATGGCTTCAACACGAACATAGCAATCTGCTCGAAACAAAGACGAATCTGAGTGAAAATCTAATGACCGATTTGGGTTAATTGGTACAAAAAAAAGAGTATCGGTACAAAATGCCGATACTCTTTTTTTTTGCTTAACGTGCCGTATGGCTCGTTATTTTGTCTCAATTTCCTCCTTCATGTCTATGAATTGCTTCTTGCTGTCGTAGAATTCGTATTGCAGGAAGGCAAGTTTCTGTGATGGAACGATGTGGACTCCGAGTCCGTATTTCATCTGCCATTTCCTTTTCAACGACACCAGTCCCTTGTTGATGTATGCAGCAACGTAGGGGTGTACATGAAGATAGAATGTCTTTACTCCAATTCTGTTCACTAAGCGGTCAATCTTGCTCTCGAGTTGGTCGGTGAAGATAATGCTCGATTTGATTTTCCCTTTTCCAAAGCATGTGGGGCATGTCTCTTCCACATTGACATCCATTGCGGGGCGCACTCGTTGGCGTGTGATTTGCATCAGGCCGAATTTGCTGAGTGGTAGGATGTTGTGTCTTGCCCTGTCCTTCTGCATGTTCTTACACATGCGTTCATAGAGCAGCTGTCGGTCTTCTGCGAGGTTCATGTCGATGAAATCGACGACGATGATGCCTCCCATGTCTCGTAGTCTCAGCTGTCGTGCCAGTTCGTCGGCTGCGCCGAGGTTCACGTCCAGTGCGTTGGCTTCCTGTCCGTTGTCGGAGTGTGAGCGGTTGCCGCTGTTCACGTCCACCACATGCAGGGCCTCGGTGTGTTCGATGATGAGATAGGCTCCGTGTTTGTAGTTCACGGTTTTGCCGAAGCTCGACTTTATTTGTTTTGTTACGTTGAAGTTGTCGAAGATTGGAACATTTCCTTTGTATAGTTTCACGATGCTTTCCTTGTCCGGGGCGATGAGCGAAACGTATTGTTTCACTTCATTATAGACATTCTCATCGTTCACATATATGTTCTCGTAAGTGGGGTTGAACAAATCCCTCAACAATGCAACGGCTCTTCCGGTCTCTTCGAATATCAGTTGTGGGCGTTTCTGTGTCTTCTGCACTTTTATGAGTGCGTCCTCCCATCTTTTCATGAGAATCTTGAGTTCGGTGTCAAGCTCCGCCACGCGCTTGCCTTCGGCCACTGTGCGCACTATCACGCCGCAGTTCTTTGGCTTTATGCTGTTTATGAGTTGCTTGAGTCGTGCTCTTTCCTCTCCGCTTTTGATTTTCGATGACACGGACACTTTGTCGCCAAAAGGCATGAGCACCAGGTATCGTCCTGCAAAGCTGAGTTCGCCTGTCAGTCTCGGTCCTTTTGTCGATATGGGTTCTTTTACTATCTGCACCAGCACCTCCTGTCCTGTGGTGAGTGTGTTCTGCACACTTCCGTCTTTTCTGAGGTCGGGCTGGCGTGTAGCCTTTGAGAAGGGGTAGAGTTTTTTCTTGTCGCTCTGTACCTGTCTGAGGTACTTCTCGTAAGAGTTGAATTGGTTGCCTAAATCAAGATAATGGAGAAAAGCGTCACGTTCGAAACCGACATCCACGAAACAGGCGTTGAGCCCAGGCATCAGTTTCTTTACTTTTGCAATATAAATATTACCTACGGAGAAAGATGCTGATTTCTGTTCGTTCTGGTATTCCACCAGACGCTTGTCCTCAAGCAGGGCTATCGAAATCTCTTTTTCCTGAACATCTATTACAACTTCGCTGGTCATTTCTCGTTTCTTTGTTTAGATTAAGGCTTTTTCCGAGTGGGGTGTTGCCTGTCGTATAAGCGGAAAATGCCTTCAGTTTGTTTTCAATCCTTGTTTTTACTGCTTTGGCTTGCAATAAAAAAACGGGGCGTGTCAAAATCCTCTGCGGATGCTTTTGACGCGCCCCCATTTGGAACTGACCAAAGTGGCAAGCTAAAATGCTTACTTGCTCTTATGTCTGTTCTTTCTCAGTCTCTTTTTACGCTTGTGCGTAGCCATCTTATGTCCCTTTTTTTTCTTTCCGTTTGGCATAGCTTTAATTTTTTATTTGTTAAAATATATTGTTTGTTAAAATTCTCTTTCTGTTCTTGCCGCGTCCTGCCGCCTTTTATTTCATTGTGGCGTTCTTCATCTCCTCGATGAAGCTCTTTGCCGGCTTGAAGCTTGGCTGGTCGTGTGCCTCAATCTTCATTGTGGTCTTGGCAAGGATGTTTCTCGCTGTCTTTGCAGCGCGATGTTTGATGATGAAGCTACCAAATCCACGCAGGTAAACATTCTCCTTATTTGATAGCAAGCTGTCTTTGATTGTTTCCATGAATGCCTCTACCACGCAGGAGACGTCTTTCTTCTGCAAGCCTGTGTTTTCGGCAATCACGTTGATGATATCTGCTTTTGTCATTTGATTATATATGTTATTTAATTTATTATCAGTCCTCTTCCCTTTCTAAGGGTTTGCAAAGATACAAGTTTTTCGTGTCATACGAAAATTTATTGCCAGTTTTTTGCTCGTTTTCCCAATAATAGTTGTCAGAAGTGTTTAATTTTCACTCTGTTATGGTGGCGTGTGCGGCGGTGGCGGATGCCTGTCGGCGTTTTTCGCGTGTTATTTTGTTCATCGTCATGGCGAAGGCCGTGCACACCATGACGCCAGTGAGGACCCATGAAATGGGATAGACCATCATTATTGTGTCGAACGACTTCCAGACGGGACACACGGCATACACCCACACTATGCGCAGCACGCATGTACCGAAGAGCATGAGGATGGTGGGGAGCACCGACCTGCCCAGTCCTCTCATGGCGGCTGCCGAAATCTCGTAGCTGCACGCCAGGAACTGCACGGCGAGCACTATCTGCATGCGTCTTGCTCCGTAGGCGCACACGGCGTCGTCGGCGGAGAACAGATGCAGGAAGGCATCGTGCTGCCACACGAAGAAAAGGTTGAACGCTCCGCTCAGCACGACGCTCAGCGCCATACATATAATATATGTGCGCTTCACGCGCTGCATGTTTCCGGCTCCGTAGTTCTGGGCCGTGAAGCTGATGGCGGCTCCATTGAACGCCACCATTATGAAGTAGCAGTAGTACTCGAAGTTGAGTGCCGCCGCCGACCCGGCTATGGCGTCTGCCCCGTGACTGTTGATGGCGCTTTGCAGCAGCACGTTCGACACGGAGAACACCATGCCCTGCACTCCTGCCGGAATGCCTATCTGCAACATGCGCTTCAGTTCGCCCCATTTCATGCGCATCTGTTTCAGATGCAGCGTGTAGGGCTCCTTCTCCTTCATCAGCAGCCACACTATCATTATGGCACTCACTGCGTTTGCTATGTCGGTGGCGATGGCGACGCCGACGACGCCGGCGTGGAAGACGAGCACAAAGACGAGGTTGAGCATGGTGTTCACAATGCCGGCGATGAAGAGTATGTACAGCGGCCGCCGTGTGTCGCCCTTGCTCCGCAGGATGGCTGCGCCGAAGTCGAACACCATGAAGAACGGCATGCCGAGGAAGAACGTGCGCAGGTAGGCTACGGCCATAGGCAGCACGTCGGGCGGGGTGCCTATGAGCGTGAGCAGGGGGCGTGCCACGCTCAGTCCTATCAGCATGAGTGCCAGTCCGCTTGCCACCGCCACCACCGCCACAGTGCCAATGGCGTCCTGTATGCCTCTGCCGTCCTTCTGCCCTATGTGGTTGGATATTATCACGTTGGCACCCATCGAGACGCCCATGAACAGATTGATGAGCAGGCTTATCACCGGCGCGTTGCTTCCCACGGCGGCGAGAGCCTGGCTGTTTACGAAGTGTCCCACGATGGCCACATCCACCGAGTTGAACAGCTGCTGCATGATGCTGCTCGCTGCCAGCGGCAGTGCGAAAACAATTATCTTCATGAGCAGAGGCCCGTGAAGCATGTCTATCTCGTTGCTTGATTTTTTCATTTGTTATCCATTCCCTTACAGACTGCAAAATTACGCAAAGTTTTGCAGAAAACGAGACAAAACGCAACTCGTTTTCAAACAAGCCTTCTTTTGACTGCAAACAAGCCTTGTTTTGATTGTAAAGAAGCCTTGTTTGCGATGCAAAGAAGCCTTGTTTTTAGGTCTGTTGTAACTCGTTGGAAATCAATGATGTTTAATAATGGAAAACCAAACGTTGCGAAACTCCGCAAATCAGGCGTACCGCCCGGCGAAGGTGGGCGTGCAGGCACGTTGTGCATCCGGCTTTTCCGGCTAATATCCGGCAGAAAAACTGTTGGCTATAACTTCCTGCTACCGGCGGGAACGGAGCTTCCTTGAACTTTGCGGAAAACCTTTTTTGACATCTATAACTTCTAAAACTTGCGAAAGGGCAGTACATTATTTATAAAGAAACCTTTAAATACAAAAAAAATGATACATAACTTTGCCGTGACAAATTAAAATATTAACTTTGCAATGATAAATCCGACAACGTGTAATGTGCGACAATGTGTCGCAGGAAAAAGCCGCAAGGTGCTTGCGGAAACATTGGCACGGAAGTTGCTTTATCAAGGGTAAAGAGAATAACACGTTTTATAAAAACAAACAATAATTATGGTAAACTACAAAGAATTAGGCTTGGTGAACACTCGTGATATGTTCGCAAGAGCCATCAAGGGTGGTTATGCAATTCCTGCATTCAACTTCAACAACCTCGAGCAGCTTCAGGCTATCATCAAGGCTTCATCTGAATTGAAGTCTCCGGTAATCCTTCAGGTTTCCAAGGGCGCACGCGCTTACGCTAACGAGACACTCCTCCGCTACATGGCTGAGGGCGCTGTTGAGTACGCTAAGGAGCTTGGCTGCAAGCATCCTGAGATTGTTCTCCACCTCGACCACGGCGACAGCTTCGAGCTTTGCAAGAGCTGTGTTGATCTTGGTTTCTCTTCAGTGATGATTGATGGTTCTTCACTTCCTTACGAGGAGAATATCGCCCTCACAAAGAAGGTGGTAGAGTATGCTCACCAGTTCGATGTTACCGTTGAAGGCGAGCTCGGCGTTTTGGCAGGTGTTGAGGATGAGGTTTCATCTGATGTATGCCACTATACAAAGCCTGAGGAAGTTATCGACTTCACAAGCCGCACAGGTGTTGACTCACTGGCAATCTCAATCGGTACTTCTCACGGTGCTTACAAGTTTACACCGGAGCAGTGCACACGCGACCCGAAGACCGGCAAGCTCGTTCCTCCTCCATTGGCATTCGACGTCCTCGACGAGATCATGGAGAAGCTCCCTGGTTTCCCAATCGTTCTCCACGGTTCTTCTTCTGTACCACAGGAGTATGTTGATATTATCAACGAGTACGGTGGCAAGTTGCCCGATGCTGTTGGTATTCCTGAGGAGCAGCTCCGCAAGGCTTCTAAGAGCGCCGTTTGCAAGATCAACATCGACTCTGACTCTCGTCTCGCTTTCACCGCTGCTGTACGCAAGGTGTTCCACGACAAGCCAGGAGAATTCGATCCCCGCAAGTACTGCGGACCTGCACGCGACCTCATGGAGCAGATGTACAAGCACAAGATTGTCGATGTGCTCGGCTCTGACAACAAGCTCGCTCAGCTCGACTAATATGAACCTAAGCGGTAAGGCAGCGGCATGCTGCGCCGCATAGAATGAATATGTGTGCGCCAAGCGGTATCCACTTGGCGCACATTTCTGTTTTTACAGACTCCTTATATCTACACACACGCGACCACGGATAGGTCGCAATGACAAACATACAAGTGGGCGTCCCCACACTTAAACCTTCATAATGAAACATCTTTTTATCACTGTCGTTGCTTTCTTGGCAACACTTTCGGCAGAAGCGCAGACTCTGCCGGTTTATCTCGACGACTCTAAACCCACCGAACAACGCATCGATGATGCACTGTCGCGCATGACCCTGCAAGAGAAAATAAGGGTGCTGCACGCACAGAGCAAGTTCTCCGCCGCTGGAGTACCGCGCCTCGGCTTCCCCGACCTGTGGACTGACGACGGCCCCCACGGCGTGCGTCCCGACGTGTTATGGGACGAATGGGACCAGGCGGGACAGACCAACGACTCGTGTGTGGCGTTCCCCGCACTCACATGTCTTGCCGCCACATGGGACACGTCAATGGCTCTCGCCTACGGACACAGCCTCGGCGAAGAAGCACTCTACCGTGGAAAGGACATGATTCTGGGTCCCGGCGTGAACATCTACCGCACACCGCTCGGCGGACGCAACTTCGAATACATGGGCGAAGACCCTTATCTCGCATCGCGGATGGTGGTGCCTTACATCAAGGGACTGCAGTCGTGCGGTGTATCGGCATGCGTAAAGCACTACGCACTGAACAACGATGAGGAGTATCGCCATCAGGTTAATGTCGTAGTCAGCGACCGTGCGTTGCACGAAATCTATCTGCCGGCATTCAAGGCTGCCGTCACCGAAGGCGGCACATGGGCTATAATGGGAGCCTACAACCTCTATAAGAACGAACACAACTGCCACAACCAGTGGCTGTTGAACAAGATATTGAAACACGACTGGAAGTTCGACGGCGTGGTAGTGAGCGACTGGGGCGGCTGTCACGACCTCGATGAGGCGGTGAAGAACGGCCTCGACCTCGAATTCGGAACATGGACCGACGGCCTCTCCATGGGCGCAACCAACGCCTACGACAACTACTTCCTCTCGCAACCCTACCTCAAAGCCATCAACGAGGGAAAGTACAGCACGAAGGAACTCGACGAGAAAGTGCGCCGTATCCTGCGTCTCTACTTCCGCACCACGATGAACCGCAACCGCCCTCACGGCTTCCTCTGCTCCGATGCACACTATGAAGCCGCACGGAAGATAGCCGAAAACGGTATCGTCCTGCTCAAAAACGACGCCGCTCTTCTGCCCATCAACCTGCAAACCACAAAGCGTGTGCTCGTCGTTGGTGAGAACGCCGTGAAGATGATGACCGTTGGTGGCGGCTCGTCGTCGCTGAAAGTGCAGCGTGAGGTGTCGCCGTTGGACGGCATTAAGGCACGCCTTGCTGCCGAAGGAATAGCCGTCGATTACGAACGCGGGTATATAGGCGACACAAACGGAGCCTACAACGGCGTGACGACAGGTCAGAATCTTGACGACAAGCGCACCGAAGAGCAGCTCATTGCTGACGCCGTTGCAAAGGCGAAGGGTGCCGATTACGTCATATTCATCGGCGGACTGAACAAGAGCGACTATCAGGATTGCGAAGGACACGACCGTAAGAACATGGATTTGCCATACGCCCAGAACAAGGTGGTGGCTGCATTGGCAAAAGCCAACCGGCGCATCGTGTTCGTAAACATATCGGGCAACGCCGTGACCATGCCTTGGCGCGGCAGCGTTCCCGCCATCGTCCAGGGCTGGTTCCTCGGTTCCGAGGCAGGCAACGCATTGGCCTCGGTACTCGTTGGCGATGTGAATCCGTCGGGAAAGACCCCGTTCACATGGCCGGCATCGCTTCAGGATGTAGGCGCACACAAGCTGAACACCTATCCGGGAACATGGCGTGCCGACAAGAAGATAATTGATGAGGAGTACAAGGAAGGCATCTATGTGGGCTACCGCTGGGTCGACAAGGAGAAGACCAAGCCACAGTTTGCCTTCGGCCACGGCTTGAGCTACACCACATTCAAGTTGTCCAACGCCCGTGCCAACGCCGCTTCGATGACCCGCGACGGCAGAATCACGTTCACTGTGAACGTGAAAAACACCGGTAAACGCGCCGGAGCCGAAGTCGTGCAGCTCTATATCCACGATGTGAAAGCCTCGCTCGACCGCCCGGAGAAGGAACTTAAAGGCTTCAAGAAAGTGTGGCTTCAGCCCGGAGAAAGCAAGGATGTGGATATAACCATCGACAACTCCGCACTCAGTTTCTACGACGAAGCTACCCAATCGTGGGTTTCCGAGAGCGGCGACTTCATCGCTCTCATAGGCAATGCTGCCGACAATCTGACGCAGAAGGTCAAGTTTGCACTTAAATAATCATTTTAGCATAAAAGGAAGCAGTTGCTCGGATGTCATATCTTTGCAGCTCTTCCTTTCTGCTTGTATCTCATGTTTTGCAAGAAAATATCATTTTTTAAAACCAACAATAATTTTGACATGAAGAAAACAGTATTGGCAGTGGCAATGATGCTGGCTTCTCTCGGCTCGTTCGCACAGAAGCTTGGCATGGAAGAATTTGTCACCGACCTTATGAGCAAGATGACCCTGGAGGAAAAACTGGGGCAGCTCAATCAGTTAAGTGTGGGCGACTGGTCCACAGGTAATTCCGTAAACTCTCCCGTGACGGCTGAAATCGAGAAGGGACGGGTTGGAAGTGTGCTCAACATCAAAGGTGTCGGGAAGATAAGGAAACTGCAGGAGCTCGCCGTGAAGAAGAGTCGTCTGCACATTCCGCTGCTCGTGGGCATGGATGTGATACATGGTTACGAGACGATGTTCCCCATTCCGCTCGCCCTTGCAGCCAGCTGGAACCCCGAAGCAGCCGAACTCAGTGCACGCATTGCGGCAAAAGAGGCTACGGCTTGCGGCATCGACTGGACCTTCTCGCCTATGGTTGATATAGCCCTCGACGCACGTTGGGGACGCATCGCCGAAGGAAACGGCGAGGACCCCTACCTCGGCAGCCGCATGGCGGAGGCTATGGTGCGCGGCTATCAGGGCGACTTCTCGTCGCCGGAGAACATCCTTGCGTGCCTGAAACACTTTGCCCTCTACGGAGCGGTAGAGGCAGGCAAGGAATACAACACCGTGGATATGAGCCATTCACGCATGTTCAACCAGTATCTGCCGCCTTATGAGGCTGCGGTGAAGGCCGGTGTGGGCAGCGTTATGACCTCGTTCAACCTCATCGATGGCATCCCCGCCACCGCAAACCGTTGGATGGTGACCGACATACTGCGCAACCGCTGGGGTTTCAAGGGCTTCGTCGTCACCGACTACGCCTCTGTCAAGGAGATGACCGTACACGGAGTGGGCGACGACCAGGCGGTAGCCGTCATGGCGTTGAAGGCCGGAACCGACATGGAGATGGTGTCGGAGTGCTTCATCAACACCTTGGCGAAATCGCTGAAAGAGGGTAAGGTGACTATGGAGGAGATAGACAACGCCTGCCGGCGTGTGCTCGAAGCGAAATACCGACTCGGACTTTTCAAGAATCCCTACATCCACTGCGACGCCAAGCGTGCCGCAAAGGATGTCTATTCGCCCGAACATCGCCGTATAGCACGCGACATTGCCGCCGAGACCTTCGTGCTTCTGAAGAACGAAGGCAACCTTCTGCCGTTGCAGAAGAAAGGAAAGATAGCCCTCATTGGTCCTCTTGCCGACGAGAAGGAGCAGATGGCCGGAATGTGGAGCATCCCGCGTGCGCCCGAAAAATACCGTTCGCTGAAGCAGGGCATGGCTGAGGCTCTTGCCGGAAAGGCAGAACTTCTCTACTCGCAGGGCTGCAACCTCTGTTCCGATGCCGACCTTCAGGAGTATGCACGCTTTGACAAAGCCCTCAAACGCGGCGACAATGCGCAGCTCAATGCCGAGGCGATGGCAATAGCCAAGGATGCCGATGTGATAGTATGTGCTATGGGTGAGAGTGCCGACATGACGGGTGAGGCGGCATGCCGTGTGAACCTTGAACTGCCGGACACGCAGATGGAGCTTCTCAAGAAACTTGTGGCTCTCGGAAAGCCAGTCGTGCTTCTCAACTTCTCAGGCCGTCCTACGGTGATGAACTGGGAGAAAGCCAATGTGCCGGCAATCATGAACGTGTGGTTCCCAGGCAGCGAGGCTGCCGATGCAATACCCGATGTGCTCTTCGGCGACAAGTGTCCGAGCGGCAAACTCACCGTAAGCATGCCGCAGCATGTGGGCCAGGAACCGCTCTACTACAACCATCTGCCCACCGGACGACCCGTGCCTGAATACACCGACAAGTTCCACAAGTATCAAAGCAACTACCTCGACGTGCGCAACGACCCGGCATTCCCCTTCGGATTCGGACTGAGCTACACCACATTCAAGTATTCCGCACCACGCCTTTCGTCGGCAACAATGTCGAAGACAGGCAGTGTGAAGGTGAGCGTGAGCATCACAAACACCGGCAACCGCGATGCTTACGAGGTGGCACAGCTCTACATTCACGACCCCGTGGCACGCATCTCGCGCCCGGTGAAGGAACTGAAAGGCTTCCAGCGCATTCACCTCAACGCCGGCGAGACGAAGGAAGTGACCTTCAATCTTGATGCAGAACTCCTGAAATACTATGACAGCGACTGCAATCATGTCATTGACGACGGAATAATAGAAGTGATGACCGGTCCCAATAGCCGTGATGTGCAGAAGACAACGCTTACTGTAATGTAACATGTTGTGATACAATAAATTCCGACACAGGCTTCCGCCCATTTACAAACAAGGCTTCTTTCGAGTGGAAAGAAGCCTTGTTTGCGTTTGAAAGAAGCCTTGTTTGAAGAGCAAAGAAGCCTTCTTTTATTTCTGTGTATGTTCCTTTACATATTCCTTGGGCAGCATTTCAAATTGTTGCTTGAAACATTTCGTGAAGTAGGACGATGAACTGAAGCCCACTTTCACCGCCACTTCCGTCACGGAGAAGCCCTCCAGAAGCAGGGCGGCGCCCCTTGTTATGCGTTGCGACTTGAGGAAATCGACGGGCGACTGTCCCGTGAGCGACTTCAGTTTGCGGTAGAAGCTTGAGCGGCTCATGTTCATCATGCCCGCCATTGAGTCGATGGAGAAGCTCTCGTCGCTCATGTTGTCGATGAGAATCTGCTGCACATGTTCCACGAACTGCAGGTTCTGCCGTGTGAGTCCGAACTCCGACGGCTGCACCTTCTCAAGGTCGCCGTTGAGCGACGACATGCGCTTGTGGAAATTCTGACGCATTCGCAGCAGGTTCTTTATCTGCAGATGCAGCTGCTGTATGGAGAAGGGCTTTTCCAGATAGACGTCGGCTCCGCTCTCCATTCCCTCCACTTTCGCCTCAAGGGTGGTCTTGGCGGTGAGCAGGATGAGCGGTATGTGCGAGTAGATGATGTCGCCCTTCACGCGTCGGCAGAGTTCTATGCCGTCCATCACAGGCATCATCACATCGCTCACAATCACGTCGATGCTCTCGCCGGCAAGCACGTTGAGGGCTTCCAGACCGTTGGTGGCACGATAGATGTGGTACCATTCGTGCAGAGCGTCGCATGTAAGGTTGAGCAGTTCGGTGTTGTCCTCCACCACGAGCACGTTGAACTGTCGTGTGGCGGAGCCGTCGTCGTCGGCCTCCTTGCTGTCATCGGTTATGCTCTGCGGCTTCTCCTTCTCGGCGTTCTCCTCCTCTTCCACGAGTTCTATGGGCATGGTTATGGTGAAGCATGAGCCTCCGCCGGGTGCGTCCTCCACACCGAGCGACGCTCCGTGGGCCGTGGCGAGGGTGCTGGCGTAGGCGAGTCCGAGTCCGGTGCCGAGTATCTTGGCTATGCGGTCGCCTCCCACCTGATAGAACGAAGTGAATATCTTCTTCTTTTCGTCATCGCTTATGCCCGGGCCGTCGTCGATAACCGAAATCTTCACGCTGTCCTCGCCGTCGCGTTCCATTGTCACGACAATGCGCGAACGGGCGTATTTCAGGGCGTTGCTCATCAGGTTCATGAGTATTTTCTGCATGCAGTCGATGTCGATGGCGGTGGTGATGTCGTAGTCGGGCAGCTTCAGCTCGACGTGCTTGCGCTCCATTTCGCCGTACGACTCGTAGTAGTTGCACACCTCATGCAGCAGGAAGTGCATGGAGGTGTTCTTCTTCTCCATCTTTTTGGAACCGCTTTCCGTCTTCTGGAAGTCCAGAAGCTGGTTGGTTATGCCCAGCAGATAGTTCATGTTGCGGCGTATTATCGTCATGTACTTGCGGTCGGTGTCGCTGTGTTTCGTCTCCTCCATACGTTCCAGAGGCAGCGATATGAGGTTGAGCGGCGTGCGTATCTCGTGCACAAGATTGACAAAGAAGCGTATCTTGCTCTCGAATGTCTTCTTCTCCTGTTCGCGCAGCTGCTCGTTGTAGCGGTCTTGCAGTGCCCGTTTTGCCCGGCGTGCGCTGAAAATCATCGTCACGTTCCAGATGAGGAAAATCAGAATGATGTAGATTATGTAGGCGATGTTGGTGCGGTACCACGGCGGCAGCACCACTATCTCAAGCACGCTCACGTTGTCTTCGCTTCCCGCTTCGCGCAGGAGAAACTGGTAGGTGCCAGGCGGCACGTTGGAGTAGGTGGCTTCGCGGTTGTCGGTGCCGCGTACCCACTGCTTGTCGAAGCCGCGGAGGATGTATTCGAAGCGCACGTCGCGCATGGTGTTGAAGCGTGGCGAGGCGAAGTGCAGTGTGAAACTGTTGTCGCTGAAAGGCAGCTTTATGCGTTGTGACACATAGAGCAGGCGGTTGAGTCCTATGCGTTCGATCTCGTCCTCGGAGTCGGCAGCGTATGGCAGACTTATGGATGTGACATAGACGGGTGTCTGTTGCCGGTCCACTGGCAGCGTTTCGGGGCGCATGCAGTAGAAACCGTTCTCACTTCCGAAGAGCATCCGTCCGTCGGGCAGCAGCAGTGTGGCTGACTTGTTGAGCGGGCCCTGCCACAGTTCGTTGGAGTTCACCATGTGTACCATGTCGTTTTCGTTGCCGTCGGGCATTTTTATCAGTCCGATGTCGGTAGATACCCAGATGTTGTGCTTGCTGTCTTCGCACACGAAATACACTCGTCCCTCAATGCCCCGTATGCGCACGAAGTTGTCGTTCTTCTCGTCGTAAAGGCAGAGTCCGCCGCCACGGGTGCTGCACCAGAGGCGGTTGCGGCTGTCGTAGAACACGCCGGTGAGCGAATTGTCGGAGATGGTGTGCGTGTTGCGGCGGTCGCAGGTGTAGTTCAGCCATTCGTCGGCGCTTATGCGGTAGCGGTAGAGGCCTCGGCTGTTGGTGGCAGCCCACAGAAGTCCGTGGCGGTCTTCGGTGATGTTCACGAAGTCGGTCATGGAGTTGAGCAGGCGCAGAGGGAAGAAATGCTCCGTGCGGGAGTCGTAACGGCTGAGTCCCCAGTTGGTGGAGACATAGATTATGCCCCGCTTGCTCTTGAATATGTGGCGTATCTTGTTGCTCGTCACGGTGTAGGGCACGTTTTCGGAATAGGTGTATGAGCGTATTTCGCCCGTTTTCAGGTTCAGCACCTTCACTCCGTAACGCCATGTTCCCACCCATAATTGGTGGCCGTCGAGCATCAGTGCCGTCACGTTGTATCGGGATAATGCCTCGCAGGGAGTGACGGTCTGCGTGGATGTGTCGTAGATGTAGAGTCCGGTAGTGGTACCCACATACACCTTGCTGCCCCCGGTGTGGCAGAAAGCCTGTACGAGCGACTTCTCGTCGTGCTTCACTCCGGGTATGTTTATGAACGGAGCGAAGGGCCTGTATTCGGGTAGATAGTACACGCCGCTGATTTCGGTCATCACCCATAGGGTGCCGTCCTTGTCGAAGAACACGTCGTTTATGGCCTTGTCGGTGAGTCCGGCGATATGGTCAGGACCGTCGATGAGCTCTGCCTTGTGCGTATTTATGCAGAAAGCGTAGATTCCCTGGTTTGTGGCGAGCAGCAGAGCGTCGTTGCGGTTGGTGTTGATGGCGTTGATGGTGCATGGAGTCTGGAACAGTGGGAAGTGGCTGAATGCGTCTGTGCGGCAGTTGAAGCGGTGGAGTCCCTTGTCGGTTCCAATCCAGATGTCGTTGCCTACGGCACGCATGCAGATGCTGCTTTTGTCGTTGATGTAGTTGGAAATGGTGTGCGATGCTATGAATCTGCCGTTCTCGCTGAATGCGTTCAGCTTGCCGCTGATGGTCGATACATAGACTGTTCCGTCGGCTGTCTGCACGACATCGCTCACGAATCCGCCGTGACGGGAGTTCTGTATGAGGACTTTCGTGGTGGGGTTGTAGATGAAGAAACCCTGTCCGAGGGTGCATATCCAGATCAGACCGTTGCGGGTCTTTGCCATTTTCGTCACATGGGTGCTTATCACCACGCCGTATTTCGTTCTTGCGAGGAACCGTGTGAGGTGGTTTGTGTCGCGGTTGAACACATTGACGCCTATCATTCCGCCCACGAATATGTTGTGGTCGTATTCGAGCAGTGCAGTGACGTTGTTGGGACTGAAGAGACTCTTGTCGCTGCTGAAGTCGCGATAGACCATCGTCGAGACTCCGTCGAAGCAGCAGAGACCGTTGGAAGTGCCGAACCACAGGAAGCCGTAGCTGTCGCGTATGCCGCAATTTACGGTGTTGTCGGGCAGTCCGTTGGCTGTGGTGTAGCTGCGGAATATCTTGCAACTGTTGGCTGAGGCCTTGGGATGATGTGCCGACAGCAATAATGCCGTCAGGAAAATAATTGCGGAAAGGAAACGATGTGTTCGCATTTGGGCTTGATGGTTAGGCTGAAAGAAGAAAAAAAACATGTCGGAATGCAAACCGGCGGAGTCTTCCTGTCCGCCGGCTTGCATTCCGGCTGTGAGGCGAACGCCTATCGGCGTGCGTTGAGCAGCAAGTCGGTCTTGCCCTCATCCACGAGTTTCACGATGAGTTCGCCGAAGAGAGTGTTTGCCCATGCAAACCATGGGCGTGTGAATTTGTTTGAGTCGTGCACGTTGAATGTCTCGTGCATGAATCCGGTTCCGGCGTCGGTGCGCATGAGCATCTCGATGCACTGCTTTATCTCGGTGTCGTCCTGACTGGTGAAGGCGCGCATCATCACCGACATTGGCCATGCCATGTCGTAGCCCACATGCGGGCCTCCTATGCCTTCGCCGTCCTTGCCTTTGAAGAAGTAGGGGTTGTCCTTGCTCCAGACGAAGCGGCGTGTGTTCTGATAAATGGGGTCGTTCACATCCACATCGCCGAGGTATGGCAGGGCGAGCAGACTTGGAACGTTGGCGTCGTCCATGAGGAAATGGTTGCCGAAGCCATCAACTTCGAAAGCGTAGATGTCGCCGTACTTTGGGTGATGCACCACGGCGTACTTGCGGAGGGCTTCGCTCACCTCGTCGGCGAGCTTTCGGCACTCTGTGGCGGTGGCTACATCGGCGTTCACCTCAGAGAGGATTGTGGCTGCCTTGCGCAACGACGACACTGCCATGAAGTTGCTCGGCACGAGGAAGAGGAATGTGGTGGCGTCGTCGCTGGGACGGAACACCGACGCTATGAGACCCACGGGATTGACAGGATTGCCGTAGCCGGCGTTGCAGACGGTGTCGAGCTGGCGGTCGGTGACACGAAGGAATGTGTACGGACCCTTGTCGGTCTTGCGCTGCTGCTCGCGGAAAGTCTTTAGGATGTTGGCTACAGCCTGCTTCCATTCGTCACCGAACACCGATGTGTCGCCCGTCACCTGCCAGTAATGGTAGGCAAGGCGAATGGGGTAGCACAGAGAGTCGATCTCGTATTTGCGCTCATGCAGTTCGGGCTTCATGTCGGTCTGGTCGCTTGCCCACTCGTTGTTCTCCACCGGTCCCATGTTGAATGCGTTGGCGTAGGGGTCGATGTTGATGCACTTGAGCTGTCGGAGGATGACGCCGCGAATCATCTTGCGCAGCTTTTCGTCCTTGTTGGCATACTGGACGTATGGCCACACCTGCGCACCGCTGTCGCGGAGCCACATGGCATGTATGTCGCCTGTATATACAAAGGTGTCGTCCTTGCCGTCGAAGTGGGCTGTGGTGTCGATGGTATTCGGGAAACAGTTCTCGAACATCCATGCCAGATAGGCGTTGCCCTTGAGGAGCTTCTTCACTTCCTTTATCTTCTTCTCTATGGCATCCGATACGAAGAGGCGTTCGTTCACGGGTGGACGCTGGCTCACGAGCTTGGTGTTGTCGGCGGCGACAGTGACGGGTGCCAGACCGCTGAGCGTGCCTGCGAAACTGCCGCTTGCTGAGAAGGCGAGCATCATGGCCATCCCTGCAATCATCTTTGAGGTCTGTTTCATTGTATTGTCTTTTGGTTTATGGTATGTTTCAGCCGCCCTCACTTGTTGGCCGTGTCCTGCCACGATGTGCAGGAGTGGTGGCGTGGAATGATTCCGGCTTCGGTTTTGAAGAGACAAAATTACGAATTTTAGGGCAAAAGCCAAAATGTAGGGCTTGTTTTTCAATAAAAATAGCGTTTTGAATAGATTTTACCGTTTTTTGAATAGTATTGATTTTGATAAAAATGCTGCGTGGCATAACTTTGCAGCAGACTAAAAGTAACGCAAACCACACACTTAGACACACACAGACAAATTATACCAAAAACACATAAAAGTAGCCGTTTAGGGCAAAAGGGAGCGCGATAAGACTATTGCGCTCCCCTTTTTTTGAGCAAGACGGACGGTTTGGACATAGAAGAGTAAAAAAGTAAAAAGGTAAAAAGGTTAGGAGGTGGGACAAGACATGAGTTGGCAAAATCCTTGAAAGTGTTAAAATCCGTGCTTTGCAAGATTTTTCCTCATAAATGTTTGTTCTATAAAAAAAAACTGTAACTTAGCAAGCGATAATGAAAAAAACAGCAAAAAACATTTCCGTCGTTTGTTGAAAAATGACAGAAACGTGCCAAACTAAAAATCACTAACAAAAAACAATAGTTTTATGAAGCATTTGTTACTTATCGTTTGCGCATTGCTCGGATTGCAGGCAAATGCGCAGTCTCGTGAATTCAAACCGATACTGAAAGACGGACGAGTGTGGAAAGTGGTGATGCCACCACGATTTGACGACATGGATGAAGAGAAAAATCCCGATGTCTATTTCACTTTTGCTGTCAGTGGCGACACCATAGCCAATGGCAAGGCGTGCAAGAAAGTGACATATCGTTGCGACACGGAGACTCCCAAGAACTTCACACCTTCAAAGGAAGGCACTGTTGCCGCATACGAAAAGGACGGCAGACTGTATGTGAACCCCGGCAAGGACAATGACGGAGTGCTGATGATGGACATGAACCTGCATGCCGGCGACAATGTAAATAGTCTTTTTTCTGTGTATAAAGAGGACGAAATTGATGTGCACGGGCAGGTGTTGCGTCGCCTTACGATGACCACGGGCAACTTTACAGACAAGAATGCCTGTTGGGTGGAAGGAATTGGACCGAGTCAGGACTTGTGGGCTACGGCACCAGATTATGAATACAGCCCCCATGACACTTATATTTACAGGTGTCTTGTGGCGTGTTATGACAACGGTGAACTCGTGTTCAGTGCGGAGGACTTCGACAAGCAGCCTCTGCCAAACAGCATCGACACGCTGACGGAAACAGGAAAGAAATGCGGCCCGATGTATAATGTGTTGGGGCAGCGCATCAGTGCACCGAAAAAGGGCGAACTCTACATACAGAACGGGGAAAAACGCGTGAAGAAATAGAAGGTAAAGTCAAAACGGGAGTTAGCAGAAGTTATCGGAAGCTAATCCGCCTGCGGCTGATGGGAGATAACGGATATTAGCATTGTCTTTCAGTACGTTATGCTGTTGTCCGTTGTCTTTCTTTAACTTCCGGCGAAGTCTGACTTCCGATAATCTCAGTTTTTCCACACCCTCCTCCTATGGTGCGCACGGGGTGTGCCTTCGCGGAACCAGTAGCTAAAATTTTTTACCAGACAGCAATATAAAAAACTTCATAAATTTGGAAGTTAAACGAAAAAAAAGTATCTTTACGGCAGCATTACACAATTGTCAATAAAAAGAGAAATATGGACAGGCAGCAGACGATAAAGGTAATCCACGACTATATGGCAAGCAAGCCGGTGGTGAAGGCATGGATATTTGGGTCGTTCGCCCGTGGCGAAGAAAAGACGCAAAGTGACATTGATATTCTTTTCGTCCCGGATTTTGAACAGGGTTCGTTCACATTGCTCACGCAGGGAGGTATGTATGAGGACTTGAAACAACTGTTAGGTCGTGAAGTCGATTTGGTGGTTGATGGTTCTTTGCGTCCTTATGCGAAGGAAAGTGTAGAACGTGATAAGGTCTTGGTGTATGAGAGAGTTAGTTAGAGACAAAGGTCGTTTGGAGGACATTGTCGAATATTCTGCCAATGTCATTAAGATTATAGAAAATGTGGAATTTGAAGAGTTTTCTTCAAATATACTAATTTATTTCTCTACCATGAAGAATGTGGAGATTGTAGGCGAGGCGGCTTATATGCTTACCAAGGAATTCAAAGCCAGCCACCCGGAGATTCCATGGAAACAGGTGGAAGGTATGCGCCATGTTCTGGTTCATGGTTATTCGCAGGTGTTGCCTCGTATTCTTTGGGCAACAGCCAAGGAAAGTATTCCTGAAATTAAGAAGCAAGTAGAGAGGTATCTTGCAGAGACTGATTGGGAGCACTACGGTGCGGAATGAAAAGGATACTAAAATAAAGTGAAAACGGGTGTAATGTGATTTTTTTGTGCTAATTTTGCACTCCGAAAAGCCTTTGTGGTACAACGGCGGCGTCACAGGTTTTAGTGCTCGCTGCCAGTGGACGAGTAAACGGCAACACAAGGAGATACAGCCTGTTGCCTGTAAAGGTGTAATGACGGCATAATGGTGCGCATAAAAAAGTTAGACATATTCATTGCAAAGCAATTCGGACTGCTGTTCGTAGGAACATTCTTCATCTGCCAGTTTGTGCTGATGATGCAGTTCCTGTGGCGTTATATCGACGAGCTCATAGGCAAGGGACTGTCGATGGATGTGCTCGCCGAATTCTTCTGGCACATGGGTCTGATGCTTGTGCCGCAGGCTCTGCCGCTGGCCATACTCCTTTCGTCGCTGATAACATTCGGAAACCTCGGCGAAAGTTCGGAGCTTACAGCGATAAAGGCGGCGGGCATATCGCTGATGCAGGCGTTCCGCTCGCTCATTGTCATTTCTGTCGTGATATGTCTGGTGTCCATATATTTCCAGAACAGCATTGGTCCTGACGCCAACCGCAAGTTGGCGCGTATGCTCATGTCGATGAAGCAGAAAAGTCCGGAACTTGAAATACCGGAAGGAATATTCTACGACGGCATACCGAACAGCAACATATATGTGCAGAAGAAAAACCTTGACACGGGCAAGCTCTACGGCATCATGATCTACCGCATGACGGGAAGCTACGAGGACCAGGCCATAATACTCGCCGATTCGGGTATGCTGCAAGCCACTGCCGACAAGAAGCACCTGCTCATGACACTGTGGACGGGCGAGTGGTTTGAGAATATGCAGTCGCAGACATTCGGCAACAGCGCCGCCGTGCCATACCGCCGCGAGACTTTTGTCACCAAGCGCATAGTGCTCGACTACGACGGCGACTTCAATATGGCTGATGCAACATCGCTCAGCAACGATGCCCGCGGAAAGAGTTTCATGCAGATAAGTCACGACCTCGACTCCATAACGCACCAGTACGACAGCATCGGCCGTACATTTTATGCCAGCGACCGCGCCATGTTCTTTACTCTGCCGAGGGTGTCGCAACGTGATTCGCTGCGGGCATTGAAGCTCGCCGCCACGACGAAGTATGATGTGGATTCGGCTTTCTCGCGTCTCACCGATGAGCAGAAGCGAATGGCTCTCTCACAGATGAGCATAAAGGTGCAGTCGCGTCTCAGCGACCTCAGCTTCAGAAGCATGATAACATCCGACGGCGACCGACTCATACGGCAGCACAAGATAGAGGCGGTAGGCAAGCTGACGCTGGCTCTGTCGTGCCTCATATTCTTCTTTATCGGTGCTCCGTTGGGTGCGATCATACGCAAGGGCGGACTCGGAATGCCGGTGCTCATATCGGTGTTGGTGTTCATCATCTACTACATCCTCGACAACTCAGGCTACCGTATGGCACGAGGCGGCATGTGGCCGATATGGTTCGGTAAGGGACTTGCGCCGGGAGTGCTCATACCTATGGCTGTGTTCTTCACCGTGAAGGCAACCAACGACTCCGTGGTGTTCAACGTGGATCTGTATCGTGAGATGCTGCGCCGTCTGCTCGGACTGCGCGATTCGCGCCACATAGGACGCAAGGAAGTGATAATAAACGACCCCCACTACACCGCCGACGCCGCACGCCTCGCCGCCGTGAGCCGCGATGTGGCGGCATATTCGGCTGAACACCGTCTGAAAACTGCACCGAACGTGGTGAAGGTGTTCTTCATATATGAACCCGACCATGAGATGGAACGCATCAACAGCGAACTGGAACAGGTGATAGACGACCTCTCCAATACACGCGACCGTGTGGTGCTGGCTGCCATAAACCAATACCCCATAATGTCGGAGAAGGCTCACACAAGACCGTTTGAACGGCGATGGCTCAACATTGTGGCGGCAGTCCTTGTGCCGTTCGGCACGGTGCTCTATCTGCGTATGTGGCGTTACAGACTGCGTCTGATGCGCGACTTGAAGACCGTCACTGCGACAAATGAGGTGATTATTAAACAAATTAACGAAAAATATAACAGCGGAGACAATAAATAATCCGTTTACACATTATATATAATAATAAGAGCGGTACGCACCGACACAGGCATGAAGGCTGCGCCGCAAGAATTAAAACAAGTCAGAAATAAAAAACAACGAGAAAGATATGGGTGAGTTCAAGCTAAGTAGCATCGAGGATGCTGTGAAAGACTTCAAGGAAGGCAAGTTCGTAATCGTGGTGGACGACGAAGACCGTGAGAACGAAGGCGACCTCATTATCGCTGCCGAGAAAATAACACCGGAGCAGGTGAACTTCATGTTGAAGAACGCAAGAGGCGTGCTCTGTGCGCCGATAACGCTTTCAAGATGTGAAGAACTCGACCTTCCGCACCAGGTGAGCGACAATACAAGTATGCTCGGCACTCCCTTTACGGTGACTGTCGATAAGCTTGAAGGCTGCACAACGGGTGTCTCCATACACGACCGTGCGGCTACTATCCGTGCTCTTGCCGACCCTTCCTCTACACCGCAGACCTTCGGACGCCCTGGACATATCAATCCCCTCTATGCCCAGGACAACGGCGTGCTGCGCCGCAGCGGACACACCGAGGCTGCCGTGGACCTCTGCCGCCTTGCCGGACTCTATCCCGCCGGAGCACTCATGGAAATTATGAACGAGGACGGCACGATGGCACGAATGCCGGAATTGCAGAAGAAGGCGGAAGAGTGGGGCATGCGCATCATCACCATCAAGGACCTCATTGCCTACCGACTCAAGAAAGAGTCGATAATAGAAGTGGGCGAAGAGGTGGATATGCCTACGGAATGGGGGCACTTCCGCCTCATACCTTTCCGTCAGCAAAGCAACGGTCTGGAGCATTTCGCACTCGTAAAGGGCGAATGGCGTGAGAACGAGCCAGTGCTTGTGCGTGTGCATTCGAGCTGCGCCACGGGCGACATCCTCGGTTCTATGCGCTGCGACTGCGGGCAACAGTTGCACAAGGCGATGGAAATGATCGACAAGGAAGGCAAAGGCGTAGTGGTGTATATGCAGCAGGAAGGCCGAGGCATAGGGCTGATGAACAAAATAGAGGCGTACAAACTGCAGGAAGAAGGTTACGACACCGTTGATGCCAATGTACATCTCGGCTTCAAACCCGACGAACGTGACTATGGCTGCGGCGCACAGATGCTGCGCCATCTCGGTATTCACAAGATGCGTCTGCTCACCAACAATCCCACAAAACGCGTGGGACTGGAAGCCTACGGACTCGAAATAGTGGAGAATGTACCCATCGAGGTGATGCCCAACCGATACAACGAACGTTACCTCAAGACCAAACGCGACCGAATGGGACATCTCCTGCATTTGAAATAAGCCGAATGCGTTGAGGTTGGAGAGGTTGAATCTTTTGAAGCCCGACCGCTTTGCTTCGTATATTTCAGGATTAAGAAAATATTAGAAATTTCAGGAACAGGAAAATAAAGGAATGCAGAAAATGAAGAGCAGAAGTTAAGGAGTCAGAAGTTAAGCCAAAAGCTTTGCTCCTTGCGGAAGAACGATGTAGGTTCAGGTAATGGCTTAACTCCTTAATTCTTAACTTCTGACTTCTGAAAACGAACTTCCGCCTTCTGTAAAGAAACAAGAATCACCAATAAAAAAACTTTAAAAGAAAATGACACAATTATCCGAACGCCTTAACCGCCTTGCACCATCAGCAACTCTTGTGATGTCGCAAAAGAGTAGCGAGATGAAGGCACAAGGCATTGATGTTATCAATCTGAGCGTCGGCGAACCCGACTTCAACACCCCCGACCATATCAAGGAAGCGGCAAAGAAAGCTATCGACGACAACTTCTCACGCTATTCGCCCGTACCGGGCTACATGGATTTGCGCAAGGCCATCGTCGCAAAACTCAAGAATGAGAACGCCCTCGACTATTCCGCAAGCGAGATTCTCGTGTCGAACGGTGCCAAACAGTGCGTCTGCAATGCCGTGATGGCTCTTGTCAATCCCGGAGAGGAAGTGATAATCCCCGCACCCTACTGGGTGAGCTATCCGCAGATGGTGAAGCTCGCAGGAGGAACTCCGGTGATAGTGAACGCCGGTTTCGAGCAGGACTTCAAGATGACCCCGCAGCAACTCGAAGCTGCCATCACCCCGAAGACACGCATGCTCATCCTCTGTTCGCCGAGCAACCCTACCGGCAGCGTCTATTCCAAGGACGAACTCGCAGCTCTGGCGGAGGTGATAAAGCGGCATGAAGAACTCTATGTCCTCGCCGATGAGATTTACGAACATATCAATTATGTGGGACACCACGAAAGCATAGCACAGTTCCCGGGTATGAAGGAACGCACCATCATCGTGAACGGCGTGTCGAAGGCATACGCAATGACCGGATGGCGCATAGGATTCCTCGCCGCCCCCGAGTGGATTGTGAAAGGATGCAACAAACTTCAGGGACAGTACACGAGCGGACCTTGCTCCGTAAGTCAGAAAGCTGCCGAGGCAGCCTACACCTCATCGCAGGAATGTGTCGAGACAATGCGCAAGGCCTTTGAACGCCGTCGCGACCTCATCGTAGAGCTTGCGAAGGATATCGAGGGTCTCGAAGTGAATTTTCCGCAGGGTGCTTTCTATCTTTTTCCGAAGTGCAGCAGCTTCTACGGCAAGACCGACGGCACTCGTATCATCAACAGTTCCACTGACTTAGCACTTTATCTGCTCGAAGTGGCACACGTTGCGACTGTGGGCGGCGATGCTTTCGGCGATCCGGAGTGCTTCCGTATGAGCTATGCCACAAGCGACGACAATATCCGCGAAGCGATGCGGCGCATAAAGACGGCTCTCGGACAATTGCATTAAAAGTGCTTGTTAAAACTCGTTAATTCATGTTTTTATTTACCATTATTTGTTATCTTTGCCGCACCGAATTGGCAAAATACCAATAAATCGCAATCTATAAAAAGTGGAAAACCTGAGTTTAACATTAAATATCGGAAATACATTTCAATTATTAATAACTTATTAAATTCTTTTTTAAAATTATGGCAAATGCACAAGCTAAAGTGAGTCCGAAGAAAAAGTCTTCTGGATTCCAGGGTGTTAGAGACGCAATTTGGATTATCGTTGTATGTTTCATCCTCGCAGTATGTTTCTTCAAGTTCGTACTTGGAAACCCTGACAACTTCGTAGGTGGAGACCCTGCAAACGCAGTTAAGGACGGAAGCCTCCTCGGTACAGTTTACAAAGGTGGTATCGTCGTTCCTGTGATCATCACATTGCTCTTTACTGTAATCGCTCTTTCTATCGAGCGTTTCTTCGCTCTTCGTACCGCTTTCGGTAAGAGCTCTCTCGGCAAGTTCGTTATCAGCGTAAAGCAGGCTATCAACGCCGGTGATATGGCTAAGGCACAGCAGATCTGCGACAAGCAGCAGGGTTGTGTTGCCAACGTTGTTGGTGCTTCTATCGCAGCTTACAAGGAAATGGAGAACACTCCTAACCTCAAGCGTGCTGCTAAGGTTGCTAAGATTCAGCAGGCTCACGAAGAGGCTACTCAGCTCGAGATGCCTACTCTCCAGATGAACATGCCTATCCTCGCAACTATCGTTACACTTGGTACTCTTACCGCTCTTTTCGGTACTGTGGTTGGTATGATCCGTTCATTCGCCGCTCTTGCTTCTGGTGGTGGTGGTGACTCCCTCCAGCTGTCTGAAGGTATTTCTGAGGCCCTCGTAAACACTGCATCAGGTATCTTGACATCTTGGTTCGCCGTAGTTTCTTACAACTACTATTCTAACAAGATCGACAAGCTGACATACGCTCTCGACGAAGTAGGTTACACTATTGCTCAGACATACGAAGCAAACCACGCAGACGAGGCTTAATTTTACTAACCCTTTAAATTATTTATCATTATGGGTAAAGTAAAAGTTAAGAAAGCGGATGTTTGGATAGACATGACTCCTATGTCGGACGTGATGGTGCTCCTCCTCACATTCTTCATGCTTACATCAACATTCGTGAAGAACGAGGCAGTGAAAGTCGTTACGCCGGGCTCGGTATCTGAAATAAAGGTGCCGGAGAACAATGTCCTGACATTGCTATGCGACAAGGAAGGCCGCATCTTCGTGGGTATGGATACCCCAAAGAAGATGGAAGACTTGATTTCTGGAATGGCTTCACAGTACAGCGTGAACCTCACAAAGAAACAACTCGAGAATGGCCGTGGTGCCGCCACCATCGGTGTGTCAATGCAAGATTTGACAAGCTGCTTGGATCTCGGCGACAAGATGAATGAGTATATGGCAGGGAAGGGTATTCCCACCGACAGTATCGATGGCAAGCAGAGCCAGTTCCAGGATTGGGTGCAGACAGCACGCGACAACAACGGTCCTGACATGAAAATTGCCATCAAGGCTGACGCCGGTACTCCTTACAAGGTTATCAAGAAAATGATGTCGGAGCTTCAGGATATGAGCGAGAACCGCTACTATCTGATTACGGCACTTAAATCAAATGCGGAGGATTAAGACATGGCAAAGAAAAAAGCAAGCAGACAGAAAAAAATGAACACCCGCGTGGACTTCACGCCTATGGTGGACATGATGATGCTTCTTATCACGTTCTTCATGCTCTGTACATCTCTGGCAAAACCCCAGACGATGAATTTGACCATGCCAAGCAACGACAAGAACATCTCTGACAAGGATCGTAATGCGGCCAAAGCATCACAGACAATCACAATCTATGTGTGCGGAAATGATAAAATCTACCACGTTGACGGTATCCCAAAGTATGATGATCCTAACTGCCTGAAAGAGACAACATGGGGCAAGAACGGTATTCGCGACGTGCTCATCAAGCACGTTACAGAGGACGGATCTACTCCCGTTGCCGACATCATGGCGGCAAAGATCAAGCTCGACCAGAAGAAGCTGAAGAATCCGGAGCAATATCCTGACAGCATCTATGAAAGAGAGTTGGGCAAAATCAAGAAGGGTGAACTCGAAGGCGGAAAAGTTCCTACGATGACTGTCATTATCAAGTGTACTGACACAGCATCTTACAAGAACATGGTGGACGCTTTGGACGAAATGACTATCTGCAGTATTGGTACTTATGTCATCGACAAGATTAATCCCGAGGATGCTGAGCTCTTGGCAAAACGCGGTATTAAGTAAATCAATGACTAACAATTAAAGAAAGGACGAACAAATGTCAAAAATAGATTTGATATCCAATGAATGGACTGACCTTGTCTTCGAGGGCAGAAACCAGGCATACGGAGCATACAAGTTGCGCAAGGGTACAACCAAGCGTAATATTTGGTCCCTGATAATAGTAACCCTTGCTGCAGTACTCCTCTTCCTCGGTCTTCAACTTCAGAAGATGGTGGAAGCCAACAAGACAGTAGAGAACACTCAGGCTGTCGAGCTTTCCTCCCTTGAACAGAAGAAGAAGGAAGCCAAGGTAGAGAAGAAGGAGATCATCAAGACTGAACCTGAAAAGGTAGTCGAGAAGGTGAAGAGTTCTGTGAAGTTCACCGCGCCTGTCATCAAGAAGGACAGCGAGGTGAAGGAAGAGGACGAAATCAAGCTCGAAGAGGTTGAGAAGAGTAACAAGGCCATCGGTTCTTTCACCGTTGAAGGCAACGATGAGGTTGGTGGCGAAGTGCTCAAGGCCAAAGATGACATCAAGGCTCCGGAACCTCCAAAGCATGAAGAGAACAAGATCTTTACCGTTGTAGAGCAGATGCCTATGTATCCTGGCGGCGACGCTGCCTTGATGCAGTATCTGAGCAGCAACATCCACTATCCCGCAGTAGCTGCCGAGAACGGTGTTCAAGGCCGAGTAGTTGTAGGATTCGTGGTTGAAAGAGACGGTTCCATCACCGATGTGAACGTTATGCGCTCTGTTGACCCGTCGCTCGACCGTGAAGCCGTGCGCGTGGTTAAGAACATGCCTCGCTGGACTCCTGGTAAGCAGAACGGTTCGGCTGTGCGTGTGAAGTATCAGGTGCCTGTAACATTCAGGCTCCAGTAATAATTCAAGCGTTACTAAATGAAAAGAAACATATCTTACATCTTAGTAGGATTGACACTGGCAACCATCCTTTTTGCTTCGTGCTCTGAGCAGAAGCGAAAGGATGGTCGCACAGACACTAATTCGTCAGGGGCGATAACTTTCGCCTCTGACGAAAGTTTTAGTCCCATAGTGGACGAGCTTGTAGATGTCTTTCAGGCTCAATGTCCGCAGGCAAAGCTCACACCGGTCTATACCAACGAGGTGGACGGCGTGAACATGCTGCTCAACAACAAGGTGTGGCTCACCATAACATGCCGCAACTTCACGAAGAAGGAATACGACTTCCTTAAAGGTTCCGACCAGCTGCCTGAGGCGATACCTCTGGCATACGACGGTATTGCCCTTATCTGCAACAACCAGAACACCGACTCGTGCATCACCGTCACCGATGTGCAGCGCATATTGAGCGGAAAAGCAACGAAGTGGAACGAAGTGAACAAAGGTTCACGACTCGGAGAAATATGGGTATGCTTCGACAACAGCAAGTCAAGTGCCGTGCACTTCTGCGTTGACTCCATCCTTGGAGGAAAACCCATCAACAGTCCCAACATCTTTGCCGCCAACGACAGCAAGGATGTGATAGATTATGTTGAACGCACGCCGAACTCCATCGGCATCATTGGTAGCAATTGGCTCAACGACAAGCGCGATTCTACCAATACCACCTGGAACAAGAAAATCACCGTCATGTCTGTAAGCAAGATGAAGGTGGCGACTCCAATGAACAGTTGGAAACCCTATCAGGCATGGCTGCTCAACGGGCGTTACCCGTTTGTGCGCACCATATACGCTCTCCTCAACGACCCCAAGCGCGGCTTGCCGTGGGGATTCGCCCATTTCATAGAGTCGCCCCGTGGGCAGCTCATGATTTTCAAGTCGGGTCTGCTGCCCGTCCGTGGCGAAATCACCATAAGGGATGTCAATGTGAGCAGTGACTATTAGCAATAGAAACTACACTTGCAATGAAATAAATGTTAATGCAGGCGTTGAATGCTGAAAATATGTGATTTTTGTCAGCTATAATAAAATATTCCGCGTCTGCAGGCATTATAAATGTGAGATACGAAAGTAATTTGAATTTTTGAACAACAGCTAAAACAGCGATTATGAAAGCAATTAAATATCTCGTAGCCGGGGCATTGGTACTGAGCATGTCTGCCCCTGCAATGGCACAGGATGTGAAATCACAAATTGATGCCATCACAAAAGTTATTGTAGATGCCAAGGGCGATGTCAATGCAACCAAGGCACAGGTGAAGGACTTCACAAAGTTGAACAAGAAGAACGCCGAAGCCATTGCAGGACTCGGTCGTGCTTTCCTCAGAGCCAAGAACTATGAGCAGGCCAAACTCTATGCCGACATGGCTATCAAGGCCAACAAGAACTCGTTCGAGGGTTATGTGCTCCACGGCGATGTGTGCGCAGCACAGGACGACGGTGGTGCAGCTGCTTCATGGTACGAACAGGCCACCTACTACGACAAGCAGAACCCGACAGCTTATGTCAAGTATGCACGCGTCTATCAGAAGGTCGATCCCGATGGTGCCGTAGCCATGCTCGAGAAACTTCGTCAGGTAATGCCCGACTATCCCGTTGATGCCGCTGCCGGCTACATGTATTCCAACAACAGCCGTTTGAAGACAGCCATCGAGTTCTACGACAAGGTGAGCGATGTCACAAAGATGGAGGACTACATCCTCTACGACTACGCCTCTACAGCCTACGTTCTCGAACAGTACGACAAGGCCGTGAAGCTCGCAGCGCAGGGATTCCAGAAATATCCCAAGTATGTGTCGTTCAACCGTGTGGGTATGTACAGCTGCGACAAATTGAAGAATTACGCCAATGCCGTAAGCTATGGCGAGAAGCTCTTCGCAACAACCGACACTGTGAAATACACCGTGAACGATTACACATATTATGCCGACGCTCTCTCTAACGTAGGTCGCTACGACGATGCCGTTTCGGCATTGAAGCACATCCCCGAAGTTGATGCCGACAATAAAGAAGCCGACAAGCTCATCTCCGGAGTTTATGTAAAGGCCAAGAAGTTTGCCGAGGCAGTGGCTTCTTACAATGTATATCTCAACACTATCGGCGACGCAGCCACATATAAGGACTACGACGCTCTGGCAGACATCTATATCGACGAGAGTCTCGCCGCTACTGATGAGGAAGGCAAGGTTGCCGCATTGAAGAATGCCGACAAGGTGTATGGCACCATCGCCGAGAAGTTCGACTACGCTGCTACCTACGCTGTTTGGAAGCGTGCCATCCTCAACCACCAGATCAACCCCGACCTGAAGGCAGGTATCGCACTTCCTTACTACCAGCAGTACATCTCTCTTGTTGAGCCGAAGGCAGACAAGACTGCTTCTGAGAGCAACAAGCTCGCTACTGCCTACCAGTATCTCGCCGTTCACTACATCCAGAACGACAAAGTGGCAGATGCCAAGGCTTACGCTGAGAAACTCCTCCAGATTCGTCCTGAGGACGAGACTGCGAAGCAGATTATAAGCCTTAAATAAGAGTAAAAAGGTAAAAGAGTAAAAAAGTAAAAAGACTTTTAAGAGTAAAAGAGTAAAAAGGTAAAAAAGTAAAAAGACTCTTAGGAATAGAAAGATAAGAATGACAGGAGATTGGGCGAATGCTCAGTCTCCTGTTTTTTTGATCATTCGTATAGGAGGTCGAGCGTCCCGCTCGACAACACCGCTCAACAATTCATAATTCTGAATTCATAATTCATAATTTTTTGCGGCGCAAGTTATGGAGGTAAGTGTTTGAATGGGAGAGTTTTGCTTAGTGTTGTCGAGCAATTCTTAATTCATAATTTTGGCGGCGCAACTTATGGTGTTAAGTGTGTAAATGGCAGGTTTGCTTAGTGTTGTCGAGCGGGACGCTCGACCTCCTAACGTTTTACTATAAAAAGTTTTTTTATAAAAAAAACTACATATCTACATGTTTTTGCTGATTTTTCGTGCTAATTTGCTGAGCAACAACAATATACGAGGAATGCAGATTGGATGTAGATTGGATGTAGATGGCATGTAGATTAAAAAATAAAAGTAAGCGTATCCGCGATGCCGCCTTGTCCATAATCATTCATTGGTTTACCTTTGC
>USEC01000005.1 GCA_900553595.1 uncultured Prevotella sp. | reverse complement strand
CGAGCGAGACGCCCGACCTCCTATCTTTTTACTTTTTTACTTTTTTACCTTTTTACTTTTAAATATTGCCGCCAACTCAACGGCGAACCTAAAAAGTGATATATGTACCGATTTTTTGTTTTCAAATGCTGCAAAGTGTCGAAGAAAATGTATAACTTTGCAATAATAAGGCAATTTGCCACAAATCCTATCCTGACTGCAAAGCAGCGGTGCTAATCTTAAAACAAAATACGAAAGAAATAAATGGAACTTACCGAAACCAAACAGCGCAGCCCCATTTCGTGGGTGCCTACTCTCTATTTCGCCATGGGTATGCCCTTTGTGGTGCTCAATATGGTGTGTACACTCATGTTCAAAGGCCTTGATGTGTCTGACGCACAGATAGCCTTGTGGACCTCGATAATAATGTTCCCGTGGACACTGAAGCCGTTGTGGAGTCCGCTTCTCGAAATCTACAAGACCAAGAAGTTCTTCGTCATCTTCACACAGATAGCCACAGGCTGCATCTTCGGGCTCGTGGCTCTCGCGCTGCATCTGCCCAATTTCTTCGCAGTGTGCATAGCGTTGCTCGGCATCATAGCATTCAGCGGCGCGACACACGATGTCGCCGCCGACGGAGTATATATGGCTTCGCTGTCGAAGGACGACCAGGCACGCTACATAGGATGGCAGGGTGCCTTCTACAACATAGCCAAAATCGCCGCGACGGGAGGCCTTGTCTATCTCGCCGGAATGCTCATCGAGAGCTACACGGGCGATGTCTCGGCTCTCGACGCCGCTGCCGCTGCCGCCGCAAAACGGCAGGGTACGGTCATGGCGTGGACGATAATTATGGCGGTGATAGGCGTCATCATGGTGCTGCTGGGACTTTACAATGCCAAGTTCGTGCCTTCGGAGGATAGGAAGGATGCCGCCGACCGTCCGGGATTCAAGGAGACTATGGTGGAACTGGGCAATGTCTTTGTCGATCTTTTCCGCAAGCGTCACATTATATATTATATCTGTTTCATCGTGCTCTACCGCTTTGCCGAGGGCTTTGTGATGAAGATTGTGCCCCTGTTCCTTAAGGCCGACCGTGCCAATGAGGGACTGGGACTCTCTGAAAAGGAGATAGGTTTGTGCTACGGAACGTTCGGTGCCGCAGCATTCGTGATAGGAAGCATCCTCGCAGGCTACTATGTGGCACACCGCGGACTGCAGAAGTCGCTCTTCTCGCTGTGCTGCGTGTTCAACCTTCCATTTGTGGCATACACGCTGCTGGCATACTATCAGCCCGAAAGCCTGTGGCTCATCGGTGGTGGTATAGTGCTCGAATACTTCGGCTACGGCTTCGGTTTCGTCGGACTCACGCTCTTCATGATGCAGCAGATAGCCCCCGGCAAGCACCAGATGGCTCACTATGCGTTCGCATCGGGCATAATGAACCTCGGCGTGATGCTTCCCGGAATGCTCAGCGGATATGTTAGCGACATGCTCGGCTACCGCCACTTCTTCGTGTTCGTGCTCTTCTGCACCATCCCGGCATTCCTCATTACATGGTTCGTGCCGTTCACCTATCCCGACAAGAAGAAGTAAGCCCGGAAGAATACGGGACGGAATGAAAACTGGAAATACAACATATTAACAATAAGGCACGCCACACTGACGCCGGAATGAGAGCGGCAGGTGGCGGGGCTTAAATCATTTACAATTATGAGCAAATTGACTATCACTGGCAATCCGTTGCCAAACATGCCTTGGGAAGATCGCCCTGAAGGTTCGAATGCCGTAATGTGGCGTTGTTCAAAGAACCCTATCATCCCGCGCGACCTGCTGCCTACAAGCAACAGCATATTCAATAGCGCCGTCGTTCCCTTTGGCGAAGGCTTCGCAGGAGTGTTCCGCTGCGACGACACCAACCGCCGCATGGTGCTCCATGTGGGTTTCTCAAAGGACGGTGTGAACTGGAACATCAACGAGGAACCGCTGCGTTTCGAGTGCGACAACAAGGAGATAGGACAGTGGGTGTACGGCTACGACCCGCGCGTGTGCTTCATTGAGGATCGCTACTATGTCACATGGTGCAACGGTTATCACGGTCCTACAATCGGAGTGGCATGGACAAAGGACTTCAAGACATTCCACCAGCTTGAGAATGCATTCCTTCCCTACAACCGCAACGGAGTGCTCTTCCCGAAGAAAATCAACGGCAACTTCGCCATGCTGAGCCGTCCGAGCGACACCGGACACACCCCCTTCGGCGACATCTTCTACAGTGAATCGCCCGATATGGAGTTCTGGGGACGCCACCGTCATGTCATGGCTCCTGCCGCTTTCGAACTCAGTGCATGGCAGTGCATGAAGATAGGAGCGGGTCCTATACCTATCGAGACATCAGAAGGATGGCTCCTCTTCTATCACGGCGTGCTGCGTTCGTGCAACGGTTATGTCTATGCCTTCGGCTCGGCACTGCTCGATCTGGAACAGCCCTGGAAGGCAACACACCGCTCAGGACCCTACCTCATCTCGCCGCAGACACCTTACGAGTGCATGGGCGATGTGCCTAACGTGTGCTTCCCGTGCGCCGAACTGCACGATCCGGAGTCGGGCAAGGTGGCAGTCTATTACGGTTGCGCCGACACAGTCACCGGTCTTGCATTCGGATACATTCCTGAAATCGTGGAATGGACAAAGAAGAACAGCATCATCTAAATGTTGCCGCGCAGTGCGGAATCAGCATAAGGGAGAAGTGTCATGGCGGCACTTCTCTTTTTTTGTGATTTTTTAATTCCGTATTTCGAATAAAGTCATTACCTTTGTAACGTGAAAGAGAAAGATAATATCGGCGTGAAGCACAATCCGGAGAACAAGGACCGCAGTAGGTTTCTGGCGTATCTCGGACTGTGCTTTGCGCCGGTTTGTTTTCAGATAATACATTTACGATACATTTTAATGTTATGACAGACATAGAAATAGCACGCAGTACAAAGCTGAAGAACATCGAAGAAGTGGCTGCCGAATACGGCATTCCCACGGCAGAACTTGAACATTACGGGCACTATATAGCCAAAGTGCCGACAAAACTCATCGACGAAGAACGTGTGAAGAAGAGCAATCTTATCCTCGTCACTGCCATCACTCCCACCAAAGCGGGCATCGGCAAGACGACGGTGACAATAGGATTGGCTCTCGGACTCGCGCACATCGGACGGAAAGCGATATGCGCCTTGCGTGAACCCTCGCTCGGCCCGTGCTTCGGACTCAAGGGCGGTGCTTGCGGAGGAGGCCATACACAGGTGCTCCCGATGGACAAAATCAACCTGCACTTCACGGGTGATTTCCATGCCATAACATCGGCACACAACATGATAACGGCTTTGCTCGACAACTATATGTACCAGAACCGCGACAACGGTTTTGCTTTGCGCGAGGTGCTCTGGAACCGCGTGCTTGATGTGAACGACCGCGGATTGCGTGACATCGTAACCGGAATGGGCGGCAAAGCCAATGGCATCGTGCGCGAATCGGGCTTCGACATCACCCCGGCATCGGAGATAATGGCCATACTTTGCCTTGCTACCGACGAGGATGACCTGCGTCGCCGCATAGAGAACATACTCCTCGGCTACACCGTCGAAGGCAAGCCTTTCACCGTGAAGGACCTTGGTGTGGCTGGCGCCATCACCGTATTGCTGCGCGACGCACTGTCGCCGAACCTCGTACAGACTACCGAAAACACCGCAGCCTTTGTGCATGGCGGACCGTTTGCCAACATTGCTCACGGCTGCAACTCAATACTTGCCACCAAGATGGCAATGACTTTCGGCGACTATGTCATCACTGAAGCGGGATTCGGAGCCGACCTCGGAGCCGAGAAGTTCTACGATATAAAGTGCCGCAAGAGCGGACTTCAGCCCAAACTCACCATCATCGTGGCGACAGCGCAGGGCTTGAAGATGCACGGAGGAGTGCCCGTCGAGGACATAAAGAAGCCCGACAGCGACGGACTCACAAAGGGTTTGGCAAACCTCGACAAGCACATCCGTAACCTGCAGTCGTATGGTCAGACCGTAGTCGTGGCTTTCAACCGTTACGCCGGCGATGTGCCTGAAGAGATAGCTATTGTGAAACGCTACTGCGAGGAGCATTCTATAGGTTTCGCCGAGAACGATGCCTACGCCGAAGGAGGCAAGGGTGCTGCCGATCTGGCACGCCTTGTGGTGGAAACCATAGAGCGGAAGCCTTCCGGACCGCTGCGTCTTGCATACGAAGACACCGACTCTCTGGAGACAAAGATAGAGAAAGTGGCGAAGAACATCTATGGCGCCGCATCCGTAAGCTTCTCTGTCCAGGCGAAGAAAAAGCTGCAGTTGGCTGCCGAATCAGGCTACAGTCGTTTCCCCGTATGCATCGCCAAGACGCAATACTCGTTCTCTACCGACCCGAAACTCTATTGCGTGGCATCGGGATTCGATGTGAATGTGCGCGACATTGTAATCAATGCCGGTGCCGAAATGATAGTCGCCGTGGCAGGAAGCATCATGCGTATGCCGGGATTGCCGAAGGTTCCGCAGGCCAATGTTATCGACATAGTGAACGGAGAGATTGAAGGTCTGTCATAAACGAAAGGCAGCCGGCACTCCAAATCCCTCCTCTTGAAATGAAGAAATACAGAATAAAGAAGCAATATCGCACGCCAGTGCGCCTCTCATGTCTCGGCTGTTTCGGCACAATCATGCTCGTCGTGTTCGCCATCTGCCGCTGCTCTTGCGGCGGATGCAGCGGCAAGGACGATACGGAGAAGGCCGAACAGCGCATTGTACACCTCAACGACACGCTCACAAACGCATTGGTGGATGTGCCGGAACTGCACGATATGGACAGCATCATGCGCCGCTATCTGAAGCGGTGGGAGCTCAACGGGGCGCAACTTGCCGTCACCCGCAACGATTCGCTGCTCTATGTGAAGGGCTACGGATGGGCCGACAAGGAGCGCAACGTGCTTATGGAGCCTTGCCACATCATGCGTATGGCGTCGGTGTCGAAGCTCGTCACCGCCGTGGGAATAATGAAGTTGCAGGAAATGGGGCGTCTGAAACTTAGCGACAAGGTGTTCGGTCCGCAGGGAATACTCAACGACACGACCTACATCAACTCCATACGCGACAAGCGTTACTACGACATCACCGTCGAACAGTTGCTCCGCCACAAGGCAGGATTCAACAACTACGCCGGCGACCCCATGTCGTCCACGCGCTATATCATGATGCAAAACCGTCTGACCACGCCTCCCACGCACCGTGAGTTGTTGCGCATTCTGCTGCGCCGCCACCTCGGTTATACGCCAGGCACGGGACGCTGCTACTCCAACCTCGGCTACACCATCCTCTCGATGATAATAGAGAAGCGGTCGGGCATGAGCTACGAGCAGTTCATGCAGGACAAGGTACTGCGTCCGGCGGGATGTTTCGACTTCCACATTGCGGGCATTTACTATCGCGACCGCCGTCCCAACGAGGTGCGTTACTATATGCATGGCGGTTCGGAACCCGTGTATGAGTATAACAACAGCGGCAAGAAAGTGGACAAATGCTATGGCGACACCGACATTCCGCGCCTTGCCGGGGCGGGAGCGTGGGCGGCGTCGGCAGCCGAACTGAGCAGACTCATTGCCTCGATAGACGGTTGCAGCGTCCTGCCCGATGTCATTTCGTCGCAGTCGGTGAAGGCAATGACGCAGCAGATGCCCTCCGGCGACTACTCGTTGGGTTGGAACTACACTCCGGTGGGGCGTCCGTGGATACGCACGGGGTCGCTTTCCGGCACGAGTGCGCTTGTGATGCGCTACCCCGACGGTCAGTGTTGGATTCTGCTTACCAATACAAGCACATGGAAAGGCCACGGTTTTTCGATTGACACAATAAGTCTTTTCGAGAAGCTGCGCAAGAAGTACATGAAGCTCATGCCCAAGCGCAACCTCTTTGGCGTGCTTGACGAAAAACAATGAAAACCGCTATGGCTGCCACTGTGTAACCCGCTTGTTTTCAACGACTTGTATATAGTCATAAAAAGAAGCCTTGTTTGCATCGCAAATAAGGCTTCTTTGCGTTACAAACAAGCCTTGTTTGCAACATAAAGAAGTCTTGTTTTGAAATCATTGCGGTGATGATGACAACTGTAGGTCGTTTTTTCTTGTGTTTGTTTGAGTAATCAATAGGAGGTTGAGCGTCCCGCTCGACAACACTGTCAAAACAATTCCTGTCCTTTAACCCAAATCGGTCATTAGATTTTCACTCAGCTTCGTCTTTGTTTCGAGCAGCTTGCAACGTTCGTGTTGAAGGCATAGCGGCTATGGCGAAACGCGGACGGCGGCAAGATGACGAAACAAAGGCGGAGAAGAGTGGAAAAGAAAGACATGTTCTCTTATAACACGCCTGTTTCGGTATAATGACCGATTTGGGTTTAATATTGGTTGTGGGTGCTGTTTCTTTGCTTTCGTTTTCTTAACTGTAGATAGGAAATCTTTATTGGACGGCAGTGTTTTGAAAACATGACGAGTCTGGTTTAAAAAAGGTTTTTGTTTTATAATATCCCGTAAAACACATGAAAACGAATTTGCGGTAATATCGTCTTTTTAGTATTTTTGTAGATGTTAAGGTTACAACATGCAACCATAAAATAACAAAAAAACAAGAAAATGCAGAAAAAACACAGCAAGTCGTTCATTGTCAGACTTCTATCGCTCGCCGTCGTGGTGCTCATCCTTGCGGCGGCGACAATACTGCGCGACGGCAGGATATTCGGTTTTGACATAAGCAATGCCCGTGCTTGTAAGGCGGCGACGGTGCAGGGCGACACGCTCAGCATCGCCTCAGACGGCACGGTCACGGTGCTCACGAAGCCGCTGGCAAAGGATGTGCAGGGCTACGCAGGGCAGGTGCCGTTGCGCATAACCATCAGCAAGGACGGTGTCGTCGCTGCGATAGAGGCGTTGCCCAATTCCGAGAATCCCGATTTCTTCAATAAGGCAGCTACGCTTTTCACCCGTTGGCAGGGCAAGGGCATCGATGAGGCTGCTGACGAAGAGGTGGATGCCGTGTCGGGAGCAACGTTCTCGTCGCGTGCCATAATAGAAAACATGAAGCGCGGACTCGCCTACGCCAAGGAGAATGCCTTCGATGCCGGGGCGGCAGAGGCATGGGCGGGCACGGCGGCGGGCTGGACTTTGGCTGCCGTCATGTCGTTGCTCGTGACGCTGTCGGGTGCAGTGGTGCCGCTGTTCACGGGCAACCGCCGTTGGCATTACGCCCAGCTTGCGCTCAATGTCGTCGTGCTCGGACTGTGGAGCGGCACGTTCGTGTCCTACGCCCTGCTCATGCGGCTCTTTGCTGGAGGCGTGAACTGGGCGACGCTCGGCACACTCGCCGCCGCACTTGTGATGGTGTTCGTGGCACTTGTCTATCCGCTTGCAGGGCGTGGCGGGCATTATTGCGCCAACATCTGCCCGTTCGGCTCGGCACAGGAACTGGCAGGAAAGCTCGCGAAACGCAAGCTGCGCCCCTCGGCACGCCTCAACAGGTGGCTTGTCGGATTCCGCAACCTGCTCTGGGGAGTGCTCATGGGACTGATGCTCACGGGCACTTGGACGGCATGGGTGGATTACGAGCTGTTCACGGCGTTCGTTTACAGTTCGGCTTCGGTGTGGGTAGTAGTGGCGGCAGCGGCGTTCCTCGTCCTGTCGGTATGGGTTCCTCGTCCCTATTGCCGTTTTGTATGTCCCACGGGAGAATTGATAAAGATTTAGAACAACAGAAAAGAACATTATGCAGAACAAATCGTTGATACTCAATTTCGTGCTCGCCATAGCCGTAGTGGTGCTCGGCGTGCGTCTGGTGTCGGGCGTTGCCCAAGCCAAGGAGTCGGTGACTGATGAACAGGCGGTGCTCGACAACATCGCGACACGCACCAGCATACGCGACTACGACGGCAAGCCCGTGGAAAAGGAAAAGGTGGAGAAAATGCTGCGTGCGGCTATGTCGGCACCGACGGCAATGAATCGCCAACCGTGGCACTTCATAGTCGTGGACAGGCGCAGTGTGCTTGACGCTCTCAGCGAGGCCAACCCTTATGCGAAGATGCTCAGAAAGGCTCCGCTTGCAGTTGTCGTCTGCGGCGACATGGACAAGGCTATCGAGGGGAAGGGGCGCGACTTCTGGATACAGGATGCTTCCGCCGCCACCGAAAACCTGCTGCTTGCCGCCCACGCCATGGGGTTGGGGGCTGTCTGGACGGGCTGTTATCCGTCGGAAGAACGTGTCGAAGGGGTGAGGAAGATACTCTCTTTGCCAGACAACATCATTCCGCTCAATGTCGTAGTGATGGGCTATCCGGCGGAGAATCCGCAGCCGAAGGACAAGTTCAAGGCAGAGAACATCTCATACAACACTTATGGTGAGACGCAGGATGCCGACCTTTCGGAGGCTTCAGCCGATGCCGTGACGCAAGAGAAAAAGCAGAAGGACGCCGCCGGCGGATTGAAGGAGTTTGACATTACAGCCGGTTTCAAGGACAATCCGTTTATCTGGTTCAGAGGACACGGGCTTGTTCTGTGCGCCGGCGACAGAAAGGCCGCCAACGCAATGACGATAGGATGGGGCGCACTCGGCACGCTCTGGAGCAAGCCGGCAGCCACCGTCTATGTGCGCAGCGACCGTTATACGCACCGGTTCATGGAGCAGTCGCCTTACTTCACCATAATGAAGTTCGACGACAACGACATCCCCGACTACATGGGTAGGCACAGCGGGCGCGACGGCGACAAGGCCAAGGCACTCGGACTGCATCTGGCATACACCCGGAACGGCACGCCCTACTACCGCGAGGCGTCGCTCGTCATAGAGTGCCGCACAATGTATTCCCATCCGTTCGTGCGCACAGGATTCCGCGACGATGTGCCGCGCGACTTCTATGCAAACCCCGAGACGAACGGAAACGTGCATACGGAGTATGTCGGCGAGATTGTGGGGGCGATGAAGCGGTGATGTGAAAGGTTGGTGGGCGACTGGGCCGTGAAGGTCGTCCAATGCTGGTTTCGCAAGGAAGCAGTCGATGGATGTTGCAGTAAGGCAGTGTGCATGTTTCTTTATTTTGATGTCGCCGTTTTGCAAACAATGAGAAAAAAACTGTATTCTGACTTATATTTTCATCCGTTTTTTTGTAAATTTGACGGCGGAAACCATTAATTTGGATGACATTATGAATGGGAACGGGAAATCGGTTGCTATGATGTCGCTTTTCAGAAGAGGCTTCATGCTTGTGGCGTTGCTTGCTGTCGGCGTTTCAGTCTTCGGACAGACGCTGACGCAGCAGGGCGTTACCTGTCGTTATAACGGTGCGAAGCCGCACACGCCTTTGGGCAATGTATATATAAAGGTGGGCTCGGCTGGCAACGCAGTGAAGAGCGATTCGCTCACAGGAAAGTTCGCCCTTACCCTCAGCGGACTGCGTATGGGTATGCGCATAGGGCGGCCTGTGGTGGTGAAGAAGGGCATGATGGTGTTCAACCAGCAGGCGGTGGACGAGTGGAGCGTTCGCATGGAACCGCTATGCGTGGTGCTTTGCGATGCCGACTTCTTCCAACGGCAGAAGAATACGCTCATAGAACACGGCAAGCGCATAGCCCGTCAGAAGTGCGACAGGAGGATAAACTGGCTCGAACAGCAGCTGAAGGACAACCGTCTGCGGGAAGAGGAATACATAGTGAAGCTCGACTCCGTGCAGCGCGAACTCGAAATGGCGCAGCAGCAGATGGACGGTTGTGCCGACGTGTTGGCACGCATCGACCTCAGCGAAGTCGATACCCTGTCGCAACGAGCCATTGATTTGTTCTACAAAGGCGACTTCGATGCAGCCCTGCGACTCTTTGAAAGCGGCGACTACAGGCGCAAACTCTCCGACGCAATACGCCTGGAACGCGACGCAGAGGCACTGCGCCAGAAGGCGGACACAGTGGTTCAGCTTGCCCGTGGCGACCAAAAACGCTACGCTGAGAGTCTGCGTGCGCAGCTGGCTTCATACAAGATGAACAACGAATGGGACAAGGCTCTGGAACTACAGAAGTACCTTGCCGACACGCTCTGCACGCTGCGCGAAATAGGTGATTGCGCCCAATTCTGTATGAAACAGAACATTTATGATGAAGCAGAAACCTATTTCAAGAAATTTATTGCTAAGGCTGAGCAACTCATGAGGGGTGATTCCGTGTCGTATGCACATTGGTATGCCGCAGGATTAACCGACATGGCATCGCTTTATTACAACCTCAATCGCTACGGTGAGTGTGAAAAGACCTACCGGAAGGTGATTTCATTATGGGAAGGCCTTGCTGCATCAGCCCCAGAGAAATATGACGCTATGCTTGCTACAGCACAGATGAACTTTGCACTCGTTTGCAGTAACATCGGGAAATGGGAAGAGAGCGAGCATTTGTTCTTGTTGTCATTGGCTCTGTTTGAGCGTCTTAATACGGAAAATTCTGGAAAGTTTGACTACGAATTGGCGTTAGTGAAACACAATCTGTCGCTTCTCTACCTTGATGAGAAGAAGTATGCTGAAAGTGAGCGTTACTGTAAGGAAGCCAACTCTGCTTTCGAACATCTTGCTGGAAACTCCACTGCTAAGTATGAACATGCTCTGGCTTTGAGCAAGCAAGCTTTGGGTGACTGCTATTTTCGGACAAAACGCCTGTCTGAAAGCGAGGCTGAATTCAAGGCTTCCTTGTCTTTATTGGAGCGTCTTGCACAGGAGAATCCTCAGGCGTTCACAACGGATTTGAACAACGTGCGTACAGCATTGGGGGATGTTTTGTTGATGACGGATCGTTATGCGGAGTGTGAAAGGATGTATGATGCAGCCTTGTCGGCAATAGATTCGCTTTCCGCATATTTCCCGAGTGTATATGAACCATATAAGGCCAGCATTCTTCACAAGAAAGCAATCCTTTATAAATACATGCGGAAGTATCAGCAGTGCGAGCAGATGTGTAAGGAGGCTTTGGCCATATATGTTCGTTTTGCCGAGGCTTACCCGCAAGTATATGGAAATAAAGTGGTGAAATGCCAGAACTTTCTGGCTGAGCGTTATGAAGAAATGAAGCGTGAAGACGATGCCGAACGGATGTATCGCAGTTCTGTCGCCACATTGAAACGTCTGTCTGCAACCTTCTCGCTCGCATTTGATGCATCGCTTGCATCTGCCGAAAAAGAGTTAGCCAGATTCTTATATGTCCATTCACGTAGTGCTGAGAGCGAGGGTCTGTTTGCGGAATCACTCTCTATTTATGAGCGGTTGGCAAAGCATAGCGATGCATACAGTGAGAATGTGCTTGAGGTGAAAGAGCATCTTGTGAATGTGTATATTGCGTTGCGTAAATACGAGATGGCATATAGGGTGAACAACGACATACTGCCCACATTGAAAAAGCGTGCAGATGGAGGGGCAAAATCGCTCAAGTTTTATGTTGAACGGCTCTCCATACAGGCGGTAACTGCCAATATGCTCGGTCGATTCAGTGAAGCAGAAACTATTGCTAAGGAAATGTTGCAACTCAACAAGGATTCAAAGAGTGCCTATAGACATCTTGGTATCGCCTTACTGATGAAGGGAAAATACAACGATGCGGAGCAGATACTCATGAAATGGTGTGTTGATTTTCCACAAATAGCAATCAGTTACCTCGACCGTCTCGCTCGTCAAGGAGTGATTCCGGCCAAGAGGCGTGATGATGTGGAGATGTTGAAGAAAAAACTTGAAGAAAGGAAATGATGATGGAACAGGAGTATAAATATTTCGCTTTCATATCGTTCAGCTCGTATGACACACGTTGGGGCGAGCGTTTGCAGAAGAAATTGGAGGGCTACCGTATGCCTGTTGCTATGTGCAACGAGCATGGCTGGAAACGCAATCCGATGAAACCGGTGTTCTTTGCACCCAACGACATACAGCCGGGCGGACTCTCTGCCGAGCTGCAGGAGCGTCTGCGCTGTTCGCGAAACCTCATTGTCGTGTGCTCGCCACACTCCGCCACTTCCGAATGGGTGGGCAGGGAGATTGCCTTTTTCCATGAGTTGGGGCGCACGGACAGTATTCATTTCTTCATCATCGATGGTGTTCCGCACAGCGGTGATGCGTCGTCTGAGTGCTTCAATCCCATTATCGACACTCTCGGCATACCCGAAATACTTGGTGCCAACATTAATGAAAAGGTGTTCAGATGGTCTTGGTTGAATCGTGAGAGGGCTTATGTGCAGCTCATAACGAAGTTGCTCGGCGTGGAGTTCGACAGCATTTGGCAGCGACACCGCCGTATGATGATTCGGAAAATGGCTGGATGGCTGTTGGGAACGTTCTCCTTTGTCTTGGCGTTGCTTGGTGTATGGATTCAGAACAGGCCCGTTTCCGTCGCCATGAGCATAGCTGAACAGACCGTTCACAATGACAATCTGCCGCCGCTCCGTGATGCTGTCGTCACGATGGAGCTTGGAAAGGAGAGGAAGACCGACACCATACGCAGCGCATCCGGCTGCCTCATGTTCCATAACATCCCTCACCGCTTCCTTGGCAGGAGCGTGAATGTTTCGGTACGGTGTCTGAACTGCTTGCCGCTTGACACCGTTCTGGTGCTCAGGCGCGACATGGCTGTGCCGCTGAAGCGTGATGCTTCGGTGTTCGGCAATGTACGGTTCGGCATCTGGGACATCAACGCCGAGCGCATGTTGGGCGGCTGCGGCGTCACCATTGACGGGATAAAGACCCGTACCGACGCTTCCGGGAAAGTGCAGTTGCACATTCCTCTCGAACGGCAGAAGACGGAATACGCCATAAGTGCCGATGTCCCGCTGTCGGAAAAGAGCATCCGTATGCCGTGCGGGACAAACGATGTGGTGACGGTGGCACGCTGATTAGAAGTCCACCACCGTTATGCCGGCGCCGCCAAACTGCACATGTTCGTCCTTGCACCCGATGACATTTGGCACTGAATTCAGGTACTGGCGTATGAGCTGGCGCAGTATTCCGTTGCCTTTGCCGTGCAGGATGCGCACCCGCGACATTCCCACGAGTATGGCATCGTCAATGAAGTGCTGCACGGCGTTGAGTGCTTCGTCGCCCCGCATACCCCTCACGTCGAGGTCTTGATGGAAGTTCAGCTTGTGACTGTCTATCGTCTGGCGTGTCTCGCGGCTTATGCCGAAGGTGGCGGGACGGCTCGACTCTACAGGTTTTGTAGTGTGTTCGAGTCGTGACGAAGGCACTTTCGTGCGCACATCGCCGAACACTACGGTGCATTGTTTGCCGTCGGTTGTCTCCACGGTTCCCACTGTTGTGAGTCCGCGCATGCGCACTGTGTCGCCCACGGCGAACGCCTGTCTTGCCGAAGAAGGTGTTGCCGACGGCAGGGTGGGAGCCTGTGTGGCGGCAGGTTTGGTGCTGTTTTCCTTCTTTTCCTTCTTTCTTTTTTCGCGGCGTTCCTTACGTTCCATTATCTGCCTCATTTTCTTTTCTATGAGGTCGTCGTTCTGTTTTGTGTCTATCTCGTTCACATCGGTCTTGAAGGCGTTCAGTTCTTCGCGCAGACGCTTTGTCTCTTCCTTCTCGGCCTGGCATTCGCGTATTTCGCGAATGGTGTTCTCTATGTTACGGTTGCTTTCCTTCAGCAGTTCCTGCGCCTGTTCCTTTGCCTGCCGCAGTATCTCCTTCCGCTTGCGGTCGAGTTCCTTTATTTCTTCCTCATACTTTGCTATGGTCTTCTCCAGGTCTTTTTCGCGCTGGTGCACGTTCTGCCTTTTGTTCTCCCAATAGCGTTTGTCTCGCACAATGTCCTGCAGATATTTGTCGCTTTGTATGTAGTCGGAGCCTACGATGTCGCTTGCTTGGCGTATCACCTCGTCGGGAATGCCCGTCTTGCGGGCTATCTCTATGGCGAACGAAGAGCCTGGCTGACCTATGGCGAGCTGGAACAGCGGCCGCATCTCGTGGCGGTCGTAGAGCATTGCACCGTTGGCTATGCCCTCATGCGAGTCGGCAAAGTGCTTGAGGTTCTGATAGTGGGTGGTGATTACGCCCCATGCGTGCTTCTTTACAAACTGGCACAGCACGGCTTCTGCCATCGCTCCGCCTATCTGCGGCTCGGTGCCTGTGCCGAATTCGTCAATCAGCAGCAGTGTGGCGTCGCCTGCCTGCCGCATCATGTTCTTCATGTTGAGCAGGTGTGAGGAGTAGGTCGAGAGGTCGTTCTCGATGCTTTGCTCGTCGCCTATGTCTATCATCACGTCGTGGAACACGCCTGTTTTGGAGCGTTCGCTCACGGGGATGGAGAGTCCGCACTGCAACATGTATTGCAGCAGACCCACTGTCTTGAGGCACACCGACTTGCCGCCGGCATTGGGACCAGATATTATGAGGATGTGACTGTCGCGTGTCAGTGTGATGTCGAGTGGTACGATGGGCTTGTCCTGCTTCTTCAGTGCGAGCCATAGCAGCGGGTGTCGTGCCGTAATCCAGTCCATAAGGGGCTGGTTTTCTACTGTGGGTTCGATGGCGTTGGTAGTCCGTGCCAGTTCGGCGCGTGCCCGTATGAAATCGACTTCGGCAAGCAGACGGTAGGCGTTGATGATGTCGTCGATGTGCGGCCGCACGAGTTTTGTAAACTCGGTGAGTATCACTATTATCTCACGGCGTTCGTCTGCTTCGAGTTCCCGTATGCGGTTGTTGGCTTCCACCACTTCGTTAGGCTCCACAAACACGGTCTTTCCTGTCGATGACTCGTCGTGTACGATGCCCTTTATGCGCCGTTTCAGTGCCGGGGCTATTGGTACTACGAGTCGGCCGTCGCGCAGAGTGGGTGTCACATCCTTCTCGATGAGTCCTTCGCTCTGTGCTGCCCGCAGTATGTTGTTGAGTGTGCGGGAGACGCTTCCTTCTGCCTTTTGCAGCTGCGAGCGTATCTCTGCGAGCCGTGGCGAGGCGCTGTCCTTTATGTGTCCGTACTTGTCGAGTATCTGGTCGATGCGTCGTATGATGTCGGCGAATGTTAGTACGCCTTCGGTGAGAGTTTGCAGAGTGGGGTAGTTGTAGTTGCCGTTGTCGTCGCTTCTGCCGAGAAAGCGCACGATGGCGGCTATCGTTTCAAGCGAACGGCGCAGGTCGAAGATTTCGTTCTCTTCGAGATGTGTGCCTTCTATGCGTATGCGCTTTATCGATTCACGCATGTCGAAGAAGAATTGCAACGGGAAGTCGTCGGCCTCTTCCTGCAGTCTTCTGAACTCTCTGGTTTGTCTTAGCAGCGTGTTTATGCGTCCGGCGTCGTCGGTGAAAGCCATTTCGTCCACCTTGTCCTTGCCCAGCCGGCACAGGCAATAGCCTTTCAGCAATGAGCGTATCTCATTGAACTGTATCTTGTTTTCAAAGTTATTCGGATAAATCATGGTGCAAAGGTACTCATTTTCGCTATATTATTAATGTGTGGCAGTATGTTTTGAGCACAAAAAAACGAGTTGTTCATTACTGAATAACTCGTTTTTTATAGTGGAATCACATTGAATAATATTTCTTTTTGTCTATGTTGAGCAGCTCCGGGTGGGCGTATTCCGATTCTATGTTAAATATAAAAGTGTATTCATTCACCACTCCTTTGACTTCGATTGGCAGCATGAGGCGAAGCTTTTTGCCCGTAAGCGATTGTGTTTCAAAACCTGTTGGAATGAGTGGTCGGGTTTTCCATACGTCTTCAACAGTTAGATATGTTGTCGTCATAGTGAAAAGTCCGAGCGTATGTGAATAACTTTTATGGTTGATATATTTTGTATTTAAGGTCTCATCCAAGTACACATTGTTGATAGGCAATGCACAATCGAGGAGACTTGCACCACTTATGATAGTCGTAGGAGTTTGATGGTTGGAGCGTTCTGAATATTTTATGGTCGTATGCATGATTTTTGATGTGACTCCATTCATATCAACATAGCTTGCATCGTCCCATAAAATTTTTATGGAGTGGTCTGATATGTTGTCAAGTTTGAATACGAATTTGTCGTCCATGCAAAATGTTAAAGCTGCGATTGTATTGTCTTTAAACGAAAACTTTGTCAATCCTTCATCTTGTATGGTTGTAATTTCTCCATATCGTTTGCTGGAATCCAAGGGCTTTTCCACACGTTCAAGTATAGGGTTATGTGTCATTTTCAATGCATAACTGAATGGTTGGGTGTCTATTTCAGAATAGGGGAATGTGGAAATTTCGCCTGTCTCCGTGCTCTTTATTCTGGCATTGATTGTTGCAGTAGCAGCGTTCTTGTCGGAGTCTTTTCCTATAAACAAGTCGGTTATTCTGTAACTTTCTTTTACCAAAGGGTTGGTGATAAGTCTGTTTCTTTGACTATTGACAAAATCGGAAAAGGTCTTGCTGAAGAATACCGGCAGATGTTCGATGAACGGCAATTCCTTAGCTGTCAGAATTTCTCCTGTCGGGTCTGACGGGCTGTCGTAAGCGCAGAAGCTTGTAATTCGTTTAGTGTCCTGTTCGTATGCCTTTATGGTTATACATTGTACGGGTATGTTTTCCTTTATTGCACTCTTCACTTTGACCTTTCTGATGATAAAGGTCTTTCCGTAAAAGTTGTTCAAGTGATGTAGGCCTGTTCCTTTCCATGTTTCTGAAAATCCATGAGGGCGTCGTATAACTATTGACTGTCCGACGTATTGCTGGTATTCTTTTTCTGTATTCTGCCTTTTGAATCCGAAGTTGCTGTTTGTTTCAATGGCGAATGCTACTACACTTATTGTTATACAAACTAAAATGGAAATCAGTTTTTTCATATTCTTTATTAGAGTTTAGGAACTTCCGTGAAAATGTATCTTGACAAAGGTAAAAAGAATAATTGAGAAACCATGTTCTTTTGTGCGAAATTTTGAGAATATGGTGATGTCCGTATATGTAAAAAAGAAAGGAGCCACTTTTTCAAGTGACTCCTTCTTAGTGTGGTACCACCAGGAATCGAACCGGGGACACAAGGATTTTCAGTCCTTTGCTCTACCAACTGAGCTATGGCACCAACTGTTTTTCTTTTGCGAGTGCAAAGGTAACGATATTTTTTTAATTGCCAAAATTTTTGCAAACAAAAGTTTGTTTTTTGTGTATTTTGGGCGTTTTTACGGTCGGTTATGTGTTTGTTGTGATGTGCCGTCTGTGGGTAGCGTTGACGATGCAATATGCTTGGTTTTCAAACAAGGCTTCTTTTGGTTGCAAACAAGGCTTGTTTGGAGTGCAAAGAAGGCTTGTTTGTGGGCAAAACAAGGCTTCTTTTTAAGGCAGTGTGTATGTGCTTGAAAATCAATGGTGTTATTGCTTGTCGGACAACGCGCGGCGGTTCTTTTCCGGAATCACTGTTGGCTGTGTTTCGTCGGGCGATGAAAAATGCCCAGACACGACTTCCGTCATGCCTGGGCATCCTTTCTTTATGTTCAAATGGTGTGGCGTTTATTCCACAACGCTGAATTCTTCTTTTCCCACTCCGCACAGCGGGCATACCCAATCGGATGGTATGTCGTTGAAATCTGTGCCCGGCTCGATGCCGTTTTCAGGGTCGCCTATTGCGGGGTCGTATTCCCATCCGCATACGTCGCATACATACTTTTTCATAGCTGTTGTAATTTTTCTGTTGTTTTTATAATATGTGTTCTGTCTCATGCCGGCCGTATGGAGTCCTTTTCAGCAGACGGTTGCCATACATACCGGTTCTGCAAATATACGGATAAAGGCTTTAATGTACAAATAAAACGTGTTAAAACATTGAGTCTCAAATGTGAAAAAGAATTATATCAACAGCGTTTCCTGAGGCGGAGGGGCGTCATTCCACCCAGAAGATGTAGCCGAGGCTTATCACGCTGATGCTTATCCAGAGCAGGACGCCCTGCACAAGTGGACGTATGCCTACGCTGCGCAGTGTCTCTTTCGTGAGCGACGCTCCGATGAAGAAGAGCGAAAGAGTGATGAGATGCTTTGCCAGCTTGTTTACGGCGCCGCTGAATTCGCCGCCCGTTGCTGCTGCGCTGTCGCCAAGAAGCGAGGCGTTGCTGAGGATATAGGTGTTGAAAAGTATCGCCACGACAAACCATATAATGAAGCGCGGTACGCATTTGTACCACGGTTTTGCCTGCCCTTCCGACGCTGCGCCAAGCTTGCTGCGGAAGAAGAAGGGGGTGATGAGTGCGATGACTACTATCCAAAGCGCACGGGTGAGCTTGATTGTTGTCGCCACTTCAAGTGCGCTCACGCCCTGTGAGAGCACTGCTTCCGGGTGCATCTGGTCGTAGGCGGCGCCTGCTCCCACTACCGACGAGGTGTCGTGGATGGCTATTGCCGCCCACATGCCGAACTGTTTCATCGTCATTCCCAGTGCGTCGCCGATGGACGGGAACATGAACAGGGCGATGGCATTAAGTATAAACACCACACCCAGAGCCACTGACATGCTCTCGGCCTTTGCCTTGATGACTGGACCGACGGCGGCTATTGCCGAACCGCCGCATATTGCGGTTCCGGACGAGAGCAGATAGCTTGTCTGCCAATCCACTTTCAGCAGCTTTCTGCCATACAGCCAACCCAAGGCGAGGGTGCCGAACACGCTGACAATGGTGAACATCATGCCTTCGGAACCCGATGCCAGGGCTTTATTGACATTCATTCCGAATCCGAGACCTATGACGGAATACTGCAAAAGCTTCTTTGACATCGTCCGGTTGAAGTCGGGGAAAGCCTTGCCCAAAGTCAGGGCGAAGGCAAAACCAATGGCGAGTGCGACGGGCGACGACACCCATTGCGCCGCCCATGCTGCTTTGCCCAAATCAATACCAAACACTTCTACGGCGAATCCCAACAGCAGGGAGATGCCCAATATGGCTACAATCGCTATGTAGCAAAGTTCTTTCTTTTTCATAACTATAAGGATTTCATGAAGAAACGGTTTGTGCGCCGCCGGTGTAGGCAGCCGCTGTCGTCACACGTTCACCTCTTCGGGGTACTGCATCGTGAGGCAGTGTATGGAACCGTGTTGGCGTATTATGATGCGTGAGTCGATGCCGATGATGTCGTAGCCGGGGAAGGCTTCGGCGACAAGACTTAGTGCCAGCGCGTCGTTGTCGGGCTGGTCGTAGGTGGGAACGATTACCGCTCCGTTCAGAATGAGGAAGTTTGCGTAGGTTGCGGGCAGCCGTTCACCGTCGAAGTGTATTGCGTCGGGCATGGGCAGACGCAGCAGCCGGAACGGAATGCCGTCGGCGTTGGTGGCTTCCCGGAGCTGCTTCTCGAGAGATTTGAGGTCGGTGTATTGCGGGTCGGCATCGTCGTCGCACCCCACATAGAGCACGGTGTTGCCTGGACAGAGCCGTGCTATGGTGTCGATATGCCCGTCGGTGTCGTCGCCTATGAGCTGTCCGTGGTCGAGCCATACTATCTTTCGTGCGCAGAGCCGTTCCTTCAGCACCGCTTCCACCTCGTCCTGCGTCATGGGTTGGTTGCGGTTGGGTGCCATGAGGCACACGCTTGTGGTGAGGACGGTGCCTTGTCCGTCGCTCTCTACCGACCCGCCTTCGAGCACAAAGTCGTCGCAGTCGATGCGTTCGCAGCCGTGGAACACACCTTTATTATATAAGGTGCGGTTGATGGCGTTGTCCTTTCCGGCGTCGAACTTCTCGCCCCAACCGTTGAAACGGAAGTCGAGCAGGCGGCAGGGTGCGTCTTTCTCCGTGCCGACGAGCGTGATAAAGGCGTGGTCGCGGGCCCAGGTGTCGTCGTTGTCGCATTCGTATATGCTCACGCGCTGCATCTCTTCAGCGGTCAGACTCTCCTCCAACAGGCTTCTTACATCGTCGGTATTCATGGCGGCGATGATGAGTCGCTCGTATTGGGCTACGGCTTTCGCTATCTGTACGAAGGTCTCCTGTATTTCGTCGAGATACGGTTGCCAGTCGGTATCGGCGTGCGGCCATGTGAGTTGCACGCAGCTCTGGCGGTGCCACTCGGCAGGGAATATGTAGTTCTGCTTTGTCATAATATCGTGAAGATTATTTTGATGCAAAATTACGGGTTTTTGTTCACATACTTACTTTAAGCTTTTCTTTTTTGCATGATAATGCTGATAAACGCCCGAAAAGTTGTAATTTTGCATCAAACAAACGCGGAATATGAGAATAGGATTCGATAATGATAAGTATCAGAAGATACAGTCAGAGCACATTAAGGAAAGGATATCACAGTTTGACGGCAAGCTTTATCTTGAACTCGGAGGCAAACTCTTCGACGACCATCATGCCAGCCGCGTGTTGCCGGGCTTTCTCCCCGACAGCAAGTTGCGCATGTTCCAGAAGATAAGCGACAGCATCGAGATAGTAATCGTCATCAGTGCCACCGATATAGAGAAGAACAAGACACGCGCCGACCTTGGCATCACTTACGATGAGGATGTGCTCCGTCTGCGCAGCGAGTTCCAGAACCGTGGCTTTATGGTAGGCTCGGTGGTGATAACCCACTACAACGGTCAGCCGGCGGCGGCAGCGTTCCGCCAGCGTCTTGAGCGCGACGGCATCAAAACATATTGCCATTACCTCATCGACGGCTATCCGCACGATGTGAAACTCATCGCCTCCGACGACGGATTCGGCAAGAACGACTTCGTGGAGACGACGCGTCCGCTCGTCATCGTCACAGCCCCCGGTCCCGGAAGCGGCAAGATGGCGGTGTGTCTGAGCCAGCTCTACAACGAAAACAAGCGCGGCGTGAGGGCAGGATATGCCAAATTCGAGACTTTCCCAGTGTGGAATCTGCCCTTGAAGCATCCCGTGAACATCGCTTACGAGGCTGCAACGGCCGACCTTAACGATGTGAACATGATCGACCCGTTCCATCTTGAGGCTTACAACAAGATTGCGGTGAACTACAACCGTGATATAGAAATATTCCCTGTACTCAAAGCTCTCTTCGAAGGCATCTATGGTTACAACCCGTATAAGTCGCCGACGGACATGGGAGTGAACATGGTGGGCTTCTGCATCAGCGACGATGAGGTGTGCTGCGAGGCTTCCAAGGATGAGATTGTGCGTCGCTACTATGCCGCTACCAACAAGCTTGCGCTCGGAGCATGCAACGAAGCCGAGGTGGCGAAGATACGCATGCTGTTCAGTCAGGCGGGCATCAGCACCGACTTCCGCCGCGCCACCGTTGCAGCCAAGGAGAATCTGAAGGTTACGGGACATACTTCGGCTGCCATAGAGCTTGAGGACGGCACCTTGATAACGGCTCATTCGAGTGCGCTCCTCGGTTGCAGCGCCGCCCTTCTGCTCAATGTCACCAAGCATCTGGCCGGTATCGACCATGAACTGAAGCTCATTCCGCAGTCGATGATTGAACCCATTCAGCACACAAAGATAAACTATCTGGGCGGACGCAATCCGCGTCTGCACACCGACGAAGTGCTCGTGGCTCTCTCTGTGCTCTCCGACAGCGACGAAAACTGTCTCCATGCCCTCGAACAGCTGCCCAAACTGCGCGGCTGTCAGGTGCACTGTACGGTGATGCTGAGTGATGTCGATCAGAAGATATTCAAGAAACTGGGTGTGAATCTCACCTGCGATCCCGTGCTGAAGAAATAGTACAGGCGCGTGATTGAACGAAGTCAGGGCTTTGCCTTGAAGTTGGTCCGTATTGGACTGTTGGCTGTTGGCGGACATTATGTCTGTCCGACGGATTCCATCAACTTCAAGGCAAAGCCCTGGTTTCGTTTGTTTTGTTTTGTCAACGTTCCTTCTACCGCTCCTTCCCAAGTATCTCCTTGATGTTGTCAAGCAGTATGTGGAACGACGGTTCAACCATGGCTCCGTGGTCATGGCCGCCTATTTCGTAGAGTTTTGTCGTGTTGTTGCCCGCGAGTTTCATGTAGCGCATGAGCAGGGCATTCTCCTCGTAGCGTCCGAAGAGTTCGGTCTCGCGGTCGCCCGTGATGAGTATGAGCGGCGGACAGTCCTTGCGCACCCAGTAGAGTGGGGCATACTCGTCGATGAGGGGTTGCAGGTTGGAGATTCCTTTCATCTGTCTGTATGAGAAGTGGCTTATTGCCTGGCCGCTGAACGGTATGAGTCCGCGGATGCTGTCGGCTTCCACGCCGTAGTGTGCGAGCCACTTACGGTCGAGTCCGAGCATCATCGTGATGTAGCCTCCTGCCGAATGTCCCGACAGGAACAGCTTGCCCGTGTCGCCGCCATATTCGCGTATGTGTCCGAACACCCACGCCACTGCCTCGGCGCAGTCGTCAAGACACTTGTCGATGGTGACCTTCGGCAGCAGACGGTAGTTCACTCCCACCACCACCATGCCCTTGTCGCGCAGGCGTTGCGGCAGTTCCTTTGAGCCGCCGGTGAGTCCGCCGCCGTGAAACCACACCACCACCGGGCAGCCGGTCTTGCCCACAGGGTAGTGTATGTCGAGCTTCAGACGCTCCGTTGCATAACTGTCAGTCTTCTTTGTGTAGCTGATGTCGCTCTTAGTCTTGTAGGTTTCCTGTGCCATAATTCCTATGCAGCACAGGGAAAACAGAAGTATTGATATAAGCTTTTTCATAAGTGCAAAGGTAGGGAAAATCTGTCTGAAAAACAATCAAAACATGACCGGTTTTCAAACAAGTCTTGTTTTGCCTGTAAACAAGCCTTGTTTGTTACGCAAAGAAGCCTTATTTGTGATGTAAACAAGGCTTCTTTTTAGTCAATAAGAATATTGCTGAAAATCAATATGTTAGCGTTGTTGTGCCAAGGCTGTTGTCGTAGAATGAAAAAAAAAAGTGGAATATAGTCCGGTTTTGGCTTAAATTGAGTAATTTTGCTAAGTGAAGAGACATTCTTATATCATTCTGCCGGTGACGGGCAGTGTCATTAGAACTAAAAACTTATTTACAAAATCATTGAAAACTATGAAAAGACAGAATCTTTCTATGGTTCTTGCCGTGCTTGGAGTAGGCATGGCTTCGGCGCAGGCCACGCTTGACAGCGGTGCTGACGGTTTCCGTCTCGTGTCTGGTGGCGAGCAGGCCGTGGTGTGTTACGACGGCTCTGAGCCGGTGCTTATGAATACGGTGAGCAACCTTTTTGCCGATGATGTGCAGCGTGTGACGGGTCGTCGTCTCGCCGTGTACGATGCAAGGCAGGGTAATGCCAAGGCCAGGCGTGTGGTGATAGTGGGTACTCTGGAAAACGAGTGGATTAAGAAACTTGTGAAGCAGAACAAACTCAACACCGAAGGACTTGCCGGAGCATGGGAACGCTATCGCATAGAGACGGTGAAGAAGCCCGGTAATGGATTTGACGAGGCTCTGGTGGTGGCGGGAAGCGACCGGCGTGGCGCTGCTTACGGACTCCTTTCGGTGTCGCATGCCATAGGCGTCAATCCCTGGTACTTCTGGGGTGACGCCCCCGTGGAGAAGCGTCAGACGCTCTCCGTGAACGTAAAGCCTTTCACATCAAAGCAACCAAGCGTGAAGTTTCGAGGCGTATTCATCAACGACGAGGACTGGGGACTCTACCAGTGGGCGAAGAACAATTACGAGAAGGAACGCGGCAACTTCGGCCCGCGCACCTATGCCGCCGTGTGTGAACTGCTGCTCCGCCTCAATGCCAACTATCTGTGTCCGGCCATGCACAACTGCTCGACGGCGTTCTATCAGGTGCCTGAGAACAAGGTGGTAGCCGACAGTTTCGGCATCGTCATGGGTACGTCGCATTGCGAACCGCTCTTCCTCAATACAGCTACGGAGTGGTTCGGCGACAAGTACGGCCCTTGGAACTACGAAACCAACAAGCACGGTATCGACAGCGTGCTTGAGGCGCGTGTGAAGGAGACGGCTCCATACGAGAATGTCTATACTCTCGCCCTGCGCGGACTGCACGACGCCGCCATGAACGGAAGTTCTGACATGGCGTCGCGATGCAAGACCATGGGCGAAGCCATAGCCGCACAGCGCGACATCATAGCACGCAACGTGAAAGGACGCATAGAGGACATACCACAGGCATTCACCCCTTACAAGGAAGTGCTCGATGTGTATGACAAGGGATTGCAGTTGCCCGACGAAGTGACTATAATCTGGCCCGACGACAACTACGGCTACATGAAGCGTCTCAGCAGTCCGGCAGAACAGAAACGCTCCGGTCGTTCCGGCGTCTATTACCATGCCTCATATCTCGGACGACCCCACAATTATCTGTGGATGAACACCACCTCGCCCACATTCATGTATGAGGAGTTGCGCAAAGCCTACGACACCACTGCCGACCGCATTTGGCTTCTCAATGCCGGCGACATAAAGCTATGCGAGTTTGCGGTGGATTACTTCCTGTCATTGGCCTACGACATCGACTCTTTCGACTATCGCCGTTCGGCCGGCTACCGCACGGAATGGACATGCGCCATGCTTGGCGACAAGTACAGAAGCCAGTTTGCCGACATGTTCAACACCTATTACAACCTCTCCTTCCAGCGTAAGCCGGAGTGTATGGGCTTCGGCGCACAGTGGACTAATGATGCACATCAGCGCGAGATAAATGCTGACACCGAATTTTCGTTTGCTAATTATGGCGAAGCGGAGCGTCGTCTGGCAGAATATACGCGCATCTCAGACATGGCGGAGCGCATAATGAAGCAGCTTCCCACGCAGAAACGCGCCTGTTTCTTCGAGAATGTGTGTTACCAGGTGAAGGGTTGCGAACTCGTAAACCGCAAGATGCTCTACGCACAGCGCAACCGTGAGTATGCCACCGAGCACCGTGCTGCCACCGACTATTGGGCAAAACTCTCCATGCAATGCCACGACAGCCTGGAGACCATAACAAATCAGTATAGCACTATGCTTGGTGGCAAATGGAATCACATAGTGTCTGTGAAGCAGCAGGGCACGGAAGCCTACTACGACCGCCCCGAACTGCGCACCACCAGACTGTCGGCAGGGGCGGATATGGCTCTCGCCGTAGAGGGCGAGGATGTGGTTCGTGGGCGGAGCAGCTATCATCAGCTGCCGGCATTCAGCCGTTTCGTGCCAGCCACATATTACATAGATGTGTATAACCGTGGTGAAAAGGCTTTCGGCTGGACTGCGAAGGCCTCCGAACCGTGGATAAGACTCTCACGGACAAAGGGTAGTGTCACGACAGAGGAGCGTCTCACGGTATCGGTGGATTGGACTAAGGCTCCAAATGGCGACCGCGTGGCAGGACATATAGAGTTTGTCTCGGATGGAGGGCAGAAGGATGAAGTGCTCGTGTCGGTGTTCAATCCGGCACAGCCAAGCCTCGCCGATGTGCGTGGACAGCATGTTGAGACCAACGGCTACATAGCAATGAATGCCGCCGACTACCAGCGCAAGCAGGAATCTGCCGATGTCAGAATTTCTGTGGTGCCCAATATGGGTGCCGCAGGCGATGCCGTACAGCTCGGAAACCCAGTAGGCAAGAAAGGGTTTGCATCACGCACTGACGCTCCTTTTGTGGAGTACGACTTCTATTGCTTCTCGCAGGGTCCCGTGGATGTATATACTTATGTGCTGCCCACCTATACCCTTTGCACCGCCCAGGGCTATGCCGGACACGAACGCACAGGTGTTGAGACGCACTACGGCGTGACTATCGACAACACACGCATCATCGAACCGTCCACTTCATCGGTGGAATACGCCCAGAACTGGTATGAAAGTGTGCTGCGCAATAGCCGTATCAACAAATCAACGCTATATGTTCCAACTCCCGGTCACCATAAACTTCGTGTCATCTGTGGCGATCCCGGCACTGTTTTGCAGAAGGTTGTACTCGATTTCGGAGGCTTGAAACGCTCATACATGGGTCCGGAATCCACATTGGTGAAGTGATAGTTTTGAGTTGAAAGAAAGACAAATTCTCTTATAACACGCCTGTTTCGGTCTATGACCGATTTGGGTTTAACAACAAAAAGTCAGGAGTCATGCCGTTGGCTTGTCTGTCTTATGACAGTGATAAGCAAAACATTCGGCTTGACTCCTGACTTCTTAATGGTTTGACTCCTAAGTCGGTTATCTCCTTTTAGTGGTTTTCTTCTTGACAGAAGTGGTTTTCTTCTTGGTCGAAACGGTTGTTGTCTTGGTCGGAGTAGCGGCTGCCGGCTTGTAGTAGGTGAGTGCTTCGGGCAGTTCCTGCTTTATGGCTGCTATGCGTTTTGCGTCCGACGGGTGGTCGCTGAACACGTCGCTCCTGTTGCTGTTGCTTCCCTGCGACATGCGTTCCCAGAAACTTACCGCCACATTGGGGTCGTAGCCTGCCATTGCAGCGAATATGAGTCCCATGCGGTCGGCCTCGCTTTCGTGGTCGCGCGAGTATTTGAGCGAGCGGAACTGCAAGCCTTTCTTCGTGAGAATCTGTGCCAACTGTGTTGTGGAGGAACTTACTCCCGCCGCATTGAGCACTTGTCCGAGTATTTCTGTGCCGTATTGGTTCTTTATTTCCTTGCTCATCTGTTCGGCGGAATGCTTTGCCACGGCATGGGCTATCTCATGTCCGAGGACGATGGCAAGCGAAGCTTCGTTCTGTGTGTATGGAAGCAGACCCTCATAAACCACGATTTTGCCGCCGGGCATGCAGAAAGCGTTAGCCGAATTGTCCTGCACGAGGTTGAACTCCCAGCTGAACTGCTTCGTTTCGCTTTGCATATTGTGCTCGTTGAGGTATTTCTCCACGGCTGTGGCAAGGCGTTGTCCCACACGTTTCACCATTGCTGTGTTGGCGGAATTGGTGGAGACTTTTGCCGACTTCATATAGTTTGTGTACTCCTGGTTGCTCAGACTGAGCACCTGTTCATCGCTGACGAGGATGTTTTGCTTGCGTCCTGTGATTGGTACTGTGCGTGTTGTGCCGCATCCAACAAGCAGTGTTGCGATGAGGGCGAATGCTAAAAACTTTATTTTTCTCATGCTTTTTATGACTTGATTCAATGCCACGCAGTTGGAAATCCTGCGTGACACTGTGAATGATGAATGATGTTTTGAGGTTGCAAATGTATATATTTTTTGCAGAAGTCGGTCGTTTCCTGTAATAAAATCATCATTATTTATAATTCTTTCAACTTCCGTTGTTATTGCTTCCTTATGAGTACGGAGCCTTTTGCCAGTCTGTCGCGGCTGTCAATCTGCACTGCATACACGCCGGAGGGAAGCTGGCTGAGGTCGGCTTCGTAGTGCGTTGCGCCGGAAAGGAGGCGTGTTGTCTGCCGGAGTCGGCCGCCGGTGTCGTACACCTTTATGCTGAAGTCGTGCTTGGCGGCTTCGTCCATACTTATGTTCAGGCGGTTGTCGCGTGTTAAGGCGATGTCGATGCCTTGCGGATTGTGCTTTGAAATGCCGTCGATGCCGCTGAGATTGAGTGCGTCAAGGAGTCCGGCATAGGCGTCGATTGTGCCGTAACCGCAGTAGTTGTTGGGCGTCTTGCCGTAGTCTCCGCACGGTTTGCTGGTGCGGGCGATTATTCCCAGCACATCGTCGGGGGTGAGATGTGGGTTGGCCTGAAGCCACAATGCTATGATTCCGCCCACTGCCGGCGCCGACATGGAGGTGCCTCCCGTGGCTATCCATCCGTATTCCTTTCCTTGGAACGACTGCGTTGCCACCACATTCTTGTAGGCTTTGCTGCTGTTGTGCTCAATATAAGTGTTTCCAATGGCCGATATTACGTTGGCACCGGGTGCCATTACGTCGGGTTTTATGCGTCCGTCGAGTGTCGGACCCACCGACGAGAATGAGCTGCGAAGCCCCGTCTGCCCGTAGTTTGTGATTATTGTCTCGCCCGAAATGTTGTCGTATTCCTGCCGGTATGATGTCGCTCCCACGCTGATTACGCTTGGTGCGCTCGACGGTGAGTTGATGTTGTGCGAGCATTCCGCTTCGTTCAGCATTCCGCTGAAATTGCTGTTGAGCATCTGTCCGTACATGGTGAACATATCGGCACTGCTGTAGTTGCCCGTAAGTTCCATGGAAACGTTTGTGTCGAATCCTATCTTCTTCGGGCCGGTGAGCGTGATGTCCATCGCCAGTTGCTCGTGGTCGTAGCACGACGGGTAGGCTATGGCGGAGAAGACATACGGTGTCCCGTCGATGCTGAGGGTGTCGTTGATGCACAGGTCGGGCATTATCATTATGTCGTCGGTGCTGAATTGCAGTACGGTGCTGCTTCCTCTCTGGCTCACACGGGGCGAGGTGGTGGTGCATCTATTGGTGTCATACAGTGTGGTTACGAACGAAAGCGGTCCCTTGCTCCGTGTCGTCACGCTCACATGGTCGTCTGCCGAGAGTATGAACGAGCCGGCTCTGGATAGTCCGTAAGGCTTGTTCACATAGTTCAGCATAAGTCCTGCGTTGCCTGCCGACGCCACAATGATGCGTCCCGGACCCGTAATACGGCGCAGAATTTCGTAGTATAGTATGTTATCGCCATGCAGTTCCTGGTTCGCACCCTCGCTGAACGAGATGACACAGGGCTTGCCCTGCGATTCGGCATAGTCGAAGATGTACTTGAAGCCGAGTGCGTCCGTGGCGTAGGTGTATTTGTAAATGTCGGCAGAGTCGATGAATATCTCGTCGCCGTTCACTGCATTGCTCACCAGACAGATGTCGCTTTCGGGTGCCATGCCGCGGTATTTCGTCCCCGCTCCGCTTCCTGCCGCGATGCCGAGGGTGTGTGTTCCGTGATATTCTATGATTCCGTCGCGCGAATGTCCGTAGTCGAGCAGGGCCTGTTGCGATGTGTATTCGGCGCCCACGGGCAGCGCACTGCCTATGGTGTCGGCCGAGAGTTGGTCCCAGAAACGCTTTATGCGGTACTCGGTGGCGTCGTCGTTGTAGAACGTGGGGTGGGTGAGATCGAAGCCTACATCCTGGATTCCCATCACGACGCCGCGTCCGGTGAACGCCTGTGGCAGCTGCCTGCCCTCGTAGATGGGTGTAGCATTGGTGTAGATGGCCATGGAGTCGAGAGTGAGCGTGTTGCCCCTTTCCGCCTCAATGCGGCATATACGCGAGTCGGCTGCCAGTGTCCTGATGCCCTGGAGAGGCACTTCCGCGATGAATATGTCGCCGAAATCGGCGAGAATCCTGCATCCGTTTCCGGTGAGCGTGTTGCGGTTGCCGTCAGTTGTCTGCACGAATGCGCACACACGCAGCTGTCTTTGCTCTCCGGCTGGGGCTGAAGCCGACGGCGCATGAGCCTTGCCCTCTGTCCTGACAAGCGTGCGCAGCATGGGCGAGAGCTTGGTGTAGCAGCTCTTCGGCATGTTCTGTGCGGCGGTTACGGCTGGTAGTCCGAGTGCGATGATGGCGATTATTGCTATGAATGTGGTGACCGCTCCGTGGCGGAATCGTGTCGGTTGGTTACGTTTTCCGTGCATTTGTTTTTTATTTGATAATTGTTTTCGAAGCGCAAAGATAGCATAAAAACCTATAAGTAAGGCTTATTCATAAAAAAATGTCGTAACTTTGTATTTAATTAGGTGATAGAATCTCCTTGCATCCATATATGCGAAACATTAAAACAAAATACATATAAAAGAATGGAAACAAAGAAAAACAAGTTCATCTCAGTGTCTTACAAACTGTATGCCATTGCCGATGATAAGAAAGAATTGGTGGAAGAGACTTCAAACGACCGTCCCTTCCAGTTCATCACCGGCTTCGGCGTGGCTCTCGACGGCTTTGAAATGGCTGTCGAGGTGCTGGAACAGGGTGCCGACTTCAACTTTGAACTGCCCAAGGAACTTGCTTTCGGCGACTACGACGAGAAGCGTGTGATAAGCCTTGACAAGAGCGTTTTCGAGATAGACGGCAAGTTTGACAACGAAGTGGTGTTCAAAGGCGCACGTGTTCCGTTGCAGAACGAGGACGGAAACTTCTTCATGGGCATCGTGCTCGACATCACTTCCGACAAGGTCCGCATCGACCTCAACTCGCCTTTGGCAGGCAAAACGCTCAATTTCGTGGGCAAGGTGATTGAGAACCGTGAGGCCACCAAGGAGGAGATGCAGGCTTTCGTGAGCCAGATGAGCGGTCACGGCTGTGGCGGCGGATGCGAGAGTTGCAGCGGCGGATGCGGACATCACCACGAAGGCGAGTCTTGCGACTGCGGACACTGCAAGCATTAATCAGTCGGAGGTCAGACAGTCAGGAAGTCAGAACTCAAGCCTAATGTCCTGCTCCTTATATGGATTTGGGACGGAGAAGCGAATGGCTTGACTTCTGACTTTCTGTCTTCTTCATTCCTTTTCCCTAACTTCTTAATTTCTGAAAGCTATATGCGCAACACATTCGGCACTCTTTTCACGCTCACCACGTTTGGCGAAAGCCACGGACCGTGCATCGGCGGAGTGGTGGACGGCATGCCTCCGGGCATCGACATCGACATGGATTTCATACAGTCGGAACTCAACCGCCGCCGGCCGGGGCAGAGTCACATCACGACAGGACGCAACGAAGCCGACCGTGTGGAACTTCTCAGCGGCGTGTTCGAGGGCAAATCGACGGGCTGCCCCATAGGTTTCGTGGTGCATAACAGCGACCATCACTCCGCCGACTACGACAATCTGCGCAATGTGTTCCGTCCTTCCCATGCCGACTACACCTATTATGAAAAGTATGGTGTGCGCGACCATCGTGGAGGTGGACGCTCCTCGGCACGCATCACCATTAGCCGTTGTGTGGGAGGCGCACTTGCCAAGCTCGCACTGAAGCGTATGGGCGTGAGCGTTCATGCCTACACCTCGCAGGTGGGCGGCATCGCTCTGGAGCACGACTACACGCATTACGACCTTGATGAAGCCGAGCGTAACGTCGTGCGCTGCCCCGATGCGCAGAAGGCGGTGCTCATGGAGCGGCTCATCGACGACGTGAAGGTTGCGGGCGACACCGTGGGCGGCATCATAACGTGCGTGATAAAGGGCTGTCCGGCAGGTTTGGGCGAACCCGAATTCGGCAAGCTCCACGCCCAGCTCGGTGCAGCTATGCTCGGCATCAATGCCGCAAAGGGTTTCGAGTATGGCGAGGGCTTCGGTTGTGTGGCGTCGCATGGAAGTCGGCAGAACGACGCTTTCTGCGCCGACCACGGACATATTGCCACGGCGACAAACCACAGCGGAGGCATACAGGGAGGCATAAGCAACGGCGAAAACATATATTTCCGGGTGGCTTTCAAGCCCGTTGCCACGCTTTTGCGTGAGCAGCAGACGGTGGATTTGGCGGGAAATGCTGCCCTTGTACACCCTCATGGGCGGCACGACCCGTGTGTTTTGCCACGCGCCGTACCCATAGTTGAAGCTATGGCAGCCATGACAATATTAGATAATGTTCTTGTAAATTCAAGCATAAAGTATCCGTTTTAACGAATATTCTCGTCTTTTTGCCACTTTTTATAAAAATATTTGCAAAAACACTTGTCTGAATCGGAAATATTCTATATATTTGCACACGATAACAAGAGGCTTGTGAAAGTCTTTAGTTAGCTTAGTTAAGTCTAGTTTAGTTTTTGTGTTGGTTGAGGGTAGTTTATTGACTGCCCTCAATTTTTTTGTATATGCCGTTCCCTCCACAATGTGTTTTCAAAACTTTGGGCTTCCGCTTTGTTTCCGTTTCCGTTTTCTCCGTCTTTCGGAGAGAGGGATAAATGTGTGCTATATTTGTATCGCTGTCTTCAAATCCTAATCGCCGAGAATGGCGGTTGCGTGAAAAAAGCGGGGAATGGAGTGATTTTTTGCAAAATCAGGGCATTTGGCGCAACCGCTTGTGTTGCAGTGGCTTATGCGCGAAGTTGTGCAGAATGGCTTTCGAATGCAATACCGTCGTGTTGCAAACAAGCCTTGGTTGCACTTCAAACAAGCCTTGTTTGCACTTCAGACAAGCCTTGCCTGCGATGCGGAATGCGTGTGTTTTGAGCGGAAAACGGCAGGAAAACGCTGGAAAAGCATGCCCTTTATATATAATAAGGTGCTGAAAAGGCATGAAAAGGCGGTCGCTCCGTCTGGAGGAAACTCTGTAACGGGAATGCCGGGTGTCAAATATTTTTACCGTGCGGCAGCGTGGCTTGTCGTATATTCGCCACTGTCCGGACTGAATGCGGAATGTGAAAAAGCATTGCCGATAGGTAAGAACAGGAGGGTCGTGTTTGTTTCCTTGGCTGTATTGGGGGAGTCTTTGCTGTGCGGCGATGGCGAAAAAAAAAGGTGTGCACCCCGTGTCTCCCTGCGTGGAGGCACTGAATGCACACCCTCTTGCGATGCCTTCTGCCGGCATCGTTGCGTGTTACGGTTTCCCTCGCGGTAGGCATCCGCACGTCATGTAGTCTTCGGGCGGTGTGCGGCGAGGGCGTTCTTTATGCTTTTGCGGCAAGCGGTGCAGCCTGTGTGTAGGTGCGTGCGCCGAGTTCCTTGTCGAGCATGTAGAGTCCGTAGCCGTTGTCTTTGATCATACGGAGGTTGTCGATGATGTTCTTGGCGTTCTCCTCTTCCTCCACCTGCTCGTCGATGAACCACTTGAGCATGCTCTGTGTGGCGTAATCGTTCTCTGCCGTGGTGAGTGCGAAGAGCGAGTTGATGAGCTGTGTCACCTTCTGCTCGTGTGCCAGAGTGGCTTCAAACACGGTGAGTGGCGACTCCCATGTCGTGGGAACACCCTCGATAGGCTTCAGCTCCACGCGTCCGCCGCGCTGGATGATGTAGTTGAAGAATATGCGTGCATGGTCCTGCTCCTCCTGGAACTGCACTTCAAACCAGTGTCCTATGCCCGGATTGCCGTTGGCATGAGCGTAGGCTGCCATTGAAAGATACAGGTATGCCGACCACATCTCGGCATTGATTTGGGCGTTGAGAGCCTCTTCTACTTTTTTGTTCAACATAATTTTTCGTTTTAAGTTGTCGTTAAAATTGCAATGCAAATGTAGGTATTATTCTTCGCATTGCGCAATGTTGAATGTTAAGTGTTTGTTAAAAACGCTTTTACGTTCAGCTGTTCCTCCGGTTTTTACTCAGGCGAATGCCCGGCGGCGCATCTACAATGCCTCGACAACTGTCCGTGCCTCCTCGCCCTCGAAGGTGCATACGGGGGTCACAGGCTCGTAGCGCAGCTGCTTGAACTGGTTGAGTTGCAGGGCGCAGAACTGGCGGTCGTCCGAGTAGCACATTTCAAGCAGGTAGTTGCCGAGGTTCACCTCGTTCATAGCATCGAGTGCTGCGATGTGTGCCGCACGCTCCTTGGGACTCTTGCAGTTGAGTGCATTTTCGAGTTTTACGCCGTCAGTGGGCGAGTACTCCTTCTTCTGCGCCTTGACAGGACTCTGTGTGGGAGCGTAGAAATGCTTCTTGCAGAGGTTGAAGAACGATGCTTTTGTTGATATACGGGAATCGTTGGCAATGCTGTTTCCCATTGCCAAATTGTTTAAATTTGCCATGATTTGTTTGTTCTTTTGTTGTTAGCTGTTGTTTTTTTTATTTATGTAGGGGTGCTGATAATGAGCAGGTTGGCGCAAGAGGCGATACACCTGCGCCCCTAAATAGCTAACACAAAAGACGCCTTAGTGTGAAGACATAGTAGTCACACGGCGGCAAAGGCATTATCGGGCGCGACAGAATGCTGCCTGAACCGCGATAGCCTGCGAAGCATATCTTTTGAAGATGGAAGAGATTCTGGTTTCTGAAGTGTACCCTCTGTGTGGGCGACGGCTTTGAAACCGAGGTGTTGCGCGTTGGTGCCTGACTGCATACGCGTGCCGTCTCGTGCAGCGTGGCAACGGTGGCATTGTCTTTCCCCGTGTCAGGCGCGGCGACATGGCTGTGGCTTTCATGCCTGTCGGCATCCGCATAGTGCGTGGTGTCGGCGGCAAGCACGCTGCTGTTGCAGCACAGAATGGTGAGCACTGCAAGCAGAATAATTCTTATCCATTGTCGTTTCGTCGTGTGCATAGTATGGAAAGTCATTGCAGTGCAAATTTACAACATTATTATAATGTGACAAAGGAGCGATGCGCGTTTTGTCGGCGAAAAGGTGTCAGGAGTGCGTTTTTTGATATATATTTATAATTTTCGGCTTTTCTTTGCGCAAAAATGAGTAACTTCGCATTTGGAAACCAGTGCGTACAGACGCATAAAAGCAATAACATAACTGAGGTTTCGCAAGTCTTCGGGCTTGCTTCGGCAAACGCATGGACGACAGGCGGAGGCGTGGGTTCTGCTTGGATAGGTGTGTAAGCAGGATTGACGGTAAGGGCAAACCTCCCCGCTGCCAGTCAGCCGGTCGGCCGGAAGCATGGCGGAGGCATGCGGAACTTAAATAAGACAATAAATGAAAAAATACATTCTCGACCTTAAGGTCAATTCCGTAGAAGCTTTGAGCGACAAGCATGTGCTCATAAAGCTCACACATAGCGAGCCTCTGCCGGAAATGCTTCCGGGACAGTTCGTGGAAGTGCGCGTGGACGACTCGCCATCCACCTTCCTGCGCCGTCCCATTTCCATCAACAATGTGGATTATGAGCGCAATGAACTTTGGCTTCTTGTGGCTGCCGTAGGCGACGGCACCCGTAGGCTGCAACAGCTGCGCAGCGGCGACACGCTCAACTGTGTGCTGCCGCTCGGCAACTCGTTTACACTCCCGGAGAAGCCCGGTGCCAAGGTGTTGCTCGTAGGTGGCGGCGTGGGCGTGGCTCCGTTGCTCTATCTCGGTAGGAAAATCAAGGCGATGGGAATGCAGCCCACCTTCCTGCTCGGAGCACGCACGGCGAAGGATGTGCTTGAGAAACCGCTCTTCGAAGAAGTGGGTCGCGTGCTCATCACCACCGAGGACGGCTCGGAAGGAGAGAAAGGCTTTGTGACAAACCACTCGGTGCTGGCCTCGGAGAACTTCGACCTCATCTCCACCTGCGGCCCGAAGCCTATGATGATGGCAGTGGCACGCTACGCCTACAAGAACGACATAGAGTGCGAAGTGTCGCTGGAGAACAAGATGGCGTGCGGCGTCGGCGCCTGTCTGTGCTGTGTTGAGAAGACAGTGGAAGGCAATAAGTGTGTGTGCAAAGACGGTCCGGTAATGAATATAAAGAAATTGTCATGGCAGATTTAAGTGTAAAGATAGGCGGGTTGAAACTCAAGAACCCCGTGATGACCGCTTCGGGAACGTTCGGTTACGGTTTGGAATTTGCCGACTTTGTGCCGCTCGACGGCATAGGCGGCATCATTGTCAAGGGCACTACGCTCAATCCGCGCGAAGGAAACGACTATCCGCGTATGGCGGAGACGGCACAGGGAATGCTCAACTGTGTGGGATTGCAGAACAAGGGCGTGGACTATTTCTGCCGTAACATATATCCGCAGATAAAGGATATAGACACCAATATGATTGTAAACGTGAGCGGTTCGTCGCCGGACGACTATGCCGAGTGTGCTGCACGCATCGATGCGCTTGACAATATCCCTGCAATCGAGCTTAATATAAGCTGCCCCAACGTGAAACAGGGTGGTATGGCGTTTGGTGTTACCACTTCGGGAGCGGCAAGTGTGGTGCGTGCCGTGCGCCAGCGTTACCATAAACCCATCATCGTGAAGCTGTCGCCCAATGTCACCGATGTGGCAGAAATTGCCAAAGCAGTGGAGGCTGAGGGAGCCGACAGCGTGTCGCTCATAAACACTCTTATGGGTATGGCAATCGACATCGAACGCCGCCGCCCCGTGCTGAGCATTTCCACTGGTGGACTCAGCGGCCCCGCTGTGAAGCCGGTGGCACTGCGTATGGTGTGGCAGGTGGCTAAGGCAGTGAAGATTCCTGTTGTGGGCCTGGGCGGCATTAGCACTGCCGAGGACGCAATAGAATTCCTCATGGCCGGCGCAACGGCTATAGAAATAGGTACGGCAAACTTCCTCGATCCGGCTGTCACCATCAAGGTGCGCGACGGAATCAACGACTGGCTCGACCGTCATGGTTGTGCTTCGGTGAACGAGATAATAGGTGCGCTGGAGGATTAGGATTGAATAGACTGGAAAAGTCGGGAACTTATGAGGCAAGCCGTGTTTTTACGGCGTCGGTGGCAGGTTGCGTTGCAGTCGGCAGATTGTTGGTTCATGGATTCCCGGCTTTTTGTTTTTTTCGTAATTCAGAGCTTTCTGAATTTTTATGGTCCGTAACTTTTTTCCATAATTGTGTAAAGTGCTGACGGAAGAAAAAGCGTAACTTTGCATTTATGGAAAAGAAAACATTGCCCGTTCTGGGTATGGCATGTGCCGGATGCAGTGCCAATGTGGAGCGTAAGCTGCGCTCATTGCAGGGCGTGGAGTCGGTGGCGGTGTCGCTGCCGGGTCGCTCTGCCGTTGTGGAGTATGATGAAAAGACGATAAGCGTGGCTGATATGAAGCGCGAAATAGACGCTATGGGCTACGAACTCATCATCGACGACGCTAAAAGCGTGGATGCCATTGAGCGCAACAACTACCGTCTGCTGCTCAGACACACCCTCCTGTCGTGGTTTTTCGCCCTTTTCGTGATCTCGGTGTCGATGCGTTGGACAGGAACTGTCAGTACTTCTGCTGCCAATCAGCTCATGCTCATTGCCGCATTGCTCAACATTGCATATTGCGGACGCTCGTTTTACATCAATGCCGTGCGCCAGTTGCTTCACGGTTCGGCCAATATGGACACGCTTGTAGCCATGAGTACGGGCGTATCGTTCCTTTTCAGTGTGTTCAACACATTCTGGGGCGATGCGTTCTGGGGTGCGCGTGGCATTGAGTGGCACACATATTATGATGCGTCGGTGATGATAATCACCTTCGTTCTCACCGGGCGTTGCATCGAGGAACGCGCCCGTAAATCGACAGCGGCTGCCATACGCTCGCTCATGGGGCTTGTTCCGAAGGTGGCTCATGTGGTGAGTGGCAGCGAAGTGAATGATGTCCCGTTGGCGGCGGTGGCTGTCGGCGACACCGTTGAAGTGCGCTGTGGGGAGAAAGTTCCCGTCGATGGCATTGTGACCGATGGCGAAGCCTATGTGGACGAAGCCATGATTTCGGGCGAACCTGTGCCTGTAGGCAAGCGGAAGGGGGCGAAAGTGCTCGCCGGAACCATCGTGACCGAAGGCACATTGCGCTTCCGTGCCGGGCAGGTGGGGCAGCAGACGGTGCTCTCAGGCATCATACGCATGGTGCAACAGGCGCAGGGTTCGAAGGCTCCCGTGCAGCGGTTTGTCGATAAGGTGGCTCTCGTGTTCGTGCCGTGTGTGCTTCTCTTGTCACTGCTCACGCTTGCCGTGTGGCTCGTTGCGGGCGGCATGGCGGTGTTGCCCGATGCTGTTCTCGCGGCAATCTCGGTGCTGGTGATAGCCTGTCCGTGTGCCATGGGACTCGCAACACCCACTGCTCTCATGGTGGGCATAGGCAAGGCGTCGACAAAAGGCATTCTGGTGAAGGACGCAACGGCTGTAGAACAGCTCTGTCGTGTGAACGCTCTCGTGATAGATAAGACCGGCACTCTCACCATACCGAATAAGAATGTCGATTTCAAGTCGGCTTCGTCGCTGCCCTTTGAAGAGCGCGAAACGCTGAAACCGCATGCTGCCGAGGCCGTGACGATGCTCAAAGAGCGTGGCATAGAAGTGTGGATGATGAGCGGAGACAATGATGAAGCGACGGCGTTCTGGGCTGCGAAAGCGGGCATCGGGCACTGGAAAAGCCGCTGTCTGCCGCAGGACAAGGAGGACATTGTGCGCCGTCTGCAACATGAAGGCAAGATAGTTGCGATGGTGGGCGACGGTATAAACGACTCACAGGCATTGGCTCTTGCCGATGTCAGTGTGGCGATGGGCGGCGGAACCGATGTCGCCATGAATGTGGCGCAGCTCACTCTCGTGGGCGACGACCTCAGACGTATTCCCGAAGCATGCGCTCTTTCGCAGCGCACGGTGGGCATGATACGCCAGAATCTGTTCTGGGCTTTCGCCTATAATGTCGTTAGTATTCCCTTGGCGGCAGGTGTGTTGCACATCTTCGGCATCGGTTTCCAGATTACACCGATGTGGGCAAGTGCACTCATGGCAATGTCGAGCGTGAGCGTCGTGTGCAACAGTCTGCGGCTGAGACTTATGAAATAGAAAGGAAAAAGAGGCAAAACCATTACGGCTTTGCCTCTTTTTTCGTATATTTGCAGATGTAAACTTTAATTATCTTGGTTATGGAACATACACAACAAGGCACAGTGGAGTGTGGCATCAAAGGCTCTAAGATATTGAATCTTGCGTTAAGTTCACTCGCATTCTTTGTCCTTACGATTCTTTTTCCCGTCAGTTCCACGCCGTTTGGCAGGATATTGACTTATGCCGTATGGTCGTTTGGCGGTATGGGGATAGTGGCTGTGCTGTGCGTGCTGCACCTGAAATATGTGCGGCAGACCCCTTGGGTGGTTGTCACGAAGAACGCATTGAAATGGTTCTTACCCATGAAAATGGATTATGCGTCACTTGATTTTGCCAGCGTGGAGCGTTTCCGCGCAGTTAAGACACTGGGCATTGTCATCGTTTATGCATATTGTCGCGACGGGCGCAAGATAGCGACGGGCATCAATACGGCTTTCCTTTCAAGTCGGGAGGTTGATGGTCTTGTGCAGGAGATGACCGCCCGCCTCCGCGAATTCAATAGCGTGGAGTAGGCATCCAGCGGTTTTCCACCGACACTTCAATGCTCATGTTGTTGTTGAAGTTATATCTTACGGTGGCACCTATGCGGTCGCCGAAGTTGTTGAGGTCGTAAACGGAGTAGGAAGGCATTCCGTAGAAGTTGCGGCTGAAGCCCCCGAAGCCTCCCATTCCGCCGTAACAGCCGTCGAACATGGAGTAGCGCAGACGGTTGTTGATGTTGTTTGTGATTGATTTCTGTCCGTACAGGTAGGCTTCCCAATGCTCGTTGAACCGGTAGCCGAGCATGGCCTGCACGCCGGCATCACGCCAGTTGTCGCCGGCGAAGTTCACATTATTAAGATAACCGCCCACAGCTACCGACAGTTTGTCGTTTATAGGCATGGCATACATCAGCGCAATGTTCTGCTGAAAGCCTACGCCATGCGCCGCACCCTTGCCGAACTGTGCGAAAACCGAGGCTCCGAGCTGCACGTTCAACCCCTTGTGCAGCCCCCAACTGTACCATCCTCCGAAAGCCAGCGGGTAGTGTCCGATGGTCTGCGGCTGTCCGTATTGATTGACGGCAGGCAGATTCAGCGAGTCGGTATGGGCTTCTTCCCTTATGTATTTGCGCGAGCGTCCGCCGTAACGGGTGGGCATTATGCGCTGAAGTGCGGAGTCGTCGAAGTGCGAGAGTGCTTTGTCTGTACCCTCGGCAGGCTCTTCCGCCATGCGGCTTATGTCTGTTCTGTCCTCCGTCCCAGGCTTCTGTCCGGCGGCAGTGTTGTCGGTCTGCGCTGTCGCTACGCCTGTTATCGCCGTCATTGCGGCTATAATGGCGATATATCTTTTTATTGTTTTCATTTGCCTTGAAAGTTGGTCGTATGGCAAAATTACGGATAAAGTGTGTAAATAGTTGTTGTTTTCATACACTTTAACGAAAATTTCATTGTTGTAATTTTGGCGTTTCAGAATAATAGACTAACTTTACAACGTTGTAAAAACAAATTAAACCGATTCGTTATGATAGCATATCTGGCAGAGAATCTCTGGCTCTTCTGGCTCGTTCTGACAACCGTTTGTCTGACTCTGGAGCTCACTTCGGGCGATTTCTACATCACCTGTTTCGGCATCGGAGCCTTGTGCAGCACGCTGTCGGTGTTTGTCGGCATTCCGTTCTGGGCACAGGTGCTTGTGTTTGCCGTGCTTTCGGTGCTTTCGGTAAGGCTGCTGCGGCCTCGGCTTGTGGCTATGCTCAATGCCAAGGGACACCATCGTGTGAGCAATGCCGATGCCCTTATGGGGCGTATAGGAACGGTGTCGGAGACAATCAAAGCCGGCGATTACGGACGGGTGAAGATTGACGGCGACGACTGGAAAGCCTGTTCGCACGACGCTGCCGACATTGCCGTGGGCGACAAGGTGCGTGTCGTGGGTCGCGAGAGCATCATCATCGAGGTGGAGCGGGTCTGAACTGCGGTGCGGAAACCTAACTGATACTTTCAATAATAAATATCTAAACGCAACAATTATGGAAGCTTTAACAATCCTGTTAATCGTCATTGTCATGTTGGCAGTGGTGTTTGTGAAGATGGCGGTAGTCATCATACCACAGAGTGAGACACGAATCATCGAGCGGTTGGGCAAGTATTACGCCACGCTCAGCCCTGGTATCAACGTGATAATTCCCTTCATTGACCGTTCCAAGGTCATAGTCACGATGAACCGCGGACGATATATGTACTCAAGCACCATCGACTTGCGCGAACAGGTGTACGACTTCGACAAGCAGAACGTTATCACCAAGGACAATATCCAGATGCAAATCAACGCCCTTCTATACTTCCAGATTGTCGATCCGTTCAAGGCTGTATATGAAATCAACAACCTTCCGAACGCCATAGAGAAGCTTACGCAGACCACATTGCGTAACATCATAGGCGAAATGGAACTTGACCAGACCCTTACTTCGCGCGATACCATCAACACCAAGCTGCGCGCCGTGCTCGATGATGCCACAAACAAGTGGGGAATCAAGGTGAACCGCGTGGAGCTGCAGGACATCATTCCGCCGTCGAGCGTGCTTCAGGCGATGGAGAAGCAGATGCAGGCAGAGCGCAACAAGCGTGCCACCATCCTCACATCAGAAGGTCAGAAGCAGGCGGCGATACTCCAGTCGGAGGGCGAAAAGACAAGTACCATCAACCGTGCCGAGGCTGCAAAGCAGCAGGAAATACTCCACGCCGAGGGTGAAGCACAGGCTCGCATACGCAAGGCTGAGGCTGAAGCCGTGGCAATAGGCAAGATAACCGAGGCTGTAGGAAAGAGTACCAACCCCGCCAACTACCTCCTTGCGCAGAAGTACATACAGATGCTTGCAGAGGTGGCAGACGGCGACAAGACAAAGACCGTGTTCCTGCCATACGAGGCTACCAATGTGCTTGGAAGCATAGGAGGCATAAAGGAACTTTTCAAGAACGCTGAATAACAATCTGAAAACAATATCTGGCGCAGCCGTGCAAGCCACGGTTGCGCCTTTATCAATTTTAAACGAATGAACATTTGTATTGTAGTGGGCGCCCGCCCGAACTTCATTAAAGTAGCACCCATAATCCGTGCCATCGACAAAGCCAATGCCGAGGGCAAAGAAATAAGTCACACCTTGGTATATGCTGGCAGCGAAACCGACCCGACACTGGAACCCTCTCTCTTCGAAGACCTGCAGATGCAGCGTCCCGACGTGTTCCTTGGAGTGGATTGCGTGAATCTCAACGAACTCACAGGACAGGTGATGTCGGCTTTTGAACGCTACTTGCAGCAGCATCACACCGATGCCGTCATTGTTGTGGACGACCTCGCTTCCACCATGGCGGCAGCCATTGTCACCAAGAAGCAGGGCATAACGCTGGCGCATCTCGTGGCTGGAACACGCTCGTTCGACATAAGTATGCCGAAGGAAATCAACCGCCTTGTCATCGACGGACTGTCCGACTTGCTGTTCACGGCAGGTCTGGGCGGCAACAGTGCAGCGGCGCGTGAAGGCGCAGAGTCGTCGAAAGTGTATATGGTGGGCAACATTCTGATGGACACGCTGCGCTTCAACCACCAGCGTTTCCGCCGTCCGCAGCTGCTCGACGAACTTGGAATTGCCGACGGCGGCTACATCGTACTCACCCTTAACCGCAAGGCCTTGCTCGCCGACCGCGATGAAATGCGCGCGCTTCTCACGGCGATGGCAGGACATTCTCACGGTGTTCCCGTGATAGCCCCGTTGCGCAGTCAGGCAAGCGAAGTGGTGTCTGCCGTCGTGGCGGAGCATCCTGAGCTGTTCCCGATGCTGCACATCACCGACCCTTTGGGCTATCTTGAGTTCGGATACCTTTCTGCTCATGCCCTCGGCGTGGTGACAGATTCCGGCAATGTCGCCGAAGAAGCCACGTTCAACCACGTTCCGTGCATCACCCTCAACAGCTATACGGAGCACATAGAGACGGTGAAGACAGGCTCGAACGTGCTCGTCGGCGAGAACCCCGAACTCCTTTCCGCCGAGATGGAGAGGATGGTGAGGAAGGAATGGAAGCCCTGCGGAGTGCCGGAACGGTGGGACGGACGCTCGGCTGAACGCATTGTCAGCATACTGCAGGAATATAATGCCTGAACATCCCGGTTGCGGAAGAGGGAGGGACTTTCTTCCGCCACCACCGGATGCCGGGCTGTCGCGCGAGTGGAATGAAAGCCTTGGAAGCAGGGCTATTGTTTAATTTAACACCATTTATTATGAAACACTGTTTTGACAACCGTATTGTAAGTGCGGCATTGCTTGCCGTCAGTATCGTGATTCTCGGTTTCTGCGTGAAGTGGGGAATCGACGATTTCGCCAATAAGGACCGTAAAGTGTCGGTGAAGGGACTCTCCGAACGTGAGGTGGATGCCGACAAGGTGACATGGCCGATACTCTCCAAGGAACTCGGCAACAACCTCCCCGAACTCTACAACCGCATAGCCGTGACACAGGGCAAGATAAAGAAGTTCCTCATGAGCAACGGTGTGAAGGAGAACGAGATTAACGTGAACGCCCCGGTAGTGATTGACCTCAATGCCGACCAGTACAACACCAACCAGAGAGCCTACCGCTACAACATCACGTCAATCGTCACCGTCACATCACGCAACGTGAAACTCGTGCGCAGCATCATTGCCCGTCAGGGCGAACTGTTGAAGGAAGGCATAGCAATCGTCGATGGAGGGTACGAGAACCCCGTGAAGTATGAGTTCGTTTCATTCAACTCCATGAAGCCGAAGATGATGGAGGAGGCCATCGCCAATGCCCGCAAGACCGCCGAACAGTTTGCAAAAAACAGCGAAAGCAAGCTCAACAAGATTGTCTCTGCCGACCAGGGACAGTTCAGTATCGACAACCGCGACTCCAACACTCCCTATGTAAAGAAGGTGAGAGTGGTCACTACCATCACCTATTCGCTGAAAGACTGATGGCCGGCTGTCGCGTGACGCCTGTCGGAAAGATGGTGATTGTTACATAAACCGCATTTTTATTGCAAAAATATTACCTGTAAGTGAAAATTTGATTAAAAAAGAAATAAAATCAATCAAAATGCTTGCTATTTGCAGATAAATATGTATCTTTGCTTTCGATGGATGATGTCTCACATCCCAAGAAATGTTAATAATATAATGGCTAAATGAGACTAAGGCCGAATAGGAGGAATCATTATGAGAACAGTAAAGAGAGTTTACGATTTGGAATCGTATGAGTTGGACAACGTTTACAACGAAACCGACGAGCGTGAAATCCGTGTTGATTCTTCTGTTTGGTATAATTGATACGGAATCCTGAATTAAGGCTGCGTATGCACAGGGGCTTTCTCCCTCTGCATACGCAGTTTTTTTTGCCGCCTCTTGGCATGCTTTCCTGCCGTGTATATAAGCCTTTTCAGCATGAATGCCCTTCGTCTTCCGGCGGCTGTTTCACCGTTGTTTCTGCACGGCAGACACTATGGTTTTCAAACAAGGCTTCTTTTACAGGCAAACAAGGCTTCTTTACACTCCAAACAAGACTTCTTTTACAGGCAAACAAGGCTTGTTTGAAAACCGGTGGAAACGGCGCTGTTTTCCGGGCTTCATGTTTCCGTCATTTATCCGCATTTTCTCTTTGTCGGAAAGGAAATAATTCGTAACTTAGCAAACCGTAAACCTGTAAATCGAAGAAAACGACAAATAAACGGAAGACATGAACTTTTTCAAGAAATTGTTTGGTGGCAGCGAACCCGTTGCCGACGAGAAACCGAAAGACGGAGGCAAGGATTTCGATGTACTTAAATATGACGGAGTGAGGGCTTTACGCATGGGGCAGGCGGAATATGCTGCCAAATGCTTCGACCACGCACTCGGACTGCATGACGATCTGGAGTGCCGCGACTATCTGTCGCAGGCTCTTTTGCAGCTTGGCGACCTCGCGGGAGCCTACAGTCAGCTCGCGCTCATGTCGGCGTCGCGCCCCGACAACGCCGCCATACTGCTGCGCATGGCCGACATCGCCTATATGCTTGAGGACTATCCCGCAATGCTCGATGTGTGCCGGAAGGCTCTGGAAATCGACGACGCCAACCCCGTGGCATGCTTCCTGCACGCCCGTGCCAGCCGTGGCGAGGGCGACAACGCCACAGCCATAGCCATGCTCGACAAGGCACTTGGCATGAATGCCGAGTTCGACGCAGCCCGTCTGCTCCGTGGACAAGTATATCTTGCGCAGGAGATGTACGATGAAGCCGCCGCCGATGTGCAGACACTGCTCCAGCGTGTGGGCAGCAACGAGGACGTGCTTCTGCTCAAAGCCCGTCTCGACGAGGCAATGAACAACCTCGGCGAGGCACTGGAGGATTACGCAATGGTGATAGAACAGAACCCGTTCTGCATAGAGGCGTTCCGCGGACGTGGCCTGATACGCCGCCGGTTGGGCGATGAAGAGGGTGCAGCCGACGACCTCCGTACCGCCGACGACCTCGACTCCGACACACAGGCATCTGCCGAACATGTGGAACAGAAGGTGAAGGATGTATATAAAAACATCGACCCTTACGGCGTTTTCAGCAACTAATGTCGGGCGGTGGCATCAATTTGCAGATGAATCGAAGAAATTTTTGACATTTTATTGCTGTTTATTTGTTGAAACAAAATATTTGTTTTACTTTTGCAGCAGATAATATTAAAATTATGAACAAGGCATACGCATTTTTCTTTAGCTTCTTCTTTTTCTTTGCAAGGAATTGTGAAGCGGGAAGTTGCGTGTGAATTTCAACTTAAAGGTTAAATCGAGTAAAATCACGATATTGCCCCGCTTCACATGAAAAGTGATGCGGGGCTTTTTCGTTTCACACAAGTCTGACAACAATGAAAAGAATAGCAATACAGGGCTTTCAAGGCTCTTTCCACGACATTGCAGCCCACCAGTACTTCGGGGGCGAGCAGATTCAGCTCATCTACTGTTCCACTTTCGAGCAGGTCTATGAGAATATACGGCGCGACCCGACGGTCATCGGCATGACAGCCATAGAGAACACCATCGCCGGAAGCCTCCTGCACAACTACGAACTGCTGCGTGCCTCCGACGCGACGGTGGTGGGAGAGCACAAGCTGCACATTGAGCATTGCATCTGTTGTCTGCCCGACGACGACTGGACCGACATCACAGAGGTACACTCTCACCCCGTGGCTCTGGCGCAGTGCAACGCCTTTCTCGCCAATCATCCGCAGATAAAGGCTGTCGAAGCAGAGGACACGGCAGGCTCGGCGGAATATATAAGCAAGTACAAGTGCCACGGTATGGCAGCCATCTGCAATGCCTCGGCGGCGCGGTTATACGGACTTAAGGTGCTGCAGGACCAGATTCAGGACAACAAGCACAACTACACTCGCTTCCTCGTGGTGTGCAATCCCAGCAAGGCCGACTTCCTCCGACCCTTGGAACAGACAGATAAGGCGAGTCTTGTGTTTCATGTCGCACACGAAGAGGGCAGTCTTTCAAAAGTGCTTACCATCCTTTCGTTCTACGGAATAAACCTCACCAAGATACAGTCGTTGCCCGTCATCGGTTGCGAATGGGAGTATCTGTTCTATGTCGATCTCACCTTCGACAGCCTCACACGCTATCGTCAGAGCATCGATGCGATAATACCGCTCACCCGTTCGCTCAGGATTCTGGGAGAATACATTGGAAAATGAACTTTAAAAAGCTCTTGACTATGGAAACAACACCGATTCAGAATAATGTGAAAATCGCTCCTGCCAAGCGTCTTTCGGCAGTGCAGGAATACTATTTCAGCCGCAAACTCAAGGAAGTGGCGGCACTTAACGCACAGGGACAGGACATCATCTCGCTCGCGATAGGTTCGCCCGACATGCCGCCTTCGCCTCAGACAATAAGCAAACTGTGCGAAGTGGCGGCGCGTGACGATGCCCACGGCTACCAACCCACAGTGGGAACGCCAGAACTACGGCGTGCCATGGCAGGGTTTTATGAGCGTTGGTATGGCGTGAAACTCGATGCCTTGACCGAAATCCAGCCACTCATTGGCTCGAAGGAAGGCATACTTCATGTCACGCTTGCATTCGTGAATCCGGGCGAACAGGTGCTCGTGCCCAATCCGGGCTATCCCACTTACACCGCACTCAGCCGCATTCTCGGAGCCGAAGTGGTGAACTATAACCTGCGGGAGGACAATGGTTGGCAGCCCGACTTCGACGAACTGGAGAGCATGGACCTCTCGCGTGTGAAGCTTATGTGGACGAATTACCCAAATATGCCCACCGGAGGCAACGCCCGACGTGACACCTACGAGCGCCTGGTGGAGTTTGCCCGCAGGCATGGCATAGTGGTGGTGAACGACAATCCCTACTCGTTCATCCTCAACGAACATCCCATGTCGCTCATGCAGATACCAGGAGCGAAGGACTGCTGCATTGAGTTCAACTCCATGTCGAAGAGTCATAACATGCCGGGATGGCGCATCGGGATGTGCGTAAGCAACCCCGTTTTCATCTCATGGATTCTCAAAATAAAGAGCAACATCGATTCGGGGACATTCCGCGGACTGCAACTCGCTGCCGCAGAAGCCTATAACACCAACACCGAGGAGTGGCACCGCGAGGCGAATATAAACATTTATCGTCGCCGTCGCGACATTGCCGAATGCATAATGCAGGCTCTCGGCTGCACATACGACGCCTCACAGGTGGGCATGTTCCTATGGGGACGGATTCCGGAGGAGTGTGCCGACGCCGAACAACTCACCGAGAAAGTGCTTCACAAGGCGCGTGTCTTCATCACGCCGGGATTCATATTCGGGTCGAACGGAGCACGCTACATACGCATAAGCCTTTGTGCAAAGGAGGCGAAGATGCGCGAAGCACTTGAAAGAATAAACAACATGAACAGAAAATAAAGAAACAATACTACTATGGAACTGAATTTAAAGCCACTTAATCTGCCGAGCGACAAGGAGCGGCCGTTTGTCATTGCCGGTCCGTGTTCGGCTGAAACCGAAGAGCAGGTCATCACTACCGCTCACCAATTGGCATCGCGCGGATGCAGGATTTACCGTGCAGGAGTGTGGAAACCACGCACAAAACCGGGCGGATTCGAGGGTAACGGCGAACAGGCACTGCCGTGGTTGCAGCGCGTCAAGCAGGAGACCGGAATGCTTGTAGCGACAGAAGTGGCGACACCGGAGCATGTGGAGCTGGCATTGAAATACGGCATCGACATCCTTTGGGTGGGTGCCCGCACTTCGGCAAACCCTTTTGCGATGCAGGCTCTCGCCGACAGTCTGAGGGGAACCGACGCTGTCGTGTTTGTGAAGAACCCCGTAAACCCCGACCTTGAACTGTGGATTGGGGCGATGGAACGCATCAATCAGGCCGGAATAACACGCATAGCGGCCATACATCGGGGCTTCTCAAGTTACGACAACAAGATATACCGCAACGCGCCCACATGGCAGATTCCAATCGAACTGCGCCGCCGCATACCCAATCTGCCCATCATCTGCGACCCAAGCCACATAGGAGGCCGCCGCGAACTCATCGCCCCTCTCTGCCAGCAGGCTATGGATTTGGGCTTCGACGGGCTTATTGTCGAGAGCCATTGTTCGCCCGATGAGGCGTGGAGCGATGCCAAACAGCAGGTTACTCCCGATGTCCTCGACTACATTCTGGGTCTCCTTGTCATCCGCGACGGCTCGGTCACGACCGAAGGCATTCATGAATTGCGCAAGCAGATAGACGAACTCGACAACCAGCTCATGGAACTTCTCGCCAAACGTATGCGTGTCTGCCGCGAGATAGGGCAGTACAAGAAGGAACACAACATGACGGTGTTGCAGACAGTGCGCTATAATGAGATACAAAACAAGCGTGGTGCGCAGGGAGTCTTGTGCGGAATGGACCCCGACTTCGTGCGTAAAATCTTCGAGGAAGTGCATGAAGAGTCGGTGCGCCAGCAGATGGAAATAATCAATCAGTAGTGCGTCAGGTCTGACGGCATAAATGATGTGGAATCCAACCAAAATGGGTATGGATTGAAAAGAAGCCTTGTTTTACTTGCAAACAAGGCTTCTTTTGTTTGTAAACAAGGCTTCTTTTGACTGCAAACAAGGCTTCTTTTCAAACGTGTGGTGTACTGCCTGGTTTTCAGCGCCTTTTTGCTTCTCCCCAACAGTTGCACGGTTGGGTTGTTTTTCGTAACTTTGCGTGCTGAATAATCTGATGATAAAATATTGCGTTTTATGACAATACCTATGCTGTTGCTCTCAATCTTCACGTTCGTGGAACTGAATTGTGAGAACCTTTTCGACTGTCGGCACGACTCGTTGAAGAACGATACCGAGTTTCTTTCCGACGGGTCCTACCACTGGACACCCTCCCGTTACTGGCGGAAACTGAACCGTGTGGGTCAGACCATAATATCGTGCGGGGAGAAGAAGGGCGGCAATGCATCCGGAAACCCTTGGCAACTGCCCGACCTTGTGGCTCTGTGCGAGGTGGAAAACGACAGCGTCATGCACGACCTGACACGCCGCAGCCTCTTGCGCAAAGCCCGTTACGAATACATAATGACCTCTTCGCCCGACGAACGCGGCATTGATGTGGCTCTGATGTATTCGCCGTTCACGTTCAGCCTGCTCTCCCAACGGCAGATAGGCATACGCCTTGTGGAGGGAATGCGCCCCACCCGCAATCTGCTTTACGCCGAGGGCAGGGTGGCATCGGGCGATACTCTCCATGTCGTTGTGGCGCATCTGCCGAGCCGACGGGGCGGCGAAGCGCAGTCACGGCCTTTCCGCCGCCAGGTGGCGACGCAGATACGTGAGCTTGTCGATTCTGTCCGTGAGGCAAAACCGAATGCCAATATCATCGTGACGGGCGACTTCAACGACTATTCCTCGTCGGAAAGCGTGCGCATAGTGTGCTCCGCCGGCATGGCGGACATATCCTCTTCGGCTACGGGCAGCAACGGTGCGCGCGGCACTTACCGCTATCAGGGCGAGTGGGGGAGTCTCGACCACATCGTGGTGAGCCTCCCCATGCTTCCGAAAGTGGTGGGATGCCGGGTGAACGATGCGCCTTTCCTGCTTGTAAAGGACGACAAATACGGCGGCGTGCAACCCCGCCGCAACTACCTCGGACCACGTTATCTTGACGGATTCAGCGACCATCTGCCTCTTGTTGCGGAGTTATGTTTCTGACGGTGGGGAGTGCGTCAAGGCCGTATTTGGCCGAGGTAGGGATTCACCCGCTTCCAGTTAGCTTCTTTACGGACTGTTCCTACACGATTCCCTGTGCCATCATCGCCTTCGCCACTTTGAGGAATCCGGCGACATTCGCGCCGCGCACATAGTTGATGTAGCCGTCGGGCTGTGTGCCGTACTTCACGCAATTCTCGTGAATCTCGTTCATAATCATCTTCAGACGGGTATCAACCTCCTCGCGTGTCCAGCGCAGACGCTCGGAGTTCTGGCTCATTTCGAGTCCCGACACAGCCACTCCGCCGGCGTTTGCCGCCTTGCCAGGAGCGTAGAGCAGTCCTGCTTCCTGGAACACCTTGATGGCTTCGGGTGTTGAAGGCATGTTTGCGCCTTCGCTCACTGCCATTATTCCGTTGCCAACGAGAGTGCGTGCGTCGTCGCCGTCGATTTCGTTCTGTGTCGCCGAAGGCATTGCTATCTGCGCTTTCTCGCTCCACGGCCGTGCGCCAGGCACATACTTCACGCCGTATTCCTCGGCATATTCGCGTATGCGACCGCGTTCCACGTTCTTGAGTTCCTTGACATATTCCAGCTTTTCGGCGTCGATGCCGTTGGGGTCGTATATGTATCCGTCGGAATCGGAGAGAGTCACTGGCACGGCTCCCAGTTCGATGAGTTTCTCAACAGTGTATTGCGCCACGTTGCCCGAACCGCTTACGAGTACGCGCTTGCCTTTGATGTCGATGCCGCGTGTGCGCAGCATGTTCTCAAGGAAATACACATTGCCGTAACCTGTGGCTTCGGGGCGTATGAGCGAGCCTCCGAATTCCTGTCCCTTGCCCGTGAGTACGCCCACAAACTGGTGTGTCAGTTTCTTGTACTGTCCGAACATGTAGCCCACTTCGCGTCCGCCTACGCCGATGTCGCCTGCCGGAACATCCTCGTCGGGACCTATATGGCGGTAGAGTTCGTTCATGAATGCCTGGCAGAAACGCATCACTTCGGCGTTGCTCTTGCCTCGTGGCGAGAAGTCGGAACCGCCTTTTGCGCCGCCCATAGGCAGTGTCGTGAGCGAGTTCTTGAATGTCTGTTCAAATGCGAGGAACTTCAGAATGGACGGATTCACCGAAGAGTGGAAGCGTATGCCGCCTTTGTACGGGCCTATGGCGTTGTTGTGCTGTATGCGGTAGCCCATGTTCGTCTGCACGTTGCCCTTGTCGTCCACCCATGTCACACGGAAGGAGATGATGCGGTCGGGGATGCACAGGCGTTCAATGAGGTTGGCGCGGTCGAATTCGGGGTGACGGTTGTACTCGTCCTCGATTGTGCCGAGGACCTGGCTGACGGCCTGTATATACTCAGGCTCGTTGGGGAAGCGTTGCTTCAGACGCTCCACGGTTTCTGATGCGTTCATTTTTTTTATTGGATTTATGAATGTTGTCCCACATTGAATGCAATGTGTCTTTTAATCTTTTTATCTTTATTGAAAACTTGAGGGTGCCTGTAACTTTCGTCCGCAAAATTACGAAAATAAACTGAATAACGTAAGATTTTAGTGTAAAAATATTACTAAATGACAATAAAAGTACATTAAAAGAGTAAAAATGTGCATTCTTTCGTTGTTGTCGGCATGGCCTTTGTGTCCGATGCGTTTTCGTGTTGATTTCAAAAGAAGCCTAGTTTGCACTCAAAAGAAGGCTTCTTTGCGATGTAAACAAGGCTTCTTTTGAGTGCAAACAAGGCTTCTTTTCAAGCGCACTGTAAAGCGTTTGGTTTTCAGGCGAGTCTGTCGAGCAGTCCGCTGCACGCATCCTCTATGAGGTCGAGAGCGTAGTCGAAGTCGGTTTCGTCGCCGTAATAGGGGTCGGGCACAGCCTTCACGTTGTCGTGACGGGTGAGGAAGTCGGTGAGCATCACCACTTTTTCGCGCTCTTCGGGCGATGCCGCCATGCCGCCCACGGTGGTGAAGTTCGATGCGTCCATGACGAGCAGCAGATCGAAGTCCTTGAAGTCGGAGCGGCGTATTTGCCGTGCATGGCTGTCGAAGTTGTAGCCCCGCAGTGCTCCGCGCCTGCGCATACGGGGGTCGGGAAGCTGTCCCACATGCCAGTCGCCAATGCCTGCCGAGTCGATGTGGAAGTCGGCACTCCGCCCTGCCGCGCTTGCGAGAGCCTTCATCACGCCCTCGGCTGCCGGACTCCGGCAGATGTTGCCAAGGCAGATGAATAACAGGCGGTGTTGTCGTAGAGTTTTCTTTTCGTTCATAATATGTCGTCTTTATCTGCCGGCAAAATTACAAATAAATTTCCAACAACGTGTAATTCTGCACGGGTTAAGAACCGGTCGTGCTGGAAGTGCCGTCAGCGGCATTGCCGGCGGAGTGGTGGCAGGCATAGGCAATGTTACAGACTGTTGTCGGAAAATGTAGGAAAAAAGTGTTTTTCCAGATTTGTGCTTACACTTTTTTAATATTGTGTGGGAACACAATACATTTTTTCAAAAAAACTTACTTAAAAATTTTGATAACTCGTAAAATTGTAATATCTTTGCAACAGTTATCCTGAAAACAATCTTTTTACCTTAAAGAAAGGCTAATACCTATTGAAGATTTGAAGCGGTCGCCTGTGAAGGCTGTCGCTTTTTTTTTGCCCTGGAATTTCGTCTTGCGGGCGGTTGTGTCGGCAAGCATTCCTGGCCGGTTGCCCGACCGTATGTCGGCACTCCTTGAATACGGGGGCGTGAGCCGTCGGCAGAAGACGTACCGCCGACAGACGAGGCCCCTATAATATAATAATGTGGAATTTATGGAAAAAGAAACAAGGCAACGCATAATCTCATTGGCAGAAAAATACGAGACCGTCGACTTTCTGAAAGCCGATCCGAGCCGTTTCATGCACAACGTCGAGGGGGCTGACAACCAGGAGGCGATGGCCTTCATTGCGTCGTGCCTGAGCTACGGCTCGCGCAAACAGTTCTTCCCTAAGATACAAAGTCTGCTTGATGCCTCGCGCGGCGAAGTGCACCGTTGGGTGCAGTCGGGTGCCTGGCGCAACAGCGTTCCCGACACGCCCGACTGCTTCTACCGCCTTTACACCTGTCACGATATATGCTGCCTGCTGGCGGCTTACGAGGCCATGCTCGGCGAATACGGCAGCATGAAGGAGTACATCAGCCGCAATGCTGCCACAGGAGCAGAAGCGGTGGAGGCTCTATGCCGCTACTTCGCCGCACACGGCGCAGGCAAGGTGGTGCCTAAGAATGCGGTGTCGGCGTGCAAGAGGGTGTGCATGTTCCTCAGATGGATGGTGCGAAGCGGGTCGCCGGTGGACTTGGGGCTGTGGCAGGACATCATCGACCGGCGCACGCTCATTATGCCCCTTGACACCCATGTGCTGCAGGAAGCGTGCGCAATGGGGCTGCTCGGCAGCCGTACGGCATCGATGAACGCTGCCCGGCGTCTCACCGAAGTGATGCTCGAAGTCTTTCCCGACGACCCGTTGCGTGCCGATTTCGCGCTTTTCGGGCTTGGGGTGGACAGCTGAAAAACCGCTGCCGGCAGCCGCATATTGCGTGCGGCGGAATGATTATCAGCGGCAGACTTGGTGGAATGGATGAAATTTAGTAAATTTGCCATAGCAAACAAAACAGTAAGAACATTATAAAGCGAACACGAACGGGGTGTGTCAAAACGGAACTTATCGGAAGTCAGGCTTCGCCGGAAGTTAAAGGAAGATAACGGACAATAACAGAACCCATTGAAAGCTAATGGTAATGTCCGTCACCTTCATTCGCCTTAGGCGGATTACCTTCCGATAACTTCGGCTAACTCCCATTTTGACACACCTCACTTTGACTGATATGAGAATAGACATTATAACCGTTTTGCCCGAAATGCTTGAGGGCTTCATCAACGAGTCAATTCTTGCCCGCGCCCAGAAGAAGGGGCTGGCGGAAATACATCTGCACAACCTGCGCGACTATTCGGCGGACAAATGGCGCCGTGTGGACGACTATCCCTACGGAGGATTTGCGGGCATGGTGATGCAGTGCGAACCCATCGACCGCTGCATCTCGGCGCTGAAGGCCGAGCGCGACTACGACGAAGTGATATTCACATCGCCCGATGGCGAGAAATTCGACCAGCATGTCGCCAACGACCTCTCTATGAAAGGCAACATCATAATACTCTGCGGCCATTACAAGGGAATAGACCAGCGCGTGCGCGACCACCTCATTACGCGCGAAATAAGCATCGGCGACTACGTGCTTACGGGCGGCGAGCTCGCCGCCGCAGTGATGGCCGACGCCATTGTGCGCATCGTCCCCGGAGTGATTGGCGACGAACAGAGTGCGCTCAGCGACTGCTTTCAGGACGATATGCTTTCTGCTCCGATATATACGCGCCCTGCCGACTACAAGGGATGGAAGGTGCCCGACATACTGTTGAGCGGAAATGAAGCAAAAATAAAGAATTGGGAAATGGAACAGGCAATGGAGCGCACGCAGCGTCTGCGCCCCGATTTGTTGGACAAATAAAACTTAGAGAAAATGAAGAAAAACATTCTTGCCGCAATGTTTATGGCTTTTGCCGTGGCGTTGTCGGTTCATGCGCAGGACGGACTGCTCAAGAAGTATGCTCAACAACTATCAACTCCGCGCCATTATGTGTGCTACCGCACTACGGAAAAGATGAAAATCGATGGCAAACTCAATGAAAAAGCATGGGCAAAAGCAGCTCAAACAGAGTCGTTTGTGGATATTAGCGGCGAAGGATTTCCAAAACCTGTTTATGATACCAAGGCGCGTCTGCTTTGGGATGATGAATATTTGTATGTGGCAGCGGTGCTTGAAGAACCTAATATCGTGGCACGCCTCACGCAGCGCGACACCATCATCTATCATGACAACGACTTTGAAGTGTTCCTCGACCCAACCGGTGACGGACAGAACTATTTTGAAATAGAGAACAATGCACGCGGTGTCGTGTTCGACCTTATGCTCGATCGCGCCTATCGTTCGGGCGGTAATTTCCACATACAATGGGACTGCCCCGGACTGAAACTTGCCGTGTCGCACGACGGAACACTCAATAAGTCCACCGACCGCGACCGCTCTTGGAGCGTGGAGATGGCCATTCCGCACAAGGCGGTGACCAGAAACTTCACCAACCCCTTGCAGGCAGGCAACACATGGAGACTCAACTTCTCACGCGTGCAGTGGCTGAAGAAGGGCGGACCGGAGGAGAACTGGGTGTGGACGCCAACAGGGCGCATCGACATGCACATGCCTAACCAGTGGGGATTCCTGCAGTTCTCTGACAAAAAAGTGGGCGAAGGTTCCGACGCTTTTGTGTGTCCGTACAACATGGAAGCCTATAAACTCTTGTGGGCAATGTTTTATGAACAACTCGACAGAATGGGAAAATGCGGCAGCTACATCTGTTCGCTCGACGGAATGGGACTCACCGATGCCGACTTCGCCACTCTTCCGGCAGGAAGCAACGTGGAGGTGGAGGCCACACCGCACCAGTTCCGCGTGGCGGTAAAGGTAGGCCGTACGGGCGAGAAGTATGTCGTCGATCAGAACGGAAAGTTCGTAGTGGAGAAGGCAGCCAAGGAATAAGCGCACTTTGTGCGAAGACTCCGGTTGGGAGGCGGCGGAAATGTGCTGCCATGTAGCCGGACGGCGTCTTTGTATATAATAGGAAAAGAGGGGGACTTCAGAATGTTCCAGGTCGTTGTGAACCGGGCTTCTGAAGTCCCCTCTTCCGTGTTCTGGCGGCATGGTGCCGTTCATTCCTTGCCCATATACTCCATGCAGAAGCGGTTGCCGAGCATGAAACCTTCTTCATAGAGGCGTTCCAGCTTGGCGGTGTCCTTCTCCATGCGCGTCACTTCCATAGGGCGTTCAGGGCGTATGCACACTATCTGGCCCGAGTCCTCAAGCTGGTCGATGAGGTCAAGCTGCCTGTTGTAGGCCTGAAGACGGTGGCTCAACACCACACGCAGGCGTGGGTAGTTCTTGTAGATGAAGCGCGGAATCTTGTAGTCGTGCCCCGATGTGCGGTAACCCTTGTTGCGTGTCAGCACGACAACGTTCTTTCCGTGTCCCGTTTCCATCGCACGCATCACAGGAATGCTGTCGACAATGCCGCCGTCGAGCATGGGGATGCCATCGACATTCACTATCTTGCTGACGTATGGCAGACTGCTTGATGCACGCACGGCGTCGAGGGCGCGCTGCCTGTCGTGCTTCTCCTGCAGGTACATGGCGCGTCCTGTGAGGCAGTTGGTGGTCACCATTTCAAACGTTCCAGGGTTGTTGAAGAAGGTGTCGAAGTCGAAAGGGATGTATTTGTTGGGGAATTTGTCGTAAAGAAGCTTGGTGTCGAAGATGCAGCCCTGCGTTACAAGATGCCGCAGCCCGATGTAGTCGTAACGCGCCAGATAGTCGATGTTCGACACCCTTGCACGCCTTGGCTGCCGGCTCATGTACGACATGCCGTTGCATGCACCTGCCGATACTGCCACGACATAGTTGAAGTATAAGTCGTGCTTCATAAAAGCGTCGAGCACACCGCTTGTGAACACACCGCGCATGCCGCCACCTTCAAGCACAAGTCCCGTATTGCTGTCCAATTGCATAATGCTTTTTTGTTTACAATTGCAAAGTTAAGCATTTTCCGTCAAGTACTCATCTTATTCGTGTAATAAATGTGTCCGCCCACAATCTCATAATAAAACATAAAAAGCCTTGCTTCCTTTGAATTGTGTTTTGTTTTCATTATCTTTGCAAATTGTTAAAAATAATGTGACATGTTTGACAAGAAAACCTACGTTAGCCGTCGCGCCAAGCTGAAAGAACTTGTAAAGAATGGCATCATCATACTGTTCGGCAACAATGAGTCGCCGTGCAATTATCCTTCAAACGGGTATTATCCGTTCCGTCAGGACTCGTCGTTCCTGTATTATTTCGGACTCAACCGCGACGGACTCGTGGGCGTAATCGACATTGACAACAACACTGAAACCCTCGTGGGCAATGATATTGACATCGAGGACATTGTGTGGTACGGCAGTGTCGATAGCGTGCGCGACATGGCGGACAGCGTGGGTGTGGCAGAAACGGCACCCATGAAGAGTCTGAAGACAATCTGCAACGATGCCATGCGACAGAAACGCCGCATACACTTCCTGCCTCCTTACCGCTATGACATAAAGCTTCAGATATTCGATTTGCTCGGTATTCATCCCGGACAGCAGAAGGAATCGGCAAGCATGGAGCTGATAAACGCCGTAGTAAAGATGCGTTCCACAAAGGAACAGCAGGAGATTGAGGAACTGGAGCGTGCCGCAACGATAGGCTACAAGATGCACACAACGGCGATGAGGCTTACAAAACCGGGTCTGACGGAGAAGTATATCGGCGGACAGGTGGATGGCGTGGCACACTCATACGGAGCTATGGTGAGTTTCCCGACAATCTTCAGCCAGCACGGCGAGATTATGCACGGCAACCCGTCGATGGCTGTTCTCGAAAGCGGCAGGCTCGCATTGTGCGACGCAGGAGCCGAAACAATAAACAACTACTGCTCGGACAACACCCGTACATATCCTGTCAATGGCAAGTTCACACAGCGTCAGCTTGAGATTTACAGCATCGTAGAGGCCTGTCACGACTATGTCCTCGATGTGGCGAAGCCAGGAGTGAAGTACATGGATGTGCATTTTGCCGTGTGCCGCCTTATGACTGAGCGTCTGAAGGAACTCGGACTCATGAAGGGCGACACCGACGAAGCCGTGGCCGCAGGTGCTCATGCCATGTTCCTGCCGCACGGATTGGGACACATGATGGGCATGGATGTGCACGACATGGAGAACCTTGACCAGATAAACGTGGGCTTTGACGAAGAGACACGCCCACGCCTCGACCAGTTCGGAACCAACTGTCTGCGTATGGGACGCCGTCTTGAAGAGGGCTTTGTAGTTACCGATGAACCCGGAATCTATTTCATTCCGGCTCTTATCGACGACTGGAAAACTTCCGGACATTGTGCCGAATTCCTCAATTTCGACAAGATTGAGACCTACAAGGACTTCGGAGGCATACGCCTTGAGGACGATGTCCTCATCACAAAAGACGGTTGCCGCTTCATAGGCAAGGAGCGCATTCCTTATCATCCCAAGGATGTCGAGGCGTTCATGGCTGAAAATTGATAAAGGAAACCATTGAAACCGATTTTAAACTTAAATAAGAATAGTAACAAAAAATGAAGAAAATCTTGACTCTTGCGCTTCTCGCTGTTCTTGCGACAGGCGTAAATGCTAAGCCTAAGAAGGCTGTGAAAAGCAACAAGCCAGTATTCACCGTGGTGAAGGAAAACCCCATCACAAGTATCAAGGACCAGAATCGCAGCGGTACGTGCTGGGATTACTCCACAATCTCGTTCTTTGAGGCTGAAATCCTCAAGGCTACTGGCAAGACATACGACCTTTGCGAGTCGTTCGTTGCCAACAAGGACTACATGGAACGTGCCATTCAGGTGGTGCGTCTGCACGGCGACTGCCAGTTCGCACAGGGCGGTTCTGCTTACGATGTGCTTCATGTTCTGAGAAACCACGGTATCTGTCCGGAGGACGCAATGCCTTTCCCGGGCTCGCTCTACGGCGACTCTCTGAACAACTTCAACGAGTTCTTCGGTCAGCTTGAGCCTTATGTTGCAGGCATCTCCAAGAGCAAAGAGAAGAAAATCTCAAGCCAGTGGAAGGTGGGATTGCAGGGTATTCTCGACGCTTACCTTGGCAAATGCCCCGAAAAGTTCACTTATGAGGGTAAGGAATATACTCCGAAGCAGTTTGCTGCAAGCCTCGGTCTCAACTGGAACGACTATGTTACCATCACAAGCTACACACACCATCCTTACTATTCACAGTATGCTGTTGAGGTACAGGACAACTGGCGCAACCCATTGTCATGGAATCTTCCCATGGAAGATATGGCACGCATCATCGACAACGCTGTCATGAACGGCTACACAGTGGCTTGGGGCGGCGATGTAAGCGAACCCGGCTTCACACGCAAGGGATTGGCTTACTTCGTGGATACAAAGAAGGCAGAGAGCCTTTCAGGCAGCGACATGGCACGTTGGCTTAAGCTTGCTCCTGCAAAGCGCACAAGCATCATCGACTCTCTCGGCTGCACCGTTCCCGAACTCGAGCCTACTCCCGTACAGCGTCAGGAGCGTTTCGACAACTGGGAACTCACCGACGACCACGGAATGCTCATTTTCGGTATCGCAAAGGACCAGAACGGCAAGGAATACTACATGGTGAAGAACTCTTGGGGTGAGACCGGCGACTACAAAGGTATCTGGTACATGACAAAGAACTACATCATTGCCAACACCATGGACTACATGGTGAACAAGAATGCAATCCCTGCTGACATCCTCAAGAAGATGGAGGAAGCTGTTGTCAAGAAGGGTATCGGCGACTAAGGTTGTCGTTCTTTCATGATATTTTGCCACATTTGCATGACGAAAAAAACAGGGTGTGCGCCGTTAGGCATGCCGTTGTCATGCAAATGTGGCTTTTTCGTTTACGCTGCACAAGGCGTACGCAGACATTGTTGTTGCTCTCCTTGAACTCAAATCGGTCATTAGATTTCCACTCAGCTTCGTCTTTGTTTCGAGCAGATTGCAACGTTTGTGTTGAAGCCATAGCGGGCTATGGCGAAACGCGAACGGCGGCAAGATGACGAAACAAAGGCGGAGAAGGGTGGAAAAGAAAGAAAAATTCTTTTATAATACGCTTGTTTTGGTCTAATGACCGATTTGGGTTGAATGTGTAGCATACGGTTACAGCGCATTCGTGGGGAGTATTTTTATATAATTAGCACGCATTTCTTTATTGTTCCGTTTTTATTTTGTAATTTTACACGCGGTTTGCCCTTTCGCGTACTTGCGGCATGTCATGGCAAGACAGCATCTCCCTGCAGCCAGATACGCCGATTATTCTCACCCCCGACGCGCAAACCGCCTTGAATCAAAGAAACAAAAAAAGACAAGATAAATGCTATTCAAATGGAATTACACACCGCCTGCACCGAAAGACAGGCAACTTGCCGAGGAACTGGGGGCCAAGCTGAACATCAGCCCTATTCTCGCACAGTTGCTCATACAGCGTGGCATCACCACGGAGCCGGCGGCGAAGCGCTTCTTCCATCCACAGCTTGCCGACCTGATAAACCCCTTCCTGATGAAAGACATGGACATGGCGGTGGACAGGCTCAACGATGCCATGGGGCGCAAGGAGCGCATTCTGGTGTATGGCGACTATGATGTGGACGGATGTACGGCCGTAGCGCTGGTATATAAGTTCATACAGCAATTCTATTCCAACATTGAATACTACATCCCCGACCGTTACGAGGAAGGCTACGGGGTGAGCATGAAAGGAATAGACTATGCGCATGAGGCCGGAGTGAAGCTCATAATCATACTCGATTGCGGCATAAAGGCCGTTGATGAGATAGCCTATGCCAAGAGTCTCGGCATCGACTTCATCATCTGCGACCATCACATGCCCGACGAAGTCCTGCCTCCTGCCGTCGCCATACTCAACCCCAAGCGCAAGGACGACACCTATCCGTTCAAGCATCTGTGCGGTTGCGGCGTGGGATTCAAGCTCATGCAGGCTTTCGCAAAGAACAACGGCATACCCTTTTCGCGCCTCATCCCGCTGCTCGACATGTGTGCCGTGAGCATCGCTGCCGACATCGTTCCCGTGACAGACGAGAACCGAATACTGGCATACCACGGTCTGAAAATTCTCAACCAGAATCCGAGCATAGGTCTGAAGGCCATCATCGACATCTGCGGACTCAACGGACGGGAACTCTCCATGAGCGACATCATCTTCAAGATAGGTCCGCGCATCAATGCGTCGGGACGTATGGAGAGCGGCAGGGAGAGCGTGGATCTGCTCGTGGAGAAGGACTTTTCGAGCGCACTCTGCAAGGCGAAGCACATCGATTGCTACAACGAAAAGCGCAAGGACATTGACAAACAGATGACAGAGGAGGCCAACCACATCGTGTCGCGCCTTGAAAGTCAGCGCCACCAGTCGTCCATCGTGCTCTACGATGCCAACTGGAAGAAGGGCGTGATAGGCATTGTTGCTTCCCGACTGACGGAAATCTACTTCCGTCCGACGGTGGTTCTCACACGCGACGGCGACTTCGCCACCGGCTCGGCACGCAGTGTCACGGGCTTCGACGTGTATTCGGCGATAGAGAGTTGCCGCGACCTGCTCGTGAATTTCGGCGGCCACACCTACGCTGCCGGACTCACCCTGCGCTGGGACGACATACCTGCTTTCCGCAAACGCTTCCAGCAATATGTAGATGAACACATACAGCCGGAACAGACGGAGGCCAACCTGCGCATTGATGCCATGATTGATTTCAAGGACATCACGAAGCGTCTGCATAACGACCTGAAGCGTTTCGCACCATTCGGACCGTGCAACACAAAGCCGGTGTTCTGCACTGTCGGTGTCTATGACTACGGCACAAGCAAGGTAGTGGGTCGCGAACAGGAGCATATCAAGCTCGAATTAGTCGATTCAAAGTCGAGCGATGTGGTGAATGGAATAGCCTTCGGGCAGAGCGCGTCGGCAAGATACATCAAGTCGAAGCGCAGTTTCGACATTGCTTATACACTTGAGGACAACGTTTTCAAGCGCAATCTGGTGCAGCTCCAGATTGAGGACATACGACCAACGGAAGAGGATGAAATCTGAACATAATTCATTGCTGTGACAGGGAATCATGCGGTTTCGTGTCACAGCAATTTTTATTTTCAGACATAGCCTTTTTACCTCGTTTTCAAACAAGGCTTATTTGCGATGTAAAGAAGTCTTGTTTAGAGAACAAAGAAGTCTTGTTTGCAATGCAAAGAAGCCTTGTTTGAAAACCTACTGAAATTTCAATCCTTTTTAACCCATAAAACAACCATGCCGGGCTACGACGAGAAAGAATATCTGAAGATTCTGCACGACAACTGGGGCTACGCTGATTTTCGTGGCATCCAGCGCGACATCATACGCAGCATAGCCGAGGGCAACGACACGTTGGGGCTTATGCCGACGGGTGGCGGCAAATCGCTCACGTTCCAGGTGCCTGCCCTTGCCAAGGAGGGCGTGTGCATCGTCATAACGCCGCTCATAGCCCTCATGAAGGATCAGGTCATGGCTCTGCGGCGGCGTGGCATCATTGCGGCAGCCATCTATTCGGGTATGACACGCCGCGAGACGGTGACGACGCTCGACAACTGCATCATGGGCAACACCAAGATACTGTATGTGTCGCCGGAACGCATCGCGTCGGAGTTCTTCAAGGTGAAGCTCCGCCGCATCAACGTGAGCTTCATAACCGTCGATGAGGCACACTGCATCAGTCAGTGGGGCTACGATTTCCGCCCGTCCTATCTGCATATAGCCGACATACGCCGCCTGAAGCCCGACGTCCCCGTGCTCGCCCTCACCGCCACCGCCACTTCAAAGGTGATAGCCGACATACAGGCACGCCTCGAATTCCGCAGGGAGTGCGTGTTCCGCATGAGTTTCGAGCGCAGCAACCTGTCGTACATAGTGCGCCAGACCATGAACAAACCCGACGAGATGATGCACATCCTCAACTCCGTCGCCGGCAGCGCCATCGTCTATGTGCGCAGCCGCAACCGCTCGAAGGAGGTGAGCAAGTTCATTGAGGAGCACGGCATCAGTTCAACATTCTATCATGCCGGACTCGAAAACTCCGTGAAGGACGAACGGCAGAAGGCGTGGAGCGACGGACAGAAACGCGTCATGGTGGCAACAAACGCCTTCGGCATGGGCATAGGCAAACCCGATGTGCGCCTTGTCATACACATTGATTGTCCGAGTTCCATTGAAGCTTACTTTCAAGAGGCGGGGCGTGCCGGCAGAGACGGCGGCAGGTCGTATGCCGTACTGCTTTATAATTCGTCCGACCATCGCAAGCTTGAACGGCGCATCGACAACGAATATCCGCCCAAGCAGCTCATCGCCGACATCTATGAGCACATTGCCTACTTCTTCCAGATAGGCACAGGCAGTGGGGGAGGGCACATCTTTGCTTTCGACATCGACAAGTTCTGTCGCGCATTCCATCATTATCCGCTCACCGTCGATTCGGCATTGCGCGTGCTGAGCAATGCCGGCTACTTCGACTACGATGCCGACCCCGATGTGAAGGCACGCCTGCGCTTCACGCTCGACCGCGACCAACTCTACCGTCTCACTGACCTTTCGCCCATAGAGGATGCCGTCATAATGACCATGCTGAGAAACTATTCGGGACTTTTTGTGGACTATGTCTTCATCAACGAGGACAACATAGCAAGCAAGGCGGGACTCACTACGCAGCAGGTCTATCTCGTGCTGAAGGGACTTAGCATGCGCCGCATAGTGCATTTCATTCCGCAGCGCCGTATGCCCACAATCACTTATCTGACAGACCGTGTGGAGACTTCTCTGCTCGTGATACCACCTTCGGTCTATGAGGACCGCAAGATGCAGTTCGAAAAGAACATCATGGCTGTGGTGAGCTATGCCACCAACAGCGAGGTGTGCCGCAGCCGCCAGCTCCTGCGATACTTCGACGAGGAGAAGACTACCGATTGCGGACACTGCGACGTGTGTGCCGCACGCATGAAGACAGCCGTGAAGGAGTCGCGTTCGGAACAGGCAAGGTCGGCCATACTCGCATTCCTCGCCGACGGACAGCCCCATGCCGCTGCCTCGCTTCTTTCGCTCGGCATCCCGCGCGATGTGCTTGGTGAGGCTCTCGAGTGCCTCATCAGCGAAGAGGCGGTTTATGCCGAGGACGGCAATGTGATGCTGGCATGAGTTTGGCAGCTCTGTCGGGCTTCGACTGACATAATGCGCATTGTTTTACGGCATACTTTGCCGGTGAATGGGCGTTTTGTGCGGAAACAGTTTTAAAATACATTAAATAACTTACAGATGTCTTTCTGTTTCGTCAATTATTGTTTACTTTTGCAGTATGAGGGAGCGATTCGTGCGATACGGAAATCGGCACAGACGCCAAGGCTCCGCGACAGGTGTCGGCGCACACCTTAAAATGCATGGTATGCAGAGTGGGCGGAGACGGCGGGCGGACCGGAACAGACAGCTCCTGTACTTTTACAATAACAAATTAAAATTCTGAATTAGATATGTTCGAAAATTTAAGCGACAGACTGGAACGCAGTTTCAAGATTCTGAAAGGTGAAGGCAAGATTACGGAAATCAACGTAGCCGAGACCTTGAAAGATGTAAGACGCGCGTTGCTCGATGCCGATGTTAATTATAAGGTGGCGAAATCATTCACCGACACTGTCAAGAAAAAGGCACTCGGAATGAATGTGCTCACGGCGGTGAAGCCAAGTCAGCTTATGGTTAAGATTGTACACGACGAACTGGCGGAACTCATGGGAGGCGAAGCGGCAGAGCTGCGTCTCAACGGCCGTCCCTCAATCGTGCTCATGAGCGGACTCCAAGGTTCTGGTAAGACCACCTTCAGCGGAAAACTTGCCAACATGCTCAAGCATAAACAGCACAAGAATCCGCTGCTCGTAGCGTGCGACGTCTATCGTCCCGCAGCCATCGACCAGCTCAAGGTCGTAGGCGAGCAGGTTGGCGTACCCGTTTATTCAGAACCCGACAACAAGAACGTGGTGGAGATAGCAAACAACGCTATCCGTGAAGCCAAGGCCAAAAGCTACGATGTGGTAATCGTCGATACTGCCGGACGACTTGCTGTCGATGAGGAAATGATGACCGAGATCTACAATCTCAAGAACGCCATCAATCCCGATGAGACACTCTTCGTCGTGGACTCTATGACAGGACAGGACGCCGTGAACACCGCGAAGGAGTTCAACGACCGCCTGGATTTCGACGGAGTGGTGCTCACAAAGCTCGACGGCGACACACGCGGCGGTGCCGCACTCTCCATCCGTACGGTAGTGACAAAACCCATCAAGTTCGTCGGAACAGGCGAGAAGATGGAGGCAATCGATGTGTTCCACCCCTCACGCATGGCCGACCGAATACTCGGAATGGGCGACATTGTGAGCCTTGTAGAACGCGCACAGGAGCAGTTCGACGAGGAAGAGGCACGCCGTCTGCAAAAGAAGATACAGAAGAACAAGTTCGATTTCAACGATTTCCTCGGACAGATTGAACAGATAAAGAAGATGGGTAACCTCAAGGACCTTGCCGCAATGATTCCGGGAGTGGGCAAAGCCATAAAGGATGTTGATATAGACGACAATGCATTCAAGGGAATTGAGGCCATAATAAAGAGCATGACGCCGAAGGAACGTGCCAACCCTGAAATTCTTAACCAAAGCCGCCGTATGCGTATAGCAAAGGGTAGCGGAACAAACATTCAGGATGTGAACCGTCTCATAAAGCAGTTCGACCAGACACGCAAGATGATGAAGATGGTGACAGGCACCAATATGGCGAAAATGGCAGGCATGATGGGCAAGATGAAAGGAATGCCCGGAATGCCGAAATTCTAAATTAAGTATTCGGAAAATACAGAAACCGGAGGAGCGGGAAACCGTTGCCATGATTGAGTGAAGCGTTGGTTCACATGGTTTTCACTTGCAGGCAAAACGCCGTATCCACCGTATTTCTAAAATAAAAAAGACAATATGCAACTTATTGACGGTAAGGCTACAGCTGCGGCAATAAAGCAGGAAATCGCAAACGAGGTGGAGACCATCGTGGCAGAAGGCGGACGCCGTCCGCATCTGGCTGCCGTGCTGGTGGGACACGACGGCGGTTCGGAGACATACGTCAAGAACAAGGTTATAGCATGCGAGCAGTGTGGCTTTGAATCGACACTCATACGCTATGAGGACGATGTGACGGAAGAGGAGCTTTTGGCTTGCGTCGGCAGACTGAACGGCGATGCATCCATCGACGGATTCATCGTGCAGATGCCGCTTCCGAAGCATATCGACGAGCAGAAGGTGATAGAGGCAATCGACTACCGCAAGGATGTCGATGGCTTTCATCCCGTCAATGTGGGTCGTCTGGCGATAGGACTGCCGTGCTTCATATCCGCCACTCCGCTCGGAATAATGACGCTCTTGCAGCGTTACGGCATACAGACCTCCGGCAGGAAATGCGTGGTGCTCGGCAGAAGCAACATCGTGGGCAATCCGATGGCGCAGCTGATGATGCAGAAACGCTACGGCGACGCCACGGTGACAGTGTGCCATTCGCACTCCGCAAACATCAAGGAGGAATGCGCCAAAGCCGACATCGTGGTGGCGGCGATAGGCCGTCCCGACTTCGTTACAGCCGATATGGTGAAGGAAGGAGCCGTTGTCATCGATGTGGGCACCACCCGTGTGCCCGATGCCACCCGCAAGAGCGGTTATCGTCTCAACGGCGATGTGAAGTATGATGAAGTTGCACCGAAATGTTCGTTCATATCTCCCGTTCCGGGAGGAGTAGGGCCTATGACCATCTGCTCGCTTATGAAGAACACATTGTCGGCTTATAAAAAGGAATATTACAAGTGACAGCTGAAGAATTCTACAACCTTGGCAACGAGTATCGTCGCAAAGGCGACTGGAAGCATGCGCTCGACAACTATCTGGAAGCAATAGCACTCGACCCTGAGTCGCCCGCTGTTGAAGCCAAAAGAATGCTCGACGACATACTCAGCTTCTATTGCAAGGACTTTTACAACCCTTAAATGAAAATAGAGACAGCGTTTGCTCTTGCGCAGCCCATACGCTCTTCATGAGTAGGAAAGCTCACCTGCCGATGCGGTTTCACTTAAAAAACTTACTAACATGGGAAAAATCAAAGGTGCCATAGTGGTCAATACCGACCGCTGCAAAGGCTGCTCGCTATGCGTAGTGGCTTGCCCCAAAGATGTCATTGCCCTCGCCCGGAAGGCCGTCAATGTGCACGGCTACTCCTATGCAGAGGCTGTGCATCCTGAAGAGTGCATTGGTTGTGCTTCGTGCGGAATCGTTTGTCCGGACGGATGCATCACGGTTTACAGGAAAAAGATGGAGGATTAATTGCTATGGCAGAACAGGAAGTAAAACTTATGAAAGGCAACGAGGCTCTTGCCCACGCTGCCATCAGATGCGGTGCGGACGGCTATTTCGGCTATCCCATCACTCCGCAAACAGAAATTATTGAAACGCTTGCCGAACTGAAACCGTGGGAAACCACTGGTATGGTGGTGCTGCAAGCAGAGAGTGAGGTGGCCTCCATCAACATGATTTATGGTGGTGGCGGTTCAGGCAAAAAGGTGCTCACATCATCGTCGAGCCCCGGCGTGTCGCTGATGCAGGAGGGTATCTCCTATATGGCAGGCGCCGAAGTACCGGGAGTCATCGTCAATGTGCAGCGCGGAGGTCCCGGTTTGGGAACAATCCAGCCTTCACAGAGCGACTATTTTCAGGCAACACGAGGCGGTGGCAACGGTGACTATTACATCATCGTGCTTGCTCCAAGTTCTGTGCAGGAAATGGCCGACTTCGTTGATCTCTCTTTTGACCTTGCATTCAAGTACCGCACACCCGTTATGATTCTCAGCGACGGTGTGATAGGACAGATGATGGAGAAGGTGGTGCTGCCACCGATGAAGCCGCGTCGTACCGAAGAACAGATTCTCAAAGAGTGTCCTTGGGCTGCAAACGGTCGCAAGGGAATGCGCAAAATCAATGTCATCACTTCGCTTGAACTCAAGCCTGAGGTGATGGAGCAGCGCAACCTGCACTTGCAGGAGAAATACCAGACTATCCGTGACAACGAAGTCCGCTACGAAACCAAGTATATGGACGATGCCGAATACATGATTGTGGCATTCGGAAGTGCAGCGCGTATTGCTGAAAAGGCAATCGAAATGGCGCGTGCAGAAGGCATCAAGGTGGGACTTCTGCGCCCGATAACCCTGTGGCCTTTCCCCGAAAAGGAAATCGCCGCTGCTGCAAAGAATGTGAAAGGCGTACTCGTAGCCGAAATCAATGCAGGACAAATGGTGGATGATGTGCGTCTCGCCGTAAACGGTGTAACACCCGTTGTACACTACGGACGACTTGGCGGCATCGTGCCTGAGCCCGAAGAAATGGTTAAAGTATTAAAGGAGAAATTGGTATGAACGACATAATATCACCCGAGAATCTGGTTTACAGCAAGCCGGAACTTCTCAACGACAACCACATGCACTATTGTGCAGGCTGTTCTCACGGCATGGTGCACAAGCTTGTGGCTGAAGTCATTGCCGAAATGGGAATGCAGGAAAAGACAGTCGGCGTAAGTCCCGTGGGCTGCGCGGTCTTCGCCTACAATTACATAGATATCGACTGGCATGAAGCTGCGCACGGACGCGCTCCTGCTCTTGCCACCGCCATCAAGCGTTTGTGGCCTGATCGCCTCGTGTTCACCTATCAGGGCGACGGCGACATGGCGTGCATCGGTACGGCAGAGAGCATACACGCACTCAACCGTGGCGAGAACATCACGCTCATCTTCATAAACAACGCTATCTACGGTATGACCGGCGGACAGATGGCACCGACAACTCTCATCGGACAGAAAACCTCTACATGCCCCTACGGACGCGACCCGCAGTTGCACGGCTATCCGCTCAACCTTTCGGAAATGGCGGTGACACTGCCAGGCACATGCTTCGTGACACGCCAGAGCGTGGAGAGCGTAGCATCAATACGCAAGGCCAAGGCTGCCATAAAGAAGGCATTCACCGCCTCAATGGAGGGAAAAGGCTCGTCATTGGTGGAAATCGTAGCCACATGTAACAGTGGTTGGAAACTCAGTCCGGTGAAAGCCTACGAGTGGATGGAAGAGAATATGTTCAAACAATACCCTAAGGGCGACTTAAAAGATACGACAAACCTATGAAAGCAGAAATCATTATAGCAGGCTTCGGAGGACAGGGAGTGCTCTCTATGGGTAAGATTCTTGCCTACTCCGGACTTATGGAAGACAAGGAAGTGACATGGATGCCGGCTTACGGCCCCGAACAGCGAGGCGGAACGGCCAATGTCACTGTCATAGTGAGCGACGAGCGCATCTCATCGCCCATCCTCAGTCAATACGATGTGGCCATCGTGCTCAACCAGCCTTCGCTCGACAAGTTTGAGTCGAAGGTGAAGCCGGGTGGCATCCTCATCTACGACGGCTTCGGAATCATCAATCCGCCCACACGCAAGGACATCAGTGTCTATCGCATCGATGCCATGGACAAGGCTGCGGAGATGAAGAATTCGAAGGTGTTCAACATGATTGTGCTCGGCGGACTGCTCAAAGTGTGTCCCATCGTGAGCACCAAGGGCTTGAACAAGGCTCTCTACAAGACGCTTCCTGAGCGTCACCACGGACTCATTCCTCTCAACATGCAGGCCGTGGAAGAGGGTATGAAAATCATGCGTAAGATGGACTGATGTGCCGTCGGCATGAAGAATACAGTAAAAAAGAAACTTAATTTTTTATAACTCTCTAATTATTGGGGACTGGCAGCAGTGATGCTCCCAGTCCTTTTTTTGTAGTATGCTCACACTATTCTGCGACCCTTTTGTCACACAATAGTCGCCAAAAAGGATTGAAAATGATAAAAAGGGCTAAGAAGATTGCTATAAAGTTCCTTTTCTGTGTTCGTTATTTCAAAATAATAGTGGATTTTTTGGGGTATTAATCAAAAATTCCTTAATTTTGCAAGCAGTTAATATAGCGGATTAGTATTCGCATCATTTTAAAACGACATTAATTATGAAAAAGATTACAGCATTGTTCGCAGCTGCCGCGATGGCAGTGTCTGTGTCGGCGCAGACAGTGACAGAAAGCAAGACATTCGACAACTTCTACCTCGGCATCAACGCCGGCGTGGCCACAAAGGCTACAGGTCATGCTTCTTGGGCTCAGGACCTCACTCCTAACTTCGGCATCCGTCTCGGCCGCAACTTCACGCCGGTGTTCGGTCTGGCAGTGGAGAGCAACGCCTACTTCAAGACTACAAACGGCTTCACTACCGGTACGTTTGTGAACAACCTCAACACCTCACTCCTCGGAACAGTGAACCTCAGCAACTGGTTCGGCGGCTACAAAGGCACACCGCGCAACTTTGAGGTGATTGCTCTCTATGGTATGGGTTGGGGACACCGCTTCGGCAGCCCCACAGGCGACTGGAAGCAGGATAACCTCACATCAAAGGTGGGCATCGACTTCGCCTTCAACCTCGGCAAGGAAAAGGCATGGCAGTTCTACATCGAGCCTTCTATCAACTACGCTCTCAATGGCGACGGCTATCAGGATGTGCAGTACAACCTCAACCGTTCTGCCGTGCAGCTCAACGCCGGCTTGATTTACAAGTTCAAGAATAGCAACGGTTCGCACAACTTCACTGTGGCAACCCTGCGCGACCAGTCGGAAATCGACGCTCTCAACGCACAGGTGAACAGTCTGCGCGGTGAACTTGACGGCAAGGATTCAGAGCTTGCAGCCAAGGACAAGACTATCGCCGACCTTCAGAACGCTCTCGACGAGTGCAACAAGAAGAAGAACCAGCCCGTATATGTAAAGCCGGCAACAGCTACAAACCTGCAGCCCACAGTGCTTTTCCGTCAGGGAAAGACCACTATCGATGCAGCACAGTATGCTCCGATCGAACTTATTGCCAACTACATGAAGAACCACAAGGACGCCAAGGTCGAAATCAAGGGCTACGCTTCTCCGGAGGGTTCAAAGGAAATCAACGAGAAGATTTCCATCGCCCGTGCTGAGGCTGTAAAGCAGGCTCTCGTCAAGAAGTACAAGATTTCTGCCGACCGTCTGAAGGCTACAGGTATGGGTGCGACAGACAAGCTCTTCGAGCAGGTTGAGTTCAACCGCGTTGCAACATTCAACGACATGACAAAGTAAAGGACAATGCCTTGACAGGCTTTGCCTGATTACGATAAAAACAAGAATCCCTGGCACATCATTATGTATGTGCCAGGGATTTTCGTTGTTTCGGCGGGTATGCCATTCGGTCGTTTCTACATTTCCCAGAATTTCTTTCTTACCAGTCCCCGTGTCTCTTTCGCTATGTCGTAGGGGATGGTTGGCAGACAGTCGGGTAGTGTGAAGTCGGCAGTCTCGTTTCGGTCCTTCATTTCGGTCTGCGCCTGTTCGCCGGTGAGTGTGCATACGCCCGTCACCACATAGTCGCTCATCTCTTCGGCGGCTATGAATTCTTTTGTTGGCAGCGGCTTGTAATCATAATTGTATATCTTTCTGAAAGAGACGAGTGTGCTCCATGTCTCCTCCTTGCTCGTGAAGGTCCAGTCGCACAGGTTTACCTTCGTCTTGTGCATCATGTTGTTGCTGCGTCTGTATTTCGTGTTGTCGATGATGTGGCGATAGACACCACTGCGGTGGGTGTCGATGTATATTATTGCGCTGTCGGTTGTTTTACCTCCGTAGTGCGACTTGTAGAATGTGGAGTCGCCGCTGATGCCGCTCACGGAGTCGCGCTTTATGTACCGTATGCGTGACAGGTCGGTGGAACGTGCTTCTCCGAGAATGGCAATGTTGAAGTTTACGAGTTTGCGTAGTCCCGGAATTTCGTATTGTCTGCATGCACGCACACGCCGTTTTATCTTTCCCGTTTTCATGTTGATGTAGAAGTCGGACAGTCCCTCGCGGTAAAGTATTGTCTTGCCGTTGTTGCGGCAGATGTCGCGGAACGCCCCGCTCAGTTTCACATACTCCGCTCGGTTCACCATCACATTCGGCAGGGTGTAGGCCTTGGGGCTCAGGCTGACTGTGCCGCTGGTCTTTGATGCGTCCACCGTCTTTGTTTCGTGTGCAAGGTCGCTTATTGTGACAGTGCCGTCAAGCTTCTTCACGCTGCCGTCGCCGCTGCTGACGCACAACAGGCTGCCCGTGTTGCTGAATATGTAGGCACCGGCAACTGGTTTGCCGTCCTGTTCGTCGATGAGCTTGAATTGTGCTGTGGCAGGAATTGATCGGAATAAAAGCATAATGAGTGTAATGCGTGTAAGTGTGTGGTTGTGTTTCATGCGCCGTGTTTTTGCTGAAAAATATAAAATAACAGCTACTTTACCGCTGCGGCTTATTGATAAATAAGAAAGTTAAACCCAAATCGCTTTCTATGTTAAAATCCAAATATTTTGACCATTATTTTTAATTTA